>NZ_DASZGI010000022.1:0-47298 GCF_035938995.1 Actinocrinis sp.
CTCAGCCCTCGGCCAGGTCCTCGACCGGCGGGCAGGAGCACACCAGGTTGCGGTCGCCGTAGGCGCCGTCGACGCGGCGCACCGGGGGCCAGTACTTGTCCGCGGCCTGGGCGGGGCCGGCCGGGAACACGGCGGTGGCCCGGCCGTAGGGGTGCTCCCAGATCTCGGCGAGGATGGCGGCGGTGTGCGGGGCCTGGCGCAGCGGATTGTCCTCCCGGTCGAAGACACCTGTCGCGACCTGCTCGATCTCGCCGCGGATCGCGATCATCGCGTCGCAGAACCGGTCGAGCTCGCGCAGGTCCTCGGACTCGGTCGGCTCGATCATCAGGGTGCCGGCCACCGGGAACGACATCGTGGGGGCGTGGAACCCGTAATCGATCAGCCGCTTGGCCACGTCCTCCCCGGTGACCCCGGTCTCCCGGGTGATGTCCCTCAGATCCAGGATGCACTCGTGCGCGACCAGGCCGCTGGGGCCGGCGTAGAGCACCGGGTAGTGCGGGGCGAGGCGCGCGGCCACGTAGTTCGCGGCGAGCACCGCGACCTGGGTGGCGCGCTTGAGCCCGTCGGCGCCCATCAGCCTGATGTACGCCCACGGGATCGGCAGGATCCCCGCCGACCCCCACGGCGCCGCAGACACCGGGCCGACCTGCGCGGGGACCGCGCCGCGCAGGGGGCCGGCGACCGGGTGCAGCGGGTGGCCGGGCAGGAACGGGGCCAGGTGCGCGCGCACCGCGACCGGTCCGACGCCGGGGCCGCCGCCGCCGTGCGGGATGCAGAAGGTCTTGTGCAGGTTCAGGTGGGACACGTCCGCGCCGAACAGGCCCGGCTTGGCCAGCCCCACCAGGGCGTTGAGGTTCGCGCCGTCGACGTACACCTGGCCGCCGGCCTCGTGCACCGCGGCGCACACGTCGGTGATCTGCTCCTCGAACACCCCGTGGGTGGAGGGGTAGGTCACCATCAGCACCGCCAGCTCGTCGCGGTGCGCGGCGATCTTCTCGCGCAGGTCGTCCACGTCGACGTCGCCGTTGTCCCGGCACGCCACCACGACCACCCGCATCCCGGCCATGACGGCGGAGGCGGCGTTGGTGCCGTGCGCGGAGGACGGGATCAGGCAGATGTCGCGCTGCGGCTGCCCCTGGGAGCGGTGGAACGCGCGCACGGCCAGCAGCCCGGCCAGCTCCCCCTGGGAGCCGGCGTTGGGCTGCACGGAGACCCGGTCGTAGCCGGTGATCTCGGCCAGCCACCGCTCCAGCTGCCCGATCAGGGTCAGGTAGCCGCCGGCCTGCTCCAGCGGCGCGAACGGGTGCAGGTCGGCGAACTCCGGCCAGGTGATCGGCTCCATCTCGGCGGTGCCGTTCAGCTTCATGGTGCACGAGCCGAGCGGGATCATCGAGCGGTCCAGGGCCACGTCCCGGTCCGAGAGGCGCCGCAGGTAGCGCAGCATCGCGGTCTCGGAGCGGTGGCGGTGGAAGACCGGGTGCGTCAGGAACTCGCCGGTGCGCAGCAGGTGGGCGGGCAGCGCGTCGGGGGTGGCCTCGACCAGCAGGTGCACCTGCGGGCCTTCGGCGCCGAACGCGCCCCACACGGTGTGCAGGTCGGACCAGGTCGTGGTCTCGTCGCAGGCGACCTGGATGGTGTCGGGGCCGGCCAGGCGCAGGTTCACCCCGGCCAGGCGGGCGGCGTGCCACAGTTCCGCGGCGCGGCCGGGCGCGTGGACGGTGACGGTGTCGAAGAACGCGTCGTGCGCGATGCGGTAGCCGGCGGCGCGCAGGCCCGCGGCCAGCACGGCGGCGTGGCGGTGCACCCGGCGGGCGATCGCGCGCAGCCCGTCCGGGCCGTGGTAGACCGCGTACATGCCGGCGACGACGGCGAGCAGCACCTGCGCGGTACAGATGTTGCTGGTGGCCTTCTCCCGCCGGATGTGCTGCTCGCGGGTCTGCAGCGCGAGCCGGTAGGCCGGGTTGCCGTCGGCGTCGCGGGAGACCCCGACCAGGCGGCCGGGCAGCGCGCGGGCGAGCCCGTCGCGCACGGCGATGTATCCGGCGTGCGGGCCGCCGAAGCCGAGCGGCACGCCGAAGCGCTGGGTGGTGCCGACCGCGATGTCCGCGCCGGCCTGGCCGGGGGCCTGAAGCAGGGTGAGGGCGAGCAGGTCGGCGGCGACCGCGACCAGGGCGCCGCGGGCGTGCGCGGCCTCGATGACGGGGCGCAGGTCGCGCACCGCGCCGGACGCGCCGGGGTACTGGACCAGCACGCCGAAGAAGTCGCCGTCGGGCAGCGCGGCGGCCGGGTCGGCGTCAGTCAGGTCCGCGGGGACGAGTTCGATGCCGACGGGTTCGGCGCGGGTCTGCAGGACCGCGAGGGTCTGCGGGAACAGGTCGGTGTCGACGACGAAGCGGCGGCTTTCCGAGCGGGAGGAGCGGCGGGCCAGGGTCATCGCCTCGGCGGCGGCCGTGGCCTCGTCGAGCAGGGAGGCGTTGGCGGTGGGCAGAGCGGTCAGGTCGGCGACCGCGGTCTGGAAGTTCAGCAGCGCCTCCAGCCGCCCCTGGGAGATCTCCGGCTGGTAGGGGGTGTAGGCGGTGTACCAGGCGGGGCTTTCCAGGACGTTGCGGCGGATGACCGGCGGGGTGACGGTGCCGTAGTAGCCCAGGCCGATCATGTTGCGCAGCACCCGGTTGCGTCCGGCCAGCTCGCGCAGCTCGGCGGTGACCTCGGCCTCGGAGCGGGCCGCGGGCAGGCCCAGGCGCTCGGTCATCCGGATGGTGGCGGGCACGGCGGCCTCGGCCAGTTCGTCGAGCGACCCGTAGCCCAGCAGCGCCAGCATCTTGGCCTGCTCCTCGGGGCGCGGGCCGATGTGGCGGGCGGCGAAGGGCGCGGCCTGCTCGAGTTCGAGCAGCGTCGGCCCGGGGTGCGGCGGCGGCGCGGTCTCGTGGGCCATGGGTGCCTCCACAGGGGATCCCGTCCGGCGCGCGGCGGTCGCGTACCGGCTGCTCCCCCTCTGTCACGGGACCTGAGAGCTTCACCGGGTCGCCCGCCCCTCAAACGGCGGGGTTGGACGCCCGGCTTGCACCGTCGGTGGAGGGTGTGTCCACACCCTCGCTTTCCAGAGTCGCCTGTCCCGTACGGTCCGTGGGCCTGAGAGATTCCGGGGAGGAGTTGCTCCTTCGGCGCCCGGGCCCGCCGGCGTTCGGCGAGCCTGGGACTCTCCCGTCCGGGATGAACGGCTCCTTCTACGGTAGCAGCGGCGGGCCGGGTTTCCGACGCCGCGCTAATGCCGTGCTTGTGAACAGCCTGTTTCGCGCGTCAGCCGCCGGTCACTCGCCGGGGCCCTCCTCCTCGCGCAGCGCGTTGGCCAGGGAGCTGGCGAGCGGCATGCCGATGCCCAGTTCGCGGCTGATGCGGGTGGCCGAGGGCTGGCCGCGCCACCGCTCGACCTCCCGGGCGGCCGTCAGCAGCTCGCTCTCGCGCACGCTGCGGCGCGGCAGCGGCGGCATCGGGGGCGGGGCCTGGAACTCGACGTGCGGGGGGTCCTGCCGCACGCCGTTGCCGGGCGCGGGGAGCGCGGAGGCGTCGGCGGCCGGCGGCTGGAGGTTCGCGGGGGCCGCCGGAGGGGACACGGTCTGCGTGGCGGCCAGGGCCGCGGCCAGCGCCGGACCCGCCGCACGCCCACTCGGCTGGACGGGGCCGGAGGTGGCGGGACCCGGCAGCGGCTGGGAGGCGAACATGGCCGGCTCCCGCCCGTGGGCGCCGCGCCGCTGACCCGGCACCGTACCCGCAGCCGGGGACGCCGGCGGTGCGGCCGGTGGCGCCTGAGGTGCCGGTGGCGCGGCGGGAGCCGCGGCCTGCGGCTGCGCCTGCGGGACCGGTGCCGCCGCGGCCTGCACGGTTGGGGCCGCGGCGGGGTACGGCGGGGCGGGTGCGGCATACGGCGCTGCCTGCGGCGGCAGCGCGGGACCGGCGGACGCCGGGGCGGTCGCTGCCTGCGCGGGCCGCGAAGGCTGGGCGTAGAGGTCGGGGCGCAGATCTCCGGCGCCGACCTCGCCGAGGTTGATCTGCAGGCGCGTGAGCGGGCTGATGCGCACGCGCCAGAACCGCCCGTACATCTCCCGGGCGGTCGCGATCGCCCCGAGCCGCATCTTCTCCTGGTCCAGGGCGCGCGGGTAGGAGTTGATGCGCCACAGCACCATCCGCCGCCACAGCTTGAGCGTCGGCCAGGGCGACAGCAGCCAGCGCGCGGCCGGGATCGGCTCGCGGTGCGAGGCGGTGGACAGGTTCACCTGGCGGCGCACCACGTGCCGCATCAGCTCGACGAACACGACCCAGATGCTGGGCATCAGCACGTGCGCGACCCGCCCGGCCGCCGAGCCCCCGGCGGAGTAGTTCAGCCACACCGTGCCGAACGTCGCGCCGTACACCGTCCACCGCGCCAGCGGATGGCCCATGTCCAGGCGGGCGAGCACCAGGTCGACGCCGGAGAACACGAACACGGTCAGGTCCACCACGATCGGCACCAGCCACGCCCACCGGGCACCGAACGCGGGCACCATCTCGACCGACACCGCACGGAACGACAGGACCATGCCGCCCAGGGCGATCAGCGCGGCCATGATCCCGATCACGACGGTGACCGCGAGCCACGCGGAACCCAGCGGCTCGACCTGCCCGGTCGGCTCCATCGCCCGGGCCCGCGCGGCAAGCTCGCCGGCCGTGGCCGCCGTCGGCGGCCGGTACGTCCCGGCTGGGGAGCCCGGGGCGTGAACGTACCCGTCTGCGTGTGCGAATTCGTAGCCCGCGTCGGCGTGGTTCGCCACAGCGCTCGCGGCAGCGCCGTTGGCCCCCGCCCCGTTCGCCGCCGCGTACGCGGCGGCGCCGGGCGGCGCGACGGCAGGGCCCTGACCCGCGTGCGCGCTGGCAGAGGGCTGGGACGGGGGTGCGGCGCGGTGACGCGATATCAGGTCGTCGGCGGCGGCAGCGGTCACGGGGGTCTCCTGGCGTCGCGGGCGGTCGTCGGCGCACCCCGAAGCTTGCCAGATAACCCCGACACGGCGCGCCCCCCGTCCACCGGATCGACTCGCACGGGTGGCCCCGCGCACCGCCCGTGGCATGATCCTTCAGTGACCGCGTCCGCCGACCCCGGCCCCGCGCACCTGGGCGACCGGCCCGGCGGCGGCGCGCACGCCCGCGAGATCCTCGCCCTCGCCCTGCCCGCCCTCGGCGCCCTGATCGCCGAACCGCTGTTCCTGCTCGCCGACTCCGCGATCGTCGGCCACCTCGGCGCTTCCCCCCTGGCCGGGCTCGGCACCGCCGCCGCGGCCCTCAATACCCTGGTCAACGTCTGCGTCTTCCTCGCCTACGGCACCACCGCCCAGGTCGCCCGGCTGCTCGGCGCGGGCGACCGGCGCGCGGCCCTGGCCCGCGGCGTGGACGGCATATACCTGGCCGCGGCCCTCGGCCTCGTGCTGGCCGCCGTCGGCGCCGCCTTCGCCCCCGCGCTGGTGCACCTGCTCGGCGCGACCCCCGCCGCCCGGCCCTACGCCGCGACCTACCTGCGCATCAGCTGCGCGGGCCTTCCCGGGATGCTCGCCGTGCTCGCTGCCACCGGGCTGCTGCGCGGTCTGCAGGACACCCGCACCCCGCTGCTCGTCGCCGCGCTCGCCGCCGTCGTGAACACCGCCGCGAACTGGGCGCTGGTCTACCCCGCGGGCCTGGGCATCGCCGGGTCGGCGCTGGGCACCGTGACAGTGCAGTGCGCGATGGCCGCCGTGTACGTGGCCGTCATCGCCCGCGCGGCGCGCGCCGGCGGGGTGAGGCTGCGCCCGGACCCCGCCGCGATCCGCCGCTCTCTCGGCGCCAACACCGCGCTGCTGCTGCGCACCGCCGCCCTGCGGGTGTACCTGCTGGCCGCGGTCTGGGCCGCCGGATCGTTCGGCACCGTCGCCCTGGCGGCGCACACCATCGCCACCAACCTCTGGCTCACCCTCGCCCTCGCCCTGGACGCCCTGGCGATCGCCGCGCAGGCGCTGGTCGGCCGGGACCTGGGCGCCGGCCGCCCCGAGCGGGTGCGCGGCACCGTGCGGCTGATGGTGCGCTGGGGCGCGGTGTTCGGCGTCGGGACGGGGATCGTGCTGCTGGCCGCCCGGCCGCTGTACGTGCCCCTGTTCACCGGCGACACCGCGGTGCGCGCGGCCCTGATGCCGGTGCTCGCGGTCGCGGCGCTGATCCAGCCGGTCGCCGGGGTCGTGTTCGTGCTGGACGGGGTGCTCATCGGCGCCGACGACGCGGCCTTCCTGGCCTGGGCGTCGGTCGGGTGCACCGCGGTGTTCCTCGCCGGGCTCGCCGTGCTGCGCGCCGCGGTGCCGGCCACCTCGCCCGACGCGCTGACCGGGCTGTGGTGGGTGGTGGCCGCCTTCACCCTCGCCCGGCTCGCCGCGCTGGCCTGGCGCGAACGCGCCGATACGTGGCTGCGCACCGGCGTCGGAGTGTGACGGCACCGGGCAGGCGTCTAGGCCGTGCCCGCCCCGGCCCGCCAGGCGGCGCCGTGCTCGTCCAGCAGCCGCTGCACGATCTGCGCGCCCGTCACGTCCAGGCCGACCCGCACGTGCTCGATGTGCTCCTGCGGCGCCGGCGGCTCGAGATCCCTGAACTGGCTGGCCAGCAGCTCGGCCGGGAAGAAGTGGCCCTCCCGGGCGGCCAGGCGGGTGCGCACGGTGTCCGGGTCGGCGTCCAGGTAGATCACGGTGACGTTGGGACGGCCCGCGCGCAGCCGCTCGCGGTAGGAGCGCTTGAGCGCCGAGCAGGTCACTACGGCCGGGCGCCCCTCGGCGGTGGTCTTGTCGATCCAGGCGCCGATCGCGTCGAGCCACGGGACCCGGTCGGCGTCGGTGAGCGGGTGCCCGGCGTGCATCTTGGCTATGTTCGCCGGCGGGTGGAACGCGTCGGCCTCGGCGTAGGTCCAGCCCAGCTGCCCGGCCAGCAGCGAGCCGACGGTGGTCTTGCCGCTGCCGGACACGCCCGTCACGAGCAGCACCGGCGGCAACTGCGCGTCCTTCCCGGACTGCATGTGGTCTCCCCTGGGCCGGATTCTCGGCAGCGTCGCGAAGGCGCCTGCGCCACGCTAGCCCACCAGGCGCGCCCCGGCCGCGCTACGCGCCGCCGCCCGCGTCCACAGCACCCGGTTCCGCCGGGACCCGCCCGCCGCCGCCGTCGACGTCCCCGCCCGTTTCCGCGCCCGCCGCGCGCGCCATCCGCGCCGCCGTCGCCCGCACCTGCTCGACCAGCTCCGGCGGCTCGTGCACCCGGAACTCGACCCCCACCAACGCCACGTACAGCGCCATGACGTCCAGCCGGTCCCCGCCCACCATCAGCGTGCACGAGTCGGCGTCGACCGGCTCGACCAGCCCGTACTCCGGCGGGATCCGGTCCGCCACCGTCTGCGCCGAGGCGAACATCGTGATGCGTGCCCGGTACGGGTGCTGGTCGACCGCGAGCCGCCGCGCGGTCCACCCGGCGGTGTCCTTGTCCGGCTCCTCGCGCGGGGCGAACCGGGGCCCGGCCGGCGTCTTCAGCCGCATCCGGTCCACCCGGAACGTGCGCCAGTCCGCGCGCTGCAGGTCATAGGCGACCAGGTACCAGCGCCGCCCGGTGTGCACCAGCCGGTACGGCTCCGCCTCCCGCGCGCTGTCCTGCCCCGCCCGCGCCGTGTACTCGAACCGCACCCGCTCCCGGTCCCGGCACGCGGCCGCGAGCAGCGTCAGCGCGTCCGCCGACACCTTCGTCGCACGCGAGTCCACCGTCACCGTGACCGCCCGCAGCGCCTCCACCCGGCTCCGCAGCCGCGACGGCAGCACCTGGTCGATCTTGGCCAGCGCCCGCACCGACGCCTCCGCGATCCCCTCCACCGACCCCAGCGCCGCCGAGCGCAGCCCGATCGCGACCGCCACCGCCTCCTCGTCGTCCAGCAGCAGCGGCGGCAGCGCGGCCCCGGCGCCCAGCCGGTAGCCCCCGGCCGTGCCCGTCGACGCGTGCACCGGATACCCGAGCGAGCGCAGCTTGTCCACGTCGCGCCGCACCGTGCGCGGCGTCACCCCGAGGCGGCCGGCCAGGTCCGCGCCCGACCAGTCCCGGTGGATCTGAAGCAGCGACAGCAGGCGCAGCAGCCGCGCCGAGGTTTCCAACATGCCGGGATTCTCGCACCCCTTGCGGACAGTTCTTGACCGCAAGTGCGCCCCAGCATGCTCACCGTGAACACAGCGCAGTCTCACCCCGGAAGCGACATTCGCCCGTTTCGCGTCGAGGCCCCCGAAGCGGACCTGGCCGACCTGCGCGAGCGCCTGAGCCGCTCCCGCTTCGCCACCCACACCGCCCGGTCGACGCTTCAACGGTGACCGTTCCCGCGGAGTTGTCCGACGGCCGCCCCATCGCGATGTCCGAAAACCGCCATCACCCGTCTCCCGTGGCGCGCACACTGGAACCGTGACCACGACCGCGACGCCCGCCACGATGCCGACAGCGTCACCGACACCGCCGACGACTGAAGGCCGCTACGAGGCGGTGCGCAGCCGCGACGCCCGCTTCGACGGCGAGTTCTTCTTCGCCGTGTCGACCACCGGCATCTACTGCCGCCCCAGCTGCCCGGCCACCACCCCCAAGCGCGAGAACGTCAGCTTCTACCCCAGCGCCGCCGCCGCGCAGGCCGCCGGGTACCGGGCCTGCCGCCGCTGCCGCCCCGACGCCGTGCCCGGCTCCGCGGCCTGGAACGCGCGCGCCGACATGGTCGGCCGGGCGATGCGGCTGATCAGCGACGGAGTCGTCGACGAAGAGGGCGTGCCGGGACTGGCCCGGCGGCTGGGCTACAGCGCCCGGCAGGTGCAGCGGCAACTGGTCGCGGAGGTCGGCGCCGGACCCCTCGCGCTGGCCCGCGCCCAGCGCGCCCACGCCGCCCGGGTGCTGCTGCAGACCACCGGCCTGTCCGCCGCCGACATCGCGTTCGCCGCCGGATTCGCCAGCATCCGCCAGTTCAACGACACGATCCGCGAGGTCTACGCCGCCACCCCCACCCAGCTGCGCCGCCACGCCCCTGCCACACCGCCCACCTCCGTCCTCGCCGCACCCGCCTCAGCCCTCGAACCTGCCCAGAACCCCACCTCCACCCCCGTTGCCACCCCCGAGCGCCCCCAGAACCCCGCCCCCTCTCCCCCGTCCGCCCCGCCGTCCGGAGGCATCCCCCTGCGCCTGGCCTACCGCGGCACCTACGCCTCCGCCCAGGTGTTCGACTACCTCCAGTGCCACGCCGTCGCGGGCGTCGAAGAGATCACCGGCGCGCCCGGCCGCCGCGTCTACCGCCGCACCCTGCGGTTGACCCACGGCGCCGGCATCGCCCAGGTCAACGAGCGGCCCGGCGGCGCCAGCTGGCTCGACTGCGTGCTCGACTTG
The DNA here is from genome assembly GCF_035938995.1 of Actinocrinis sp. Taxonomy (GTDB): domain Bacteria; phylum Actinomycetota; class Actinomycetes; order Streptomycetales; family Catenulisporaceae; genus DASZGI01. Next base: position 9,430 of record NZ_DASZGI010000022.1, read on the forward strand.
GACGACCTGCGCGACTTCACCGCCGCCATCGGACGGGTCCGCCGCCTGTTCGACCTGGACGCCGACCCGTACGCCGTCGCCGAGTCCTTCGCCGACGACCCGCTGCTGGCACCGCTGTGCGCCGCCGCGCCGGGCCTGCGCGCCCCCGGCGCCGCCGACCCGGCCGAGCTGGCCCTGGTCACCGCCCTGACCAGCACGAGCGCACAGCTGCCCGACGACTCTGCCCGTCGCCAGATCCACGCCCTGGTCACCGACTACGGCGACCCGTTGCCGACCCCGCGCGGCGGCCTGACGCACCTGTTCCCCACCCCGCAGGCCCTCGCCGACGCGGACATCGCCCCCGCCGCCCGCGCCCTGGCCCGCGCGCTGGCCGACGGCACGGTGCGCCTGGACGTCGGCGCCGACCGGGACGCCGCCGAGCAGGCCCTGCGCGCCGTCCCGGGCCTGACCCCGTGGGCCGCCGGATACATCCGCATGCGCGCGCTGGGCGACCCGGACGTCCTGCTCGACGACGACCCCGTCCTCTCCGCCGCCCGCACCGCAGACGGCGCATCACCGAGCCCTGACACCTGGCGCCCGTGGCGGTCCTACGCCATGCACTACCTCTGGGACCGACACGCCGCCCGCCGTCCAACCTCGCCCGCCCCGACGGACCGCCCGTGACCTCCCTGTTTCCGCTTCCCCGCTCCCGCACCGAGATCGCCCCCGGAGCCGTCCACATCCCGGGCTGGCTCTCGCTCGCCGACCAGCAGCGCATCGTCGAGGACTGCCGCGCCTGGTCCCTCGGCCCCGTCCCGATCCGCCATACGCGCCTGCCCGGCGGCGGCGTGATGTCCGTTCAGACCGTCTGCCTGGGCTGGCACTGGCAGCCCTACCGCTACACGGCCACCGCCGCCGACGTGAACGGCGCCCGGCCCGCGCCGCTGCCCGGCTGGCTGATCGGATTGAGCCGCAGCGCCGTCGCAGACGCCTACCACGACCCCGCCGCCGCCCGCGTCTACACCCCCGACACGACCCTGATCAACTACTACGACGGCGACGCCCGCATGGGCATGCACCAGGACAAGGACGAACGCGTCGGCACGCCCGTGGTCTCCCTGAGCGTCGGCGACACCTGCGTGTTCCGCTTCGGCAACACCGCGACCCGCGCCAAGCCCTACACCGACGTCGAGCTTGCCTCCGGCGACCTGTTCGTGTTCGGCGGCCCCTCCCGATATGCCTTCCACGGCGTACCCAGGGTCCTGCCCGGCACTGCCGACCCGGCCACCGGACTGACCCGGGGCCGCTTGAACCTCACCCTGCGCGAAACCGGCCTACCGGCCCCCTCCCTCCCGCCCACCGCTGCCACCGCGACCGCCGCCCAAACCACGCACCACGACCCCGCCCCCACCTCCACCCCCACCCCGGGGTCCGCGTGATCGACTGGACCGAGTCCATGCCACGTGCCACGGGAGCCGACCCCGGCCGGCTCGCCCACGCGGTCGATCTCGTGCGGGCCCGAGGCGGCGCCGCCCAGCTGTGCGTGCTGCACCACGGCCACGTCGTACTCGACCGCGCCTACCGGTGCGCCCCCGACGCACTGTTCTGGATCTTCTCCGCGAGCAAGCCCTTCACCGCGCTGCTCGTGCACCGCCTCGCGCAGGACGGCCGCCTCGCGCTCGACGACCCGGTCGCCGCCCACTGGCCCGAGTTCGCCGCCCACGGTAAGGGCGGCATCACCATCCGCCACGTGCTCCAGCACCGCTCCGGCGTCCCCTTCGCCCGCAACCCGGCCCTCGACATGCTCGCCATGGCGGACTCGGAGCGCACCGTACGCGCCCTGGAGGCCGCCCGCCCGACCCACCCGCCGGGCCGCACTCCCGCCTACCACGTCATCACTTACGGAGCGATCCTCGGCGAACTCGTGCGCCGCATCACGAACCAACAACTGCCGGACGTACTGCGTGCCACGTTCCTCGAGCCGCTGGGCCTGACCGACACCGCGCTGGGCCTACGTCCCGGGCACTGGCCGCGCCACGTCCCCGTCCGCGGCGGCGACCCGCTCGCATACGCCACCGCCCTCGCCGTCAACACGAGAACCCTGCGCGAGGCGGCCATCCCCTCCGCCGGAATCTCCACCACCGCCCGCGACCTGGCCCGCTTCTACCAGGCCCTGCTCGCCGGCGGCGAACTCGACGGCGCCCGCATCCTGACCGCAGACACCCTCGCCGCCGCCCGCGAACCCTCCACCGCAAACGACGAGATCGACAAGGTCATCAGGCTGCCGATCCGCTGGTCCCACGCCTTCCAGCTCGGCGGCCCCGTCCCCGCCCCGCACCCCAGCCGCCCCATGGGCCGCACCAGCAGCCCTCTCACGTTCGGCCACAACGGCAGCAACTGCTGCATCGCCTGGGCGGACCCCACCCGCGACCTCGCGTTCGCCTACCTCACCGACCGCCTCGAGTCCGGCCACCGCGGCGCCCGCCACCTCAGCGACGTCGCCGACGCGGTTCTATCCGCCTGCCCCTGACCGCACAGCGACACCGCACCCGCGCCTGCGCAAGCTGCCGCCCGCGGATTTTCCGGCGTCAGGCGCCAACAACGCACCCACCGCGCGTCTCTCGTGGCACTTCCCCGCCCCATCCTCAACATTTATCGAATTACCGGTATCAACAATCCAATAAAGGTCACGAAAACCGTCCCGCACATCCGCTTCCGCAACCCCACATAATCCCGGTTATGTGGGGTTGAGTTGCGGGAGCGCCGTTGCCCGGCGCAAGGGGGCGAGTTGCGAACCTGCATTACGGTGTCCCTGCGGAGCCTGCACGAAGTGTCCCGCTGCAGGTCAGAGTGCTTTGACGCTCAGATGCCGCGCCGCAGCGTCATGCGGGTGCCCTCGAACCTGCATCGGAATGTCCCCCAAGACCTGCGCGAGTGGACATCGCCCAGGTCACAGCACCTTCGAGCCTGCATGAGGGCGTCCCTGTCCCCGCATAACGGTGTCCTGCACTCCAGCTTGTCGTGAACGGAGCCACCACCTGCGGCGACCTGACGCTTCGCCAGGAGCCCTCTGGAGCGCAGGCAGGTGTCGTGGGCCGTTCCGGATGCGCCGTCAGAAGCCCTCTCCGCGAAGCCATTCCGGGCCGACGGCGCTCCGCGCCACCGCCGAAGCCGGATTGGGTGTGTCTGATACTGTTCACATATCAGACACACCTGTCACGGAAGAGGACCCCTCGATTGGAACCGCTGAAGGACCTGAAGGCTGAGGCCGTCGCCCGCGGCGAGCAGCCGCTAACCCTCGCTCCGCCCAGCGAAGCGGTTATCCCGGCCGGGCGGGCGAGATCCTCCGGCCGCAACGCACGAGACCACCAGCTCCCGCCGGAGGCCGCGGCCCGGCTCGCCGAGGCCGTCCCGCCCCACCCGCCGGGCCTGGGCTTCGCGCTGGGCCCGCTACGAGATCTGGTGCGCGGCGAACGGCTATGCGACTCCGATGCCGCCTACCGCAGCGATGCTCGCCGCCTACCTCGACTACCTCGGCCACGACCAGGGACTGAAGGTCTCTACCCTCGAATCCCACCTCGGCTCGCTCATGGCCCTTACGCACCTGTGGGTGGCCGCCGAGACTGAGCGCCTGGCCGGACTGCGCCTGCACGGCGTCGATCCGGGGGAGGACCCGGTCGCCCCATCCACCGTGCTGGCGCGCAAGGCGATCGCCGCGCGGTCCCGGGCGGTGGCGCTCGACCCGCTGGCGGACCCCGGTACGAAGCGCGCCGCGCCGCTGCTGCCGGTGGATGTGCGCGCCATGGTCGACAAGATCGAGCAGAACACCCTGGTCGGCATGCGCGACAAGGCCCTGATCCTGCTCGGGTTCGCGATGGGCCGGCGCGGCGCCGAGATCGCCGCCGTGAACGCCAACGACCTGACCGAGCCGGAGGAGGCCGACGGTGAAGTGCTGCGCGTGCGCGTGCGGCTGTCGAAGACGAACTCTTCCGGGATGAAGGAGGACTCCGTGGACGTGCCACGTAGCCAGGATGTGCGCTACTGCCCGGTCACCGCGGTGCGCCGCTGGCAGCTCGAGCTCGCCCGCCGTGGCTACACCGGCGCGGCCCTGTTCCCGCGCCTGGACAACCGCGGCCGGATCGGCGCCGCAGCCGGCAGCCCCGCCCGCGCTCGCACGGTGGATGATGGCCGGATCACCCAGCAGACCATCTACCGCGTCATCCGCAAGCGCGCGGCCGCCGCCGGAGTGGATGTGCGTGTCAAAAAGGACGGAACGAACGTTCCGCGGCAGGTCAGCGCGCACTCCACCCGCCGCGGATTCGTCACCGCAGCTTTCGCCTCCGGCGCCGACCCGCTGCACGTCGCCCGGCACGCCGGATTCACCCCCGGCTCCAAGGTCCTCTACCGGTACGTCGACGAGACCTTGAAGGTCAACCCGGCACAAGGTCTGCTCGACCCGAGCCAATAGGCGCTCACCCACGATGCCACGCCGCGATCATCGGTTCAACGAGACCGGATTAGGGTCCGTCGGCGGGGATCGTCACCCCGCGCCGACACCCTATAAGCGAGGGACGCGCCCGATCACGACATACTGGCAGAACTCGCCAATAATCGCCGAGGTGTGCCGGTCAGGGGCGAGACTGTGAGAGTAGAACGCGGCTAGGCCACAGGTCGGGAGGGGCAGTCATATGACGGCGGAGTCGGTGGTATCAGGTCTCTCCACAGGGGGCGCGGGGACGATCTACGAGTACCGGCTCGCCGCCCTGGCACTGGCCGCGCTCCTGCGCGGGGACCGGGTGCCGGGTCTGAACGTTCCGATCACACACGTCGATCTGCAGCAGCGCAACGCCGGCCTGTACCTCGACGACGTCATCGCGCGCGCGGCGGACGAAAGTGGCACGACGCTTATCGTCGAGTTCCAGGTCAAGCGCACCATCTCGCCGACGCGGAAAAACCGCGAGTGGATCTCGGTGGTCACGCAGTGCTTGAAGGTCGTCGGCGCGGATCGTGAGGGCGTGGCGCGGCGGCACCACCGGCTCGGGCTGGCCGCACCCAAGCCCGTCAACACGCTCGCTGATCTTGAGGAGCTGACGCGTTGGGTCGGTGCGCAGCGTGAGTCCGCGCCGGCGATCCGGATGATGTCGCGGGCGGAGGAGGTGGAGGATGCGGTACGAGAGCGGTGGGTCAACCTGCGAGACACGATCATCGACGTGTCCGCCGCGCAGGGCTCGCCGGTCTCCGGGGACGAGGCCGACGAACTCACGTACCTGATCGCAGGCGCGATGGTCGTGTGGGTCACGGATGTCGACGACGGCGGACGGGATCATCGCGACGCGCTTAACCGGCTCGGCGATCTCGTGCCCCCAGCCCCAGCGGACGGTGCCGAGAAGCTGTTCCAGAGCCTTGCGAGCTTCGCGGCGACGCGCGGGCCGCGCACCGGGGGATTCGACGTCCCCGCACTGCGCGCAGCCCTGGCGGCCAGTCGAGTACGGCTTCGCGGCGACCCCCGCCACGCACTCGAACTCGAATCCCTTGGCGCATGGACGCGTGAATTTCTCGACCGAACCCGCGACACCGTAGCCGGCGCCGTGCACCTTGAGCGGGCCGATGATACGCAGATGGTGGCCACCGCGCTCGCCGAGCAGACGGCGGTCGTACTCTCCGGCAGGGCTGGGGTGGGCAAGAGCGCGCTCGCCCGCCGTGCGGCCCGCCACGCACGAGAGACGGGCGCGTGCGTACTGGCCCTGTCACTGACCGAACGCAACTGGAGAACGCTCGCCGATATCGAGGGCGAGCTGCATATCCACCTCGGAGAAACACTGGCCAGCGCACCGACCACCGGGCCGCTGCTGGTCCTGATCGACGGCGCAGAACAGTGCCTGACCGACGGCGGCGCCCTCCTGCGCAGCGTCCTGCAGACCGTTCCCCGCAACGAGCAAGGCTTCGCCTGGCACCTGATGGCCACCGCGCGAGACGAAGCAGCCTCAGCCGTCGCCGACATCATCGCCTCCGAATACGGCCGCTCTCCGGCGAAGCTACCCGTCGGGGACCTGACCGACAGCGACGTCCGCCAGCTGATCGGACAGTTCCCGGCGCTGCGTCCGCTGGATCGACACCCGCGCCCCCGCAGGCTTCTGCGACGGCCGTACCTGGTCGACCTCCTGGTGCGCGCAAGCCAGCAGTCACCTCTGCCCGCCACGGTCCTGGCCGAGGAGGACGTGGCGGACCTGGTATTCGAGCGCATCGTGCGCCTGGGCGAGGGCTTACTGCCCGGCCGCGGCGCCCCCGATGACCGCGCCGACATCTACCTCACGATGGCTGACACCATCCTCACGGGAACTACCGCGTCACAGCTTCGCGGTACCGACGGCGAGGCCCGGCAAGGCCTGACCAGCGACGACGTCCTCGCACGAGAACGCACCGACTACCGTCTAGCACACGACGTGCTGGCCGACTACGCCGTGAGCACGCGCCTTGCCTCCCGCGACGGGCGAGCGCTGGTCGCATCGGCCACTGAGCCGCGCCGGATCCTGCGCGCGATCCGACTGTGGATCCAGCAGCGCCTGTCAGCCGCCATGGCCTCCTCCCCAGCCGCACTCACCGCCGAATGGGGCGACCTGCTGAGCTATGCCGAAACGCTCACCGAACGAGACGGGCCACGCTGGACCGCGGTACCCTACGAGGCGCTGGTCAATCTCGGCCCCGTGGAACAGGCCCTGCGTGCGCTGCGTCCTGCTCTGCTCGAGCATGACGGCGAGGGACTCGGCCAGCTGATAGAGGTCACCAAACGGCAGGCGCTGACTATCGGCGTAACCACACCGAGGTTCGATGCAGCCTTGTCCGCCCCGATCGTCGGCTTCCTCGCCGAGCTCGGGTCGCGATTGCCTTCCGCCCACCGCGAAGCCGCCACGACACTCGTACGTGACCACCTGCGGGCGCTCGCGCAAACGCCAGAAGCCGAAACGCGCAGATTGCTGCCCTCCGCCTCGAATCTCCCCTCAGCCATGATCGCCTGGAGCGGGCGGTCGTGGGACAACCGGCTGCGCGGAACGGCGGAGTCGCTGGGCCTTCTCGCCGCCCACCTGAACGAGGCCGCCGAGAGGTTCCTGATCGAGTCTACGAACACCTCAGCCTTCGAGACAGCCCATGCGATCGAACTGCCGCTCGCAGCGCAAGCCATGGCACGCCATCGGCCCGCACTGCTGCTACGCCTTTCCGCAGGCTATTACCTTCGCTGCGACCTGGAGCGCGACGAGGCATCGGCGAGCCGCGCCTCAGTCAATGGTGTTCCACCGCGGCGCGGCTGGGGCGGCGACGAATCCGGTGTGCGCGAGCATCTGCCCCACCGCGGCGGACCGCTCGCACACCCGGACTACGGTCCGTTCGCGGCCTTGCTCGCCGCAGATCCGCCGGGCGGCCTGCGGCTGGTGGCCGCCGTCGTGGATGCGGCCACCGATGCCCGCATCCGTGCCGAAAGCCGTGGGCACGATCGAGAGCTTCGACTCAACCTTGCCCTCGCACACTGGCCTACCTCGCGCACCTACCGCGGAACGACCAACGTATGGACCTGGTATCGCGGTCGCGGGATCGGCGACTACCCCGCCTTCTCGGCGCTCATGGCCCTACGCGCCTGGGGCGCGGAACGTATCGCCCACGACGACCCGCCGCAGCAGGTCATCGACGATATCCTCGACGCCGGAGGAAGCCTGGGCCTGGTCGCCGTCGCCTTCTCCCTCCTCGTCGGCGTGCTCGAACAGCACGGCGAACTGCTCCACCCGTTTCTCGCCCACCCGCTGGTGTGGCAGTTGGAGACGCTGCGGACACGCCCCGGCTCCCTGCCCACCCTTCACGTACCCGAGGCGCCGCGCATCGACCAGGACATCGAGTCGGTCGCCCTGGATCTGACACTGGCCAGCGACGAGGCACAGCGCCTCGCCCTCCAGCACGTCGGGCGAGTACTGATCTCCTACGGTTCAGAACTGGAGGGCCCTTGCGGGTTGCCCCAACTCTCACTGGAGCAACCCGACGCAGGCATCACATACCCTCAGCCCGACACGACAGTGAACGAGATGATCACCCGCAAGTGGGCGGCGATCCTCGACGGCGCCACATACACGACAAACCACGAGCCCGACGGCAGAATCGCGATCCGACCCAGCATCAACCCGGAGGTCGCCGAAGGTCTCGCCGCAGCGGGTGGGCGCCACGCCGCCGCCTATATTGAGATCACGGCCGTGACCGCGCAGGCAATCGAGTACGGCAACTGCAGCACCGACGGGACCACAGCCGCCGAGATGCACCGCACCATGACCACGGCACTCGGCCAACTCACCTCGGTCACCGCCACGGAAGAGACCCGGTTGGTTCGAGATTGCGCCGCGGCCGTCGCGGCAGCACTGCTCATCGCGCCCGCACGAGGCGAGCAGATCGCCGACGAAGACCTCACCTGGGCTGCCAGGACGCTACTCGATGCCGCGGACCCCGAACCCCAACTGCCACGTGCATTCGGTGACACCCCAGAGCAGCTTTGGGAAATGGGCGCCGACCGGTCCGCGGCCGTCGGGCTGCCGTGGCTCCTGCTTCACCCGCACATCCAGCAGCGCACCGGAGTCGAGGCCGACACACTGACCGAGGCTCTCGTCACTCTCGCCGGGAGCATGTTCATCGAGGTGCGTCAACGCCTCGCGCGTGCACTGGCGCCGACCTGGAGCGTTCCGTGTGAAAAAGACTGCCCGAACCACGACACGGCCCTGGCAGCCCTACGCGGCATGCTCGCCACCAGCGGACTGGGGCCGCGGCACCCTGGTGCCCGTATCCGCCAGCCGGTCAGGCTCCTTGAGCCGCTGCCGGACGCGATCGTCGATGATGCGATCCGCCTCGAGTTCGGCCTGGTCAGCCCGGCGATCACAGGCCTTGCCGCCGCGGCGCGATCCGAGTGCCCTCACGGTCGGCAGGCCAGGGACCTGCTCGAAGCACTGACAACCTACGACACGGTGCGTTGGCCCATCGAGTACGCCCGCGAACGCTTCGAACAGCGCTTCGCGTGGCGAAACGCCATAGATCAGTACAGCGCTCAACGGATCCTCGACGGCGATCAAGGTCACCTGAGCCGGTACCTGCGAGCCTTCGCGCCCGTCGCGGAGCAACTTTCTGGGCTGTTGACCGCTATGGTCGGACTGGCCACTACTACGGAACGCGTGAGCGCGCTGGAGGGTGTGTGGCCCTCGGTCATGAACGCGCTGCTGCCTGAGGACCGGCAGATCGTCACGATCGACGGCCGCCGCCCGCAGGAGGAAGACATCGAGGCCCTCGACGCCGCACTGCTTCCGCTGCCACCTGAGGACGCGCCGTGGCCGACAGAAAGAACCGGCGTACTCATCTGGAGGTGGGTGCGCTCGTATGAGAGCTGCCCGCACCTCGCAGACCGCCTGATCGACACCATCAATCGCGGCGGGTGGCTCGAGGAGCCGGAAGCCACCCGGGCAACGCTACTCGTGCTCGGCACCGATCCTGTGCGGATCAAGGCGGAGTCGCGATTAGTAGTCGCATGGCTGAGATACGTGTTCACCCACCCGTCGGCAATCGGTGATCATCGACCCACACTGCAGCGGATGCTCGACGAGCTCGTCACTGTCGGCCACCGCAGGGCGCTCATCCTGCAGTCGGAGCTCGAAGCCTAGCGCCACGACCTCGGCTCGATGAGGCGTCGGACCTCCCCGCGAATCAGCCTTCCGCGCAGACGGTGGCGGCCAGATCACGACCACCGCGGCGAAGGCGCCGTGCGCAAAAGCTCGTCGCTTCCGCGGATCAACTCCGGAATGTCTCTCACAAGCGAGACGGGCCCGATGAGCTCGGTTCTCGAGTGCACCCCCGATGGAACCTCGCTACAGCAGAAGATCGGATGGCCGGGTGGGAAGCCGCAGGTGCCGGTCCGCGTCCACCATCTTCTGCAGCAGGTCGAAGCCGTCCTGGGCGGTGATCGCGCCGGCTACGGTCGCGGCCGCCACCATGTCGAGCGTCTCGCGCGTGGTGATGCCGCGACCTCTGGCGTATATCAGGGCTTCGCGATCGTCGCTGATCCACCAGGAGCCGTTGAACTGCTCCCAATGAAGGATGATGTGGCAGGTCTCCGCCTCGCCGAGATGCTTGAGCGGCAGATCGTCGGTGCCGCCGAACACGGCGCGGCGCACGAGGTTGACCTGCTGGATGTCCGCGTCCTCGGTGACCTCGATCGGCTCGCCCAGCCAGCCGGCAGTGGGCAGATCCGCGAGGGTGGGATGGTGGTGTGCTGAACGGCTCGCCTCGTAGGCCACCGCCGCCGTCCACCTGCCGCGCCCGTCGAGCACCCCGGCCAACAGGTCGAGGCGGCCGACGGCCGCGAAGTTGCACAGGACGGTGTTGTCCGGGAAGAAGAAGACGCTCACTTTCCGCCGTGGACCTCGCTCCCCGACTCCAGGGCGTCGCGCAGGTCCTCGACCTCGACGTCTATGAGCGCGGCGTAGGGGCGCAACGTCGAGCGCCCCGCCTCGTACGCGGCGTACGTGTCGCGGACGAGCAGGCCCGGCGCCCGCGGGATGGCGGCCGCCGCCGTGCGACGAGAGAGCTCCTCCCCGCGTCCGGCAAGGGTGGCCGCCTTTGCAGCGCTGACCGCCTTGAAGCGATCGCAGGTGCCTGCGTCGATCAGGCGGAGCTTCAACAGCCTGATCGCCAGCGCTGAGGGTGAGACCGCGAGCTCGCAGGCGAGAGCGGCGAAGTCCGTCTCTCCGAATCCGCCGGTGTCGACGGCTCGGGTCAGCCGTTCGGCCGGCATCAGGAACGCCGCGGCGAAGGCGTTGGCGCGCTGCTCGGTCGGATCCCTCGACTGCACCTTGTCGTACACGTCCCGGTCCAGGTGCACGCCCTGGTCGTCGTCGGCGATTAGATGGGCGAGCTCGTGAGCGAGCGTGAAGCGCTGACGGGCCGGAACGTGGCTGGTGGACAGCACGATGAGCTTGACCTCGGGCGAGGAGACGGCGAGGCCGTCAAAGTCGGCGCCGAGTTCGGCGACCGCCACGTCCGCGCCGAAGACGTGCTCGATCAGTTTCGGCAGGTCGGCCTCGTCGAGCGTGCGGCCTGCCTGGGTGACCTCCGCGGAAGCCGCCTTTGCGAGCTGTTCGCCCTGAGCTGCCCACGTGCCGCCGTTGATTCGTGCCGTCGGCGTGCGCCAGGGTTGGGGATAGCCCAGAGCAGTGATGTCCGATCGAAGAGTGCTGTACCGCTTGGCTGCCTTGATCGCGGCGCCGGCGCTGCCCCCGGTGGTTCGCGCGGCGAGCGCAAGCGGCGGCTCCTCGCCGGTGATCAGCCAGTCGACGGTGACCTCGCACAGTTCCGCGATGCGCGCGAGGTCGAGCGAGGAGAAGCGCCGGGTGCCGCCGAGGGATTTGGAGAGCTTTGAATCGTCGAGCCCGATCCGCAGGGCGAAGTCGCGCTGGCTCAGCCCCGACGCCTGAATCAGGTCGCGGACGCGGTCGGAGGCGCTCGGCATGAAGCGATCATAGCACCGAACTTGCGAAAATCGAAAAACATGGGGAGGATGGAGCGGCCGGCGGCGGAAGGATTGCGGGATGACAGTGACCACGGAGCAGCGCTCGACGCCGGAGTCCGGCCCGACCCGGGGGGCCGCCGGACTGCCTCCGCTGCCCGAGCCCGGGCAGGTGGTCGATGTACGGGGTGCGACGTGGGCGGTGACCGACGTGCGCGAGCAGGGTTTGCCGCGCAGCCCCGCCGACGAGGGGACCGCTCGGCTCTCGCACGTGGTCAGCCTGCAATCCCTGGCGGAGGACCGCCTGGGCGAGGAGCTCGCGGTGGTCTGGGAGCTGGAAGTCGGGCACACGGTGGCGCCTGACCAGGGGCTACCGGAGACGATCGCCGCAGACGGCTTCGACGACCCGAGCACGCTTGCGGCGTTCGTGGACGCCGTGCGCTGGGGGGCCGTGACTTCCGCTGACGCTGACTCGTACCAGGCGCCGTTCCGCAGCGGCGCGAACGTTGAGGCATATCAGCTTGAGCCGCTGCGCCGGGCGCTGCAGTCCGCGCGCACGAACCTGCTGCTCGCCGACGACGTCGGCCTGGGCAAGACGATCGAGGCGGGTCTGGTTGTGCAGGAGCTGCTGCTGCGGCACCGGGCGCGTTCGGTGGTCATCGTCTGTCCGCCGAGCCTGGCGCTGAAGTGGCAGGACGAGATGCGCGAGAAGTTCGGCCTCGACTTCGTGATCGTCAACAGTGACCTGATGGCGCAGGTGCGGCGCGCCCACGGGCTGAACGCGAATCCGTTTCGGCTCTTCCCGCGCGTCATCGTGAGCATGTCCTGGCTGCCGACGGTGCGCGCGCAGCGTCTGCTGCGCGCCGTGTACGCCGACGCCCGCGACACGGCCACCGCGCGGCGCTTCGCGTTTGACGTACTCGTGGTCGACGAGGCACACCACGTCGCCCCGGCCAGCCCCAGCTCGCCGGACGGCCGCCGTGGCTACGCCATCGACAGCCAGCGCACGCTGGCCACGCGGGAGCTGGCCGAAAGGTGCGAACACCGCCTGTTCCTGAGCGCCACGCCCCACAACGGCTACCAGGAGTCGTTCACGGCGCTCATGGAGATGATCGACGGCCGCCGGTTCAAGCGCGGCGCGATCCTGAACGAGCAGGCGCTGCGCGAGGTCACGGTCCGTCGGCTCAAGACCGAGCTGAAGGACAAGGGTTTCCCGACACGACGGCTCCAGACGATCCCGTTCACCCCCAACGAGGATGAGCAGCGCAGGTTCGCTCTGCTCGAGCGCCTGCTCGCGGACAGCGCCCGCGCCAACGGCAAGAAGCGCTCGGGCGATATCGTGGCGATGCTGCTCAAAAAGCGGTTCCTGTCCAGTCCGTGGTCCTTCGCCCGCACTCTCGAGCTCTACGAGGCAGCGGCCGCGACCGGGCGGCTGCCAGACCTCCCGGATGACGACGACGAGTACTACCAAGAAGTCCTTGGCAGCCGACAGTCGGACGAGGAGGAAGGCCACGTCGACCAGCCCGAGTTCACCGCGCTGCAGCTGAGCAAGGGCTCCGATCCGCTGGTGGCCGCCTCACCCGAGGAGATCAGGTCTCTGGTCGAGTGGGGGCGCCGGTACGAGCACAAGCCGGACTCGAAGCTCGAGGCGCTGATCGAGTTCCTCGACGCGGTCTGCCGGCCGGACGGAAAGCACTGGTCCAACGAGCGTGTCGTAGTGTTCACCGAGTACGCCGCGACGCTCGACTGGATCGCCGACGTGCTCACCCAGCGCGGCTACGGCGAGGTGCTCTCGGTGATCCAGGGCTCGACACCGACCGAGGAGCGCGAGGAGATCCGCGCCCGGTTCACCGAGGACCCGGCCGAGGAGAAGGTGCGGGTGCTGGTGGCGACCGACTCGGCCGGGGAGGGCATCGACCTGCAGACGCACTGCCACCGGCTGGTGAACTTCGACGTCCCGTTCAACCCCTCGCGCCTGGAGCAGCGCATCGGCCGCATCGACCGCTACGGCCAGCAGCAGACCCCGGAGATCTATCACTTCGCGCCGGTGGCGAGTTCCGCGACATACGCGGCCGACATGGACTTTCTGCGCCGGATCGCCGAGAAGGTAGGCGCGGTGGCGCAGGACTTGGGTTCGGTCAACCAGGTCATCGACGCGGAACTGCAAGAGCACTTCAGCCCCGACAAGACTGCGCGGCGCAAGAAACCCTCCGCGGCGGACCGGGACAGTGGCGATGCGATCATCACCCGGGCTTTGGCGGGCAGCATGGAGCTCAACCGGCGGCTCACGGAACTGTCCAGCACCTACGATCAGCGCAAGCTGGCCATGCACCTGACCCCGGAGAACGCACGCCGCGTCGTGGACGCTGCACTCACCTTGACCGCGCAGCCCCCGCTGAACGAGATCGGCGACGACCGCACAGACGCGAGAGTCTTCGAGGTCCCCGCACTCGGCCCATCCTGGCAGCACGCCCTCGAAGGTCTCGATACCCGCCTGCACCCAGGCGTCCCGCGCCCGATCACGTTCGACGACAAGGCCGCGCAGGGCCGAACCGACCTGGTGTACGTCCACCTCGGACACGCGCTCATGCAGCGCTCGGCCAGGCTGCTGCGCAGCGCGCTGTTCAGTGTCGAGTCCCCGGTGCAGCGGGTGACGGCGGTCGTCATCGAGGATGCGCCGGAATCGTGCGTCGCCGCGATCTCCAGGCTCGTGCTCGTCGGCCGCGGCGGACTGCGGCTGCACGAAGAGGTCTTCCTCACCGGCGTGCGGCTGCGCGGCCAGGCGATGGCGGAGGCCAAAGTCGAGGCCGTGCTCGACGAGGCCCTCGACGCCGAGCGCTTGCTTCCTGCCGATCAACGCACCCGCGCGCAGCTCGCGCAACTGTGGAACGCGGACGGCTCGCGCCTGCGCACCCGCCTGCTCAGCGCGGTCACGCGCCGGGCCGAGACACACCAGGAGCGGGTGACCGAAGAACTCAGGGCGCGCCGCGCCGCCGACATCGAACGCGCACGCGAGATCTTCGCCGCGTTCCGCAGGAACTTGACAGAGTCGCGCGACCGGCTGGCTGCGGAGATCAGCAAGCAGGACGAGATGCTTTTCACCGACGACCAGCAGCGGCAGCGGCGCAGGGACCTGGCCGGTATGGATGACCGGCTCGAAAGCCTGCATGAGGAGGAACAGCGCGAGATCGCCGCGATCGACGAACGCTACACCGACATCAAGCCGCACGTGTCGGCCGCAGCCGTCGTCTTCGCGCTCACTCCAGCCGACGCCGAACGCGGCCTGATCGAATCCGGAAAGGTGCTGTCATGAGGCGAGGCGCACAGAACCGGCGCCGCGCGGGCGCGCCGTCCGCGGCGGACCAGCACCGGGCATGGCTCGAACTGGTGGACACCGACGGGCCGTTCCTCGCGATCCCCGCACTCAAACGGGTGTGGCCGCAGGGGATGCCGCGCCTCGCTGCGGACCAGGTGGCGCTGCTCAAGGCAGCCAGGCCCTCATTCGAGAAGGCGTGGGAGGACTGGGACCTACGCCGCGACGACCAAGCCGCCCTGGATCGATACCGCGAGGCGCGCGACACATGGGTCGAACGTGTGCTCCGCGACGTGCTCGGCTGGGGCGATAGGTATACGAGCGACCTGGGCGACGCCGCGCTCGCGCCCGTGGCCGGCGGTGTGCACTCACCCAGCCACGTCGTGACCGTCCGGCCGACCGGAGCACTCGTGCACGCCGGGAACATCGGGGCGCTCGTGCTCGTCGTCGACCCGGTGGAATCGCTGCGCGATCCGCTCGACGACGGATGGGCGACCAGCCCGATCGACCGTATGGAAGAACTGCTGCGGCACGCCAAACTGACCGAGACGATCGGTGTCGTGACCGACGGCCGCTGGTGGGCGATTGTCAGCGCCCGCACAGAAACGATGGCCGCATCCGGGATCATCGACGCGCAAACGTGGATCGAAGAGCCGCAGACCCGCGACGCGTTCATTGAACTGCTCCGGCTGCGCCGCTTGCGCGGAGGTAAGCCCGAAGACCGGCTCACCGCATTGTTCGGCGAGTCGGTCGCGGCGGCCGAGGAGATCACCGAAGCGCTCGGAGTGCAGGTGCGCCGGGCGGTCGAGCTATTGGTGCAGGCACTGTCGGAGGCCGCCCTCGACGCCGTGCGGCGCGGCGAGCCCGACCCGTTGCCCAAGGACCGGTCCGTGGTCTACGACGCGGCCGTGACGGTGATGATGCGGGTGGTGTTCCTGCTATTCGCGGAGGAACGCGGGCTGTTGCCGCAGACCCGGCTGTTCGCTGCGGGCTACGGCATCAGCGACGAACTCGATGTCCTCGACCAGCGCACCCGCGAGGAGCAGGGAAGCGAGGCGCTCGACGGCACACACCTGACGTGGCACAGGCTGCTCGCCACCTCCCATGCACTCGCGCGCGGCGCGTCGTTTGAGGACCTGCGGCTGCCCTCCTACGGCGGATCCCTGTTCGACCCGGAGCGGTTTCCGTTCCTGACCGCGCGCAGCCCGCGCGGCACTCTGTCGATCACGGTCAGCGACCGGGTCATGCTCGCAGTCCTCGAATCGGTGCAGATGGCGCAGTTGCGCGGCGAACCGGCGCGGCGCATCTCGTTCCGCGACGTCGACGTCGAGCAGATCGGCTACATCTACGAAGGCCTACTCGGCTACTCGAGCGCGGAGGTCACGCGCGAGACGGGCGTCGTCCTCGGGTTGATCGGAAAATCTGGCGAGGAACCAGAGATCCCTCTCGACGTGTTCGAGGAGATGGCCGAGCGGCGCGGCGACGATTCGGGCAAGCTCGCTGATGACGTTCTCGCCTGGGTCAAAGAGCACCAGCCGGCGGCCAAGGCACCATCGAAGGCCGCGCTGGCCAAAGCGATCCGCACAGGCGCGGACGCTACGGACGCAGAGCGCGCACTTCGGCGGGTCGCGCCCGGGGACGAGGAGCTGCGCGACCGTCTGCGTCCGTTCATCGGGATCATCCGACGCGACCTGCGCGACCGACCGGTCGTCGTCGAGCCGGGCGGGGTCCTCGTCGTGGAGACGCCGTCGCGCGCGACGGCTGGCGCCCACTACACGCCGCGCAAGCTCGCCGAGGAAGTCGTCCAGTATGCGCTCGAACCGCTGGTCTACAACCCTGGTCCGCACCAAACCGCGGACCAGGATGCGTGGCGGCTCGTCTCGCCCGAAGAGATTCTGGACCTAAAGGTTGCGGACATCGCCTGCGGCTCCGGCGCCTTCCTTGTCGCGGCGGCAAGGTTCCTCGCGGCGCGGCTCGTGGAAGCATGGCGACGGGACGATGTGGCTCGCGGCAGCTCACACGACCTGTACGTGCACGCGATAAGAGAGGTCGTGGCGCACTGCCTGTACGGCGCGGACATCAACGCGATGGCCGTGGAAATGTGCAAACTGTCGCTCTGGCTCGTCTCACTCGACCCCAAGCTGCCGTTCTCCTTCGTCGACGACAAGGTGCTACACGGAAACTCGCTGCTGGGGCTGACCGATCCGGAGCAGTTGCGTGCATTGCACATCACGCCGAAGAAGGCTGCGGCCGACGCGCTGTTCGACATCGGCACCGGGTCGGTCATGGTCAGGCAACTGGATGTCGACGACGTGCTGCGGCGCGCGTCGAGGTTGAGAAAGGCGCTGGCCTCGGAGGTCAACGACGACGACCCGCAGCGCTCTGCGGCGACGAAGGGCAGGCAGTGGCGGGAGTACCAGGAACTGACGAGGCAGTTGGCAGATGTCGCGGACGGCGTGATCGCGACAGGACTCAGGTTCGGCGGGAAGCCGGGCAAAGCGCTGAACGAGGCGTACGAAAACCTGCGCATCGCAGTCGGGATGGCCTATCCAGCGGACGGCAGCGAGCCGGACCGTTCAATGTTGGACGGGATTCTGAAGGCCGGGCTGACGCCAACTGTCGAGACTGACTACGAGCGCTGGAAGCCGCTGCACTGGATCCTGGTTGTGCCTGACGTTATGGAGCGTGGTGGCTTTGACGCTATCATCGGAAATCCACCGTTTTTGACTTCGACTAAGATCACTCCTGCGCTTAGCTCTCGGATTCGCGACTGGGCAATTTGGCATACCGCAGAAGGCAGAAGCGGAAAAGCCGATCTCGTAGTTTACTTCTTCTTGAGAGCACATCAGCTTGTCTGCTCGGATGGATGTCTTGCCCTAATCGGTACTAACTCTATTGCCCAGGGCGACAGTAGAAAGGTCGGCCTGGCCTCGATGATTGAAAACGGATTAGAGGTGTATCGAGCGGCGAGAAGCAGGCCGTGGCCCGGAGGAGCTGTATCTCTTGAGTTCGCTCTTGTCTGGGCAACGAAACGACGTTTGGGTGCCGCAGCAGTTCGCGTATTAGATGAGCAGCCGGTAGGGGCTATTTCAAGTCTGTTAGAACCCACGGGTACAGCTTTCAGCGAGCCCAATCGTCTAAGTAGCAACAGGGCGCGGGCCTTCCTTGGTTGCAAGCTACGTGGAGCGGGTTTTGTTATTGAAAAGAGAATTGCCTCAAGCTGGATTTCGGCAAACCCGTCCATTGGCCGCGTGGTGCTGCCATATTTCACGGGCGATGACATCAATGATATGGTAGAACTACACGCACAGCGAATGGTGATTGACTTTAGTGGCATGACAAGGGCGGAGGCTGAAGGGTTCGAAGCCCCCTTCGACCGTCTCGCAAATACAGTTCGCAGGCAACGTCAAAATAGTTCTACGCGTCAATTGAGAGAGCAATGGTGGAGGTTTGAATCAACTGCCCAGGGAATGAGGCGCGCGACAAGCCGGCTTCGCGAGTTTCTGGTTTTCGCAGAAGTGTCGTCCACAATTATTCCCCGGCGCGTCCCGGCTGGCCCAGTCTATAGCCATAAGGTAATTATAGTTGCTACTGATTCGTACGCAGAGCAAGGCGCGTTATCTTCATCGGCTCACTGGTTGTGGGTAGCTCGTTACAGCACCACGAACCGAGTAGATCCGAGCTATTCACCAAGCGTGGCTTATGAAACGTTTCCTAGGCCACCGGCTACAGAACCGCTCGAAGAGATTGGAAAGATACTCGAGTTAGAGCGGCGCGAAATTATGGTGCGTCGCGGTCTCGGTCTGACCAAGCTCTACAATCTGGTCAACGACCCGGAAACCGACTCGTCCGATTCCGACGTTGCGCGCCTGCGCGAGATCCATGTTGAGCTCGATCGCGTCGTCATGGACGCCTACGGTTGGTCCGATGTTCCGCTCGACCACGGCTTCAATACATATCGCCAGATGCGCCGTTGGACTGTTAGCCCTGAAGCGCAAGTCAGGATTCTCGACCTACTGCTGGATGAGAACCATCGTCGCACCGCGCTCCAGGGCGAGGCGCTTCCAGCTCTCGACTCCGAGGACGAGGACTCCGACTCGATCGAAGGTGACGACGAGTGAGCGCGCCTACCACTGAACCGCGGCCGCAGCAGCCCTCGCAGCCTCCTGCGAAGGAGTACCGGCTGAAACTGACGCCCGATTCCCGATCCTGGACGGCGCGTGAGAACCTCGTCGATATCCTCGAACGCGAGCTTCTGGGCCCGGCGAACGGTCCTGAGGAAGTAATCACCGCTTCACCGGATGCCGCCTACCTCGTCGGACGGATCGCACCGTACAAGCTGACCGCAAGCAAGGATGATCCGAAGTCCGCCGCGACCACTGACGGCAATGGCGATTCAGACGACGATGGGAACGGCGCCTCCACCGCTGACATCGGCGACGCCGTCGACGCACTCGACGGGCGCGGAGTCCCGCTGACCGCAGTGGACGACTCGTTCGCCGACGCGGATTCCAGCGACGGCGCCGACTCTTCCGAGGACCTGCCACAACAGCGGGGTTTGATGATCCCGGCGTCGATGGGTCTGCGCTGTCAAATCCCCTGCGACCTGGAGTCATTCACCGTCACCGCGTCGTGGGGCGTCTACACACCAATCAAGAGCGAAGACGAGAGTTCGCGCCAGCGTTCGTACAAGCGGACCCCGGTCGAGATCGACACTCCAATCCCGGTCGCCGACCTCGCCTCCGGCGGCACGAGCGAGTTCCCGTTGAAGGACAAGGTCGTTCTCCGCATCGATCGACACGATGACGAGGCGGCCGGCTACCGCCTGATTGAGATCGCGCTGTGCAACGACCGGGAGACGCCGCGCCGGATCCCCGTCGAGGCGTGGCTCTATCAGACCAAGCTGACCGTGAACGCCGGCGGCGCGGAGGTCTTCCTGCCGGTCTACGACGCGCTGACCGATACCCGCCGCGAGCCGAACGACGAGGTGCGCCGCCTCAACCTGCAGTACCGCGACCGGCTCGAGTTCGCCGCCGGGCGCACCTGCTCGGTCGACTGGCAGGTTGCGCCGGGAGCGCGTCGCGCCAGTTCGGTGTGGACGACGTGGCTGCCCACCTGCCAGACGCCGCAGACCGACGCGCAGGAGATCGGTGCGGCGCTTCTGGACATGACGTTGCTTGCCAAGGCGAGTGTCGACGAGCTGCGGGCCGGCCTGACGCCGATCGTCTCCGGATACACCGCCTGGCTCGACGGCGAGCAGCAACGCGCTGAGGCTCTGCCGGATCATCTGCGCTCCGAAGGCCTTGAGGCGGTCGGTGACGCTCGCCGGGTGCAGCAGCAGCTTATCGACGGCCTCGATCACCTGCTCGTGGATCCGGAGGCGCTGCGCTGCTTCCAGTTCATGAACCAGGTGATGGCCGAGCAGCGCATCCAGTCGCAGGTGGCCGCGCGGCGCGCGAACACGCCGCGCGAGTCCATCAAGGAGGCGCGTACCGCGATCCTCGACGCCGAGGGCGCTAAGGCGCACTCGTGGCGCACGTTCCAGCTGGCCTTCATCCTCATGCAGCTGCCGCTGCTGACGAACCCCGCCGCTGAGAAGCGCTCCGGCGAGCTGGCTCAGGCGCAGCTGTTGTTCTTCCCGACCGGTGGTGGCAAGACGGAGGCGTATCTCGGTCTGGCCGCATTCACCTTCGCCATCCGGCGCAGGCAGGGCGCAGTCATGACGGCTGACGGGGCGGCGCTCGACGGCATGTCGGGCGTCGCGGTCCTGATGCGCTACACCCTGCGGCTGCTCACCGCCCAGCAGTTCCAGCGCGCGACGGCGCTGGTGTGCGCGGCGGAGATCGAGCGGCGCAGGGACGAGGAGACCTGGGGCACCGAGCCGTTCCGGATCGGGCTGTGGGTCGGTACGGATGTCAGCCCCAAGCGCTACGACGAGGCAGCCAAGCAACTGCTGAACGTGAACGGCGCCAGGTCCTACCGGCTGACGGTGCTGCAGATCCAGCGGTGCCCCTGGTGCGGCAGCAAGATCGGTGCCAGGGAGGTCAAGGCGATCGAGGCCACCCGGCGCGTGCACGTGTACTGCGGTGACGAGCTCGCGGCTTGCCCCTTCGCCGAAGGCGGCGAGGTGGCCGAGGGGCTGCCCGTGCTGACCGTGGACGAGGAGATCTACCGGCTCGCGCCCGCGTTCGTGATCGCGACGGTCGACAAGTTCGCGCGACTGGCACGCGAGGGCGAGGCCGCCGCCCTGTTCGGCTACGTCTCGCGCCGGTGTGCCCGGCACGGCTATGTGCACCCGGACTACCTGCCGTGCGACCTGACCGAGAACGGGCGGCATCCGGCCAAGGACGGGCTGCCCGCGGCGTCGGTGCGCCCGGTCGGCCGGCTGCGACCGCCGGATCTGATCATCCAGGACGAGCTGCACCTGATCACCGGTGCGCTCGGTACGACGGTCGGCCTTTTCGAAGTCGGTATCGACGTGTTCTGCGCCTGGCGAGACGCCGAGGGCCGGCCTGTCATGCCGCTGCTGGTCGCCTCGACGGCCACGGCGCGCAACGCGTCCGATCAGGTGCGGGCTCTCTACGGCCGCGACATCACCATTTTCCCTCCGCAGGTACTCGACGCCGGCAGCACGTTCTTCTCCCAGGAGAAGCCCGTCACGGACGACTCTCCGGGACGGCGGTACCTGGGCATCAGCACGACTGGAGTGCGCCTGACCACGGCGGAGATCCGCATCGCCGAGGTGCTGATGGCCGGCGGACAGGAGTTGCTGAACCGGTCGGGTCGTGCCGCCGACCCGTACATGACGCTGGTGGGCTACTTCAGCGCCACCCGTGAGCTCGCCGGTATGGCGCGCTATATGGCCGACGACGTGCAGACGGCGTTGTCGAAGGGCAGGCCGTGGTCGCTGCTGCCGCGACGTACCGGCACCGATTTCGGCCAGCTCAACACGGCCGAGCTGACCTCTCGCATCGCCAGCGCCGACATCACCAGCACCCTCGACCAGATGGCGGTGCCTTTCGACCCGCGGTTCGACTCGCGGGCGGGCAAGGCGGCGCTCGCCGCCGCGCGCGCCGCAGGAAGCGAGACGCCGTCCCGTGAGGCAGCGCCGTTCGATGTGGTGCTCGCCACCTCCATGCTGCAGGTCGGTGTGGACGTGACCCGGCTAGGGCTGATGCTTGTGGTGGGCCAGCCGAAGAACACCGCCGAGTACATTCAGGCATCCTCGCGCGTGGGCCGTGACCCGGACCGTCCGGGTCTCGTGGTCGCGCTGGGCAACTGGGCCAGGCCCCGGGACCTGGCGCACTTCGAGCAGTTCCGGCATTACCACGAGACGTTCTACGCACGCGTCGAGGCGCTGTCGGTGACGCCGTTCTCCGCGACCTCGCTCGAGCGCGGGCTCGACGCGGTGCTGGTGAGCGCCGCGCGGGTGATGCAGTCGGACCGGGCGCTCGGGCTGTCGGCCGAGCAGAGCGCGGGCCGCATCGGGAACGAGCACGCGTTCGTCGAGTCGCTGATCGAGACGTTGACGCAGCGGATCCGGCGCGCCGCCGGCAGCGAACTGTCGGCGGACCGCGCCCGGCAGCACCTGCTCAACGGGCTCGATCAGTGGGTCAAGCGGCGGCAATACCTGGCCGCGATCGGCAAGACGCTCGTCTACGAGCGGCTCAAGGACGAAGCCCGCCACGGTCCGCTGCTGCTGAGCGCGGAGAACGCGCGCTGGGCGCGCAGCGCGGGCAGCAGGGACACCCCGCCATTCGTGGTGGCCAACTCCATGCGCGAGGTGCAGCCGGAAATCAACCTGCTGGTCAGTCCGATCAAGGAGAACCTCGTCTTCATGCCGCCGCCGGGCGCGCCCGACTGGGAGTTCACCCGTGCTGAGGAGGACGCGTGAGTATTGCGGAACAGGGAGCCGAGGCGCGGTTCCTGTACGACCCGGCGAACGCTGTCGACCCGCTGGGCGATGCGGAGCGCGAGTCCGAGCAGGGCCGCAAGCACAACAGGGCGAAGGTCGGCTCGGAGCGGCCTTCTTCGCTGCTCTACACCTACGGCCCCGGTGCGATCATGGACCTGCCGCAGTTCACGATCATGCCCACCGGCCTGGATGACTGGGAGCGGATCTGGCGTCGGCGCGACGGCGTCCCCGAGATCCGCGCACCCAGGCTGCGCCAGGTCGTCGCCCTGCTGCTGCGCTCGCGCGACGTGCAACTGCGCCCGCACCCATGGCAGGCGAAGAAGGTGAGCATGTCCACCGAGGGCAACGACCTCGGCGTCCCGGCGCGCGTATTCCCGCAGTGGCTGCGGTGCACCGGCTGCGACATGCTCGGCACCGTCGCCCAGTTCGACTACACCAACACCCACCCCTACCGGACGGATCTGGCCTGCTTCGAGCACGCGCGCTGCACCGGCCGCGCCGGCGACCGTTCGCGCCGCCCGTCCCGGCGCACCGCGGTTCCGGCACGCTACCTGCTGGCCTGCGTCGACGGGCACCTCGACGAGTTCCCCTACGACCGGTGGGTGCACCACGGCGAGAAATGCAAGGAAGCGGAGTTTCCGGCGCTGAAGATGGTCGACCGCACCGGCGGCAAGGGCGCCTCGGCCACCATCCGCTGCGAATCCTGCGGGGCCCGACGGCCGATGAACGAGGCGCAGGGCGAGGCCGGGCGCGACAAGCTGCCGCGCTGCCGCGGTCGGCACCCGCACTTGGACGCCTTCTACCCCTGCCAGAACAAGACCCGGCTGATGCTCGTCGGCGCCTCCAACCTGTGGTTCGGGGCGACGACCTCCATCATCGTCATGCCCGAATCGGTCGAGGAACGCAGGACCGATCTCGCGGACAGGATCCGCATCGCGCTCGGCGAAAGCCGGCTGGCGAAATACCGCGACGATGTCGAGACGCTGCGCGACGTGCTCGAGGGCAAGGTCGACGTCACCGATCTGTCGGATGCGGAACTGGCCGGGGCGGCTGCCGCGGCGTCGGCCCCGCCGGAACCCGCCGCCGAGCAGGAGCAGCGCATCCGCGACTGGGACCCGGTGGACCTGCTCGTCCCGGAGTGGTCCTACCTGCAGCGGCCGGTCAACGGACCGCTCGTCGAAGACCCGATAAGCGGACTGACGCTCTCACAGCGCGACCTCGACCCGGACTTGGCGTCGCAGATCGACCGGGTGCTCGCGGTGGAAAGGCTGCGCAAGGTCAACGCCCTGGTCGGATTCACCAGAATCGACACGCTCGACCGCGTCGGAGACGTGCCCGGCCGGCTCGTCCCGCTCACCCGGGCCGAGCGCCCGGAGTGGACGGTGGCGACCGAGGACCACGGCGAGGGCATCTTCCTCAGACTCCACGAGCAGACGGTCGCGGCCTGGGAACAGCGGATCCTCGCCTCCGATCTTTGGGAGGCCCACCGCCAGGCCCACCGGCGTAACTTCCACCGCCGCTTCTCCGACACCGCGGCGAACGTGGACCCGGACACCAGGCTGCGCGGCCCGCGCTATTGGCTCATTCACACCTTCGCGCACGCCATGATCCGCGAACTCGCCATGACCTGTGGCTATTCGGCGGCCAGTTTGAGCGAGCGGCTCTACGCCTGGCCCGGAACCGACAACCGTGCGCCTGCGGCGGGGCTGCTGATCTGCACCACCGCCTCCGACAGCGACGGCACGCTCGGCGGCCTGGTCCAGCTGAGCGAGCCGGCGCGACTGCGCCGTGTCGTGCACAACGCGCTCGACCGGGCCACACGCTGCTCCTCCGACCCGGTCTGCGCCAAGCGCACACCCCAGGACCCGGAGGACTTCTTGCACGGAGCCGCCTGCCACTGCTGCGTCATGGCCTCGGAGACCTCATGCGAACGAGCCAACCGGTTCCTGGACCGCAGGTTCCTGATCGATCTGCCCGGGAGCGACCTTGGCTTCTTCGACCGAGCCGATTGACCGCGACGCGGCGATGCGGATCGGCCGCCTGCTCGGCGGCACCGAGGCGAGAGCGATCGCCGACCGGCTCGCCGACGGGTACACCCTGACGGCGGCACTCAAGGTGGTGCCGATAGGCCGGCGCGAGGAGATCAGGACGCTGTTGGAGGCGCCAGCCGCCGGTACAGACGGACGCGGCTGGATCATCGCGCTGCTGCGGGCTGTCGAAGGCGCCAGAGCGGTGACGACCGCGCTGGACCCGGTGTGGACCATGCCGGGCCACCTGTCTCGCAGCGGCCCGCTGACCAGCTCGGTCGCGCGGCTGGTCGATGGCGCCCGCCAGTCGGTCACGTGCTCGACGTTCAATTTCCAGACCACATCGAGCCTGTGGCTGGCGCTGGCCCGCGCGGCCGAGCGCCCGGAGATCGAGGTGCGGCTATACCTCGACGCCGACGCCGCTGACCGCGATCGCCGGCCCGGTACGCCCGGCACCGCGCAGATCGCCGCGCACCTGCGCGGGGCCATAGTGCTGCGTACCAAGGCGTTCGACGGGGTCACGGTCCGCAACCACGCGAAGCTTCTCGTCGTCGACCACCGTTTCCTTCTGGTGACCAGTGCGAACTTCTCCTGGAGCGCTGAGCACGGCAACGTCGAGTTCGGCGTGGTCATCGACAACCCGAACCTGGCCGATCGCGTCGAACGGGAACTGCGACGCGTCGAAAACCTCCTCTACGAACCGGTGCCTGATCACCGTCGCTCGTCGGCGCGTGACCTGCGGCTGCGTGAACCCCCACGCGATTCCGGTGGGCGACTCGAGCGCCCCTGACCCGGCGGCGGCACAACGTCAGCCATGTCACATATCCATGAAGGCGAAGGCAGGGTACGGCGGTGCGGGAAATTCTCGGGAAAGCGAAGACGGTCCGCGAACTGCTCAAGGGGGTCAAATACTCGATCGACTACTACCAGCGCGAGTACAAGTGGCACGACAAGCAGATCCGCGAACTGGTCGACGACCTGACCGGAAAGTTCCTGGAAGGATACGACGCCTCCCATCCGCGCGAGAAGGTCGCCGAATACCCACACTACTTCCTCGGCTCGATCATCATCAGCAAGACCGATGCGGCAAGCAACATCGTCGACGGCCAGCAGCGGCTGACGAGCCTGACGCTGCTGCTGGTCCTGCTGCGGAACCTGCAGGCCGGGTTCCCGCACCCGGTCAACGTCGACGAGCTGATCCTGTCCGAGAAATACGGCAAAAAGAGCTTCAACCTGCACGTCGACGAACGCATGGCTTGCATGGAAGCGCTATACGGGGGACTGGCGTACGACACCGCCGATCGCCCGGAGTCGGTCCGCAACCTCCATGATCGCTATCGCACTCTGGAGGAGTACTTCCCCGAGGAACTGCGCGGCCACGCCATGCCGTACTTCATCGACTGGCTGCTCGAGAACGTCCACCTCGTGGAGATCACCGCGTATTCCGACGACGATGCGTACACCATCTTCGAGTCGATGAACGACAGGGGCCTGTCCCTGAGCCCAACTGAAATGCTCAAGGGGTACCTACTCGCCAACATCACCGATCCCGCACAGCGCCAGAACGCCGACACCCGGTGGCGCTCGCGCATCGGGCAGTTGGACGAGGCCGGCAAGGACGTCGAATCTGACTTCTTCAAGGCATGGCTGCGCAGCCGCTACGCCACAAAAATCCGTGAGCGGCGCAAGGGTGCGCGCCCCGAGGACTTCGACCGGATCGGCACGGAGTACCACCGGTGGCTGCGCAACACGAGCACCGAGATCGGCCTGCAGCCGGGAACCGGGGACTTCTACCGCTTCATCGACAGCGACTTCGACTTCTACAGCCGCTGGTACCTGCGGCTGATCGACGCCTCGAACGCACCCATCGATGGACTCGAGCACGTGCTGTACAACGCCCAGAACGGCTTCACCCTCCAGTACATGCTGCTGCTCGCCCCGCTGACGACGAGTGACAGCGACACGCAGGCGCTGCGCAAGGTGGATCTGGTCGCAAGGTACGTCGATATTCTGCTGGCTCGGCGCATCTGGAACTCCCGCAGCATCGCGTACTCGACGATGCAGTACGCGATGTTCCTCGTGATGCGCGAGATCAGAGGACTCGACCTCGACGCGCTGGGCAAACACCTGCATGCGAAGCTCGCCGAGGATGGCGAGACATTCGCAACCAACGACCGGCCCCGGGTCCACCAGCAGAACCGCCACGCGATCCACCGCCTGCTGGCCCGGGTGACCGACTACGTCGAGACCCGCTCCGGCCAGGCCTCCCGCTACACCGAGTACGTCAACATGGGCAAGGTCCGGTACGAGGTCGAGCACATCTGGGCGGACCACCCCGAGCGCCACACGGGCGAGTTCACGCACCCGGCCGACTTCGCCGAGCACCGCAACCGGCTCGGCGGGCTGTTGCTGTTGCCCAAGAGCTTCAACGCCAGCTACGGCGACCTTCCCTACGCGGACAAGCTCCCGCACTACAACACCCAGAACCTCCTGGCCCGGTCGCTGCACCCGCAGTGCTACGGCCACAACCCGGGGTTCGTCGGCTTCGCGCAGTCCACCGGCCTGCCCTTCCGCCCGCACGGCCACTTCGCCAAGACCGACCTGGAGGAGCGGACCGAGCTGTACCGGCGCCTTGCGCAGGTGGTCTGGGACCCGCAGGACCTGCTTCGGTATGCGTCTAACTGACTCCCGACAGCAGCACGAAGGCGGTTGGTCGGCGGGCGGGCGCCGGATCCGCTTGCCGGAGTCCGGCCGCTGCGATAGTTGAACGGTGAGATCAAGCGACGCACTGCGTAGGCTCGGCGCCTTGAGCGCTGGGCAACAGGGGCTGGTGACCGCAGCCGGGGCCAACGCTGTCGGCGTCGACGGCAGTGCCAGGCGGCGACTCGTATGTGAAGGCGCGCTGGATGCCGTCGGTCCCGGCGTGTATCTGCTCGACGGGTTTCCGGAGCCTAGCCATCTCGAGATCCGGGTCGCGTGGCTGCGCCTGGACCCCGCGATGCCCGCGCGGGAACGCGACGGGCTGGGGACCAACGACGGAGTCGTCTCCCACCGCTCGGCCTGCGTGGTACACGGGCTCGGGGACATCCCGGCACCCACAGTCGAACTGATCGTGCCCAGGCGCCGCAGGATCACCGGCCCCTGGCTCCGGCTGAGGGTGCGTACTGAATTGTCGGTGTGCGAGGTGACGATGCTCGACGGACTGCCGGTCACCACTGTGGCGCTCACGATCATCGACCTGTTGCGTGACCGCGCCGATGGAGGCCACGTCGGCGGCGTGATCCTGGACGCCGAGCGGCGGGGCCTCATCGACCCGGACCAGTTCGCGCCGCGAGTGGAGAAGTTCGCACCCTCCTACGCGATGCCGCGTGCCAGCGGCCGCGACCTGCTGTCCGTGCTCGTTTCGATGGCCGCACCGTAGCCGCGCACCCACCGGGCGTCTGCGTCGCCCCGGACGACGGATCGCACCGAGGCGCGGCGGCGAGCAGTCCCCGGGGGGTCGGCCCCGACCGATATCGGCGCGCCCAACCGCACCACACAGGAGCGTACGGGGGTGGATGAGGCGCACTGGATCATTTTGCCTCCTCCGGCATCTGACTCGTGCGACGCTCAAGGTGAAGGTCGACACGTATGGGGACGACAGGTCGCACGACCCGGCACGGGAGTGAATACATGACCACCGGGAACTGGGCTGATAGCGACAGCGAGCGGGCGCTGCTGCGCCAGGCTGCTGTCCGACGACTGGTGCAGTTGCGAGCACGTGACGAGCTGACCGCCGCCCACATCGCCACGGTCGCGTCGATGATGGGCAGAACCGCGAAAACCGTACGGCGATGGATCGAGGCCGCCGTCGACCCGGCCAGTGCGCGCGGGCGCACACGCTTCGAGATCAACGACGCATTGCGCGTCCGGCTGGCCTACCACCGCGGGAATGCCGCGGCTTTGCACCGGGAGCTGGCCGAGCAGGCGCGCTCTTCCGACCGACCGGCACCGAGCGTGCACACGGTGCAGCGCGCCGTACGCCGCGATCTGACTCGCGGCGAGCGCTCCGGTCTCAAAGATGGCGAGCGTGCCCGGCGCCGGCACGACGTGTATATGCGCCGCCCCGAGGTGTGCCGCAATGCGGTGTGGGAAGGCGACCACGTCGAGGCCTCGAACTGGGTGGACGTGGACGGCGAGCTGCGCAAGCCGTGGATCACCTGGTTCGTGGACTGCGGTACGAACGCCGTATGCGGCGCCGCTATCACCCCCAGCTATCCTTCGCGCGAATCGATCCTCGTCGCCCTGCGCGCCAGCATCTCGCGCGGCGCAGGGTTCGGGCCTTTCGGCGGCCTTCCCGGGATGATCCGCATCGACCGCGGCAAAGACTTCCTGTCCAAAGCCGTCGCCTCCTCGATGGCGGTGTTCGCCGTGCAGGTATCCGATCTGCCGGGCTACACCCCGCACCTCAAGGGCCGGGTCGAAGCCGTCAACGGCGCATTCAAGACCCAACTGTGTGCGCGACTGCCGCGCTTCACCGGCGAGGCGAAGCTGGCCAACAACAAGGGCGCCGACCCTCACGCTCCGCCGCTGAGGTTCGAGGCGTTCGTCGCCGAGGTACTCGGATGGGTCCAGGACTGGAACACCACGAACGCGATGCCGACCCTCGGCGGACGCACTCCGCTGCAAGCCTGGACCGAGGACCCGACGCCGATCGAGGAGGTCCCCGAGCACGACCTGGCGCTGTTCACGCTGGAAGACGACGGCAGAGCCCGCATGATCACCACCAAGGGCGTCTCCTTCCACGGCACGCTCTACGTGGGCGAGGGCATGGTCGGGCGCGCAGGCGACCGCGTTCGCGTGCGCTGGATGCCGAACCACCCCGAAGTGATCGAGGTCTTCGACGCCGCCACCGGCGAATACCTCGGCCCCGCGCACCCCGACGACCAGGCCAGCCCGGAGCAGGTCAAGCAGCTGATCAAGGCGCGTGCGCGCAAGGCCCGGCAACTGCGCCAGGACCTGGCCGCCGCCGAGCGCGAGCGCCGCGTCCGGTACGCGGCTGCCACCACTGCCGCACCGCCGCAGGTCCTTGGTTCGGTCAGCGCGCTTGAGGCCGAGACGGAGCTCGCCGAGGCCGGCGCGCTCGACGCTGGCGCGCAGGCGATGCCCGACCTGTTCGCCCGGCGCCACCCGGCCCCGGGCTGGGTCATGCCTCGCATCAGGAACGGGGAAGCTGTCGACGGTGAAGCCGATGGCTGAGCAGATCGAGACGGTGTCCGGCGAGCCGGCCTGGGTGGGCGAACACGACCAGGCCGACCATTACCTGCACCTGCAGGACGCGAACATCGTCGGCACCCGTGCGCTGCTCACCTGTCAGGACAATCTCGACGACGTCATCGAGGCCGCCGCGATGGCCTGCATGCACGGCAGCGCGGGCTTCGGCAAGTCACTCGCGGTCAACGCCTCCCTGCGTGCGCTGGCGCCGCACAACACCGTCCGGGTCGTTTTCCGCTCCCGGCCGACCACGCGCGACATCCGCCACGCCCTGTTCCACGGCCTGCACCTCCCGGGACAGCCGCCCGGACACCCGATCGAGTTCGACAGGCTGCTCAAAGCCGCACTGGCCGACCGGTTCCGAGTGCTGGTGTGCGACGAGGCCCAGTGGATGTCCCGGGAATGCTTCGAGTACTGGAGGCACTTGTGGGACGACCCGTCCACGCAGATCGCGGTCGTGTTCGTCGGCGGAGGCGACTGCTACCGGGTCTTGAGCCGCGAACCGATGCTCGCCTCCCGGATCTACCTGTGGCAGAGGTTCCGCAAGATGGAACCGGAGGAGATCCTCTCGGTCATCCCCGCCTTCCACCCGGTCTGGTCCGAGGCACCCGACCAGCTGATCAGCTACGCGGACCTCCACGCGGGCCACGGCAACTTCCGCAACTGGGCGCGGATCACGAACCACGTTCTGCAGGCCCGGCGCCGCGGCGGCGCCGACCTCGACGCGGACCTGCTCAAATGGATCTTCTCCCGCCTCGGCGGCGGATGATGACCAGACCCGGGGCGGGCGTGGTCACAATCATCCACGATCCCGACGATGATCCCGAGATCACCCGGGCCGCTCTGGCCGCCCACGATCCCCGGCGCGGCCAGATCGTGGTGCACCCGACCGTTGGAACCAACTCCGCGGCCATGCTCGCAGCCGACATCCTCACCGCGCTCGGCTGCCATATCGACGAGGACACCGACCGAGCCCAGCACCTCGGTACGCCCGAGGCGATGTTCGCCGCCGTAGCGGCCTGGCTCGCCGCCGACGGAATCGACTTGGTGGTCGTTGTCCGGGCCCACCGGCTGACGCAGGCCTCCTTGCGCTGGCTCGCCGTTCTGGCCCACGCCGCGCAGTTGCGGATCGTCGCGATCTGGCATGATCGGCGCCCGCCCGACTGGGCTCAGGCCTTCGGGTCGCCGGGCGGCATCTTCCGCGAGACCTGCGACCTCGACGCCGCGCTGGCCGGGGCCCAGATGCGCCCAACCTTGCCGCCCACGCTCTCGGCCGATGGGCTGCCAGCCCTGGCCGCCATGCCGGTTTCTGGCCTCGCCCGCTTCCGGGCCGAGGCTCATCAAACCCTGACACCCCCGCAGTTCGCCGCCGTAGATCTGCACTACCGCTACGGACTCCAGCGCGCCTGCGTCTGGCTCACCACTCAAGGCCGGTGCCAACCGATCCTGGAAGCGCTCGGCGCCGACCGATCTCAGGCCGCGCCAAACGTGACTACGAGCAGCCGCAGCGCTACAGCCTGCCTAGGCCGAGCCCGCGGGCGCCAACCACGGGTCCCGGCCCCGAGGCCCGATCAGGTCGGATTGCAGGCCTTTCTCACCTTACTGTCCGGCTCTTCGCTCACACCGAGCGCGACAGTCGCGCGCCTACGCGGCGCACAGGCCGGGTTGCTCCTGCACGGTGTGCTGCTGCAAGTACCCGCCGAACTCGCGCGCGCCTGCGGCCCCGGGCTGACCGGGCCGTGCGTTACCGAACAGCTCGCCGGCACGATCCGACAACGCCTCGCCCATCCGCGGCTCGCCGCGGCGCTCGCCATCGCCGCGATCGCCGGCAGACCCGCCGCGAGCATCACGCAGCGCCCTATCCCCCTACCGCCGGGGCACCATGGCAACCTGATCGAGATCGCAACTGGCGGATCGCGTGCGGTCTATAGCGTTCCGGGTCCCGCTCAACCTCTGATCGACGCCGCGGCGCACTACTGCCGGCTCAGGCCGCGCGATGAGCCACATCTGCTCGCCGGGGTCAGTGCGGCACAGGTGCAGCGTGCTGCGGAAGCGGTGGGCGTTGTGCTGCCGAGCTCCACGGACTGCGACCATCGAGACCCATGGCACGCGATGTCGGCTGCGTGGATCGTCGGCGATCCAGTGCACCGCACGGGCACCACCACCCCACGCGCTCAGGCGAAAGTGGCAGCGCAATGAGCCTGTCGATCAGCTACCGCCTGGTGGTCGAGCGCATGGCCGCACTCCGACTCGCCGACGAGGAGATCCGCGAGGTCACCGGCCTGCGCCTCGGCGAGCGCGCACAGGACATCAGCCTCGGCCAGATCGACAGGCTCGCGGACCTGTTGCACCTACTCCCTCTCGACCTGATCGTCCAGGACCTCGACGACGCCCCGAACTGCTCCGTCGCCGACAGGCTGCTCCTTGAGTTCGCACTGGCGGCCGCGCCGCGGCAACTGCCGGACCTCGCGGAGATCCTCGGCTGGCCGATCTGGCTGCTGACCTCCGTCATCACCGAGTCCAGGCTGAGCCCGGACCCTGACCACTGCTACCACCTCGAAGGCACAGGTGGATGGTGGAGACTCGCGATCAGCGCCAAGGAAACTGCCGCGGCGCCGCCGCATGAGCGCGAACAGTGGCTGGCCCACCGCACCGCACCGGACCCGTTCGACGCCGCCGACGTACTACGAATCGCCCATGCCCATCTTGCTGCACCCGCCAGCGAGACTACCGCGATCATGACTGCGACCGACCTGCAGCGCCTGACCGAACGCCACCTCGCCGTGGCGGACGAGGGCACGAGAGCACCGGGAACCTTCGACGTGTCCGGATTCGACCAGCCCGCCCGGCTGCATCCGGACCTGCTATTCGCCCTCGACCTCAGCGGGCCACCGCGACCACCCCACCACCCGGCGCCGGACGGCAGTGGTCAAACACCCGCGTACCGCGAACAACACCATACGGATGGTCGATGAACGCCACCGAGTTCCCCAAGCCCGTCCCGGCCAACACGGCGCGCACCTATGCGCAGCGATGGGCCGAGTTCGCCGCCTGGTGCGCACGCACCGGACATTCCCCGTGTCCGGCTACCAGCGACACGCTGGAGGCGTACACCTCAACACTCTGTGAGGCGAACTACGCCCCCTCCAGCATCGACGTGGCGATCGCCGCAATCCGGGCCCGCCATATCGACGCCGGTCAGCTCGTACCAGACGCTACCGCCGCCCGACGAATCACCGCAGCGCACCGGCGCGGCCGCGCGCCGCGCAACGCCAGGATATTGACCCTCGACGAAGTCCACTCGATGCTCGCAACATGCGACACGGATTCGCCCCGTGGGCTGCGCGACGCAGTGATCGTCGCACTGGGTACGGCCCTGATGTCGAACGTGTCCGCGCTGTGCGGTCTCGACCTGGCCGACATCACACCGTTTCCGCGCGGCCTGAACATCGTCGTCCGCGGGCGCGCCCGCGCCACGCACGTGGCCACCGTCCCTCATGGAAGCGGCCAAGACACCGACCCGGTAAGGCTGACCCGACGATGGATCGATGTACTGGCCCAACATGACATCCTCGGCGGTCCCCTCCTGCGCTCATGCGGCCGCGGCGGGCGGCTCGAAACCAGTGGACGGCTCAGCCCAGGGGCGCTCAATCTGATCCTGCGCCGCTTGGCCCAACACGCCGGGATCGCCGACTGTCAGGAGATCTGTACCCACTCGCTGCGCGCCACGGGCGCAACCCTGGCCGCGTCGGCGGGCGTTCCCACCGCGACCATCGCCGAACACGGCGCCTGGGCCCCCTCCTCGGACGCCGTCTCGCAGTACGTACACGCGGCCAATCAATGGAGCCACATCGCCATGCACGACTTCGGCATCTGACCGGCGGCTGACACGATGTCCTCCGGACACCCAGCTCGGTCGTTGACCTGCGGCGGGACATATGATGCAGGTTCAGGGACACGTAAATGCAGTATCTGCGGGACACTTTCGTGCAGGTTCGCAGTTGGCATAGGGGCCCGGCGTCGGTCGCGTCGCAGGCGACCGGTTGTTCGTCGCCGCCCGACGCGGACACGCGGCGATCCCGGCGAACGAGCCGGAACGCGATCTCTGGCTCACCGCCGCGACCCTAAGAGCCCTCAGGTACCGCTTGAACGCGTTGCCCGACACCATGAGGGGGCCGACGGGGTCGGCGCACGCGGGACGGGGTTTCGGGAGGCGCATGATGTCGGGGCGAGGGCTGCGGGTCGGATTGTCGCTCGGCACAGCGGTCGCGGGCGTGGCGGCGGTGTTCGCCACGGGGGCGTTCACCGGGCCGGGGACCGCGTCCGCCCGGGGCGCTGTTGCTGTGAACTCGTCAGGCTCGGGCACCGCCGCCGGGCCGCGATCAGTGAGCGCTGCCGACGCGGATGTGCTGTACCAGGCCGAGCAGCTGATGGTCCGCGACTGCATGGCGCGGCAGGGGTTCACCTATTTCCCGGTGCCGCGCGTGCCGGTGCCCGGTGACCGCCAGTTCCCCTACGTGGTCGACGACGTCGCCTGGGCCAGCGCTCACGGATACGGGCGCGACCTTCAGAGCGAGATCGAACAACAGGCGGCCGGCAGCCCGGGCGCGCGCTACGAGCACAGCCTGACCCCGCAGCGTCTCCAACAGTTCGGGCAGGCGCTGTACGGCACCCGCGACGCGGTCATGACGGTCCCCAACCTGCTCGGCGGAACCCTCGGGCACGACGCGAACGGCTGCGCCGCGCAGGTGTGGCAGCAGCTATACGGCAACAGCAGCGCCTGGTTCGCCGCGAGCGAGACCGTGCAGGAGTCCGCCGCGATCCGCGAGGGCGACGTCCAGCGCTCCGCCCCGTTCCAGCAGGCTCTGCCCCGGTGGAGCGCCTGCATGCGCGGGCGCGGCCTGACCGCTGCCAGTCCCGCCCAGTCGCGCAGCCAGCGCCTGGCGTCGCACGAGCCGAACGCTGAGCAGCTGGACGTGCGGGCCGCCGTCGCCGAGGCGCAGTGCGCACAGTCCACCGGGCTGGCCACACTCGCCGACCACCTCGACGCCACGTATGCGGCCACCGTGTACCAGCAGTTCAAGGCGCAGTTCGACACGATGTACGCCCTGCAGGTCGCCGCACTGCCCAGGGCGCGCAGCGTCGTCGCGCGCGGCTAGAGCGCGCGGACCGCAGCTGCGCAAGGTCGACTCACGGCACTGTCGGCCGCGGCCCACGCCCACCCCACCCCTTTCCGACCGTCCGCCGCGATCCGGCTGCGGACACACACCGGTTCGACAAGGAGTTCGCATCGCCATGTCCTTTATCCGCACGACCGTCGTGGCCGCCACGGTCGCGGGAGCGGCGGTCCTGTCCGCCGCCTCCGCGGGCGCCGCGACCTCATCCCACTCCCCCGCCCCGTCCCACGGGGCGCGCCCGTACAAGGGCGACGGCTGCCCGTTCACCGACTTCTGCGCGAGCAACGACAACGTGGTCTACGAGACCGCCGGCAACAGCTCCGCCTGGCCGTCGTGGATCGCCAACCAGCAGATCTTCGTCGACAACGAGGGCGACCCCAACGCCGGGCCGGCCGACGTCGACATCTTCTACGACACGGCCGCGCAGGGCTACGGCGCCTACGCCTGCATGACCCCGGGCACGTTCTGGTTCCAGGGCGACGGCAACACCTACATCTTCTCCTGGCAGGGCTACCACGGCTCCGACGGGCTCGGCGACGGCTTCTGGAACAACGCGGTCGCGCACCACTGGGTCTACGGCCCCTGCGGCAACTACAACGACTCCGGCTTCTGAGACGCACGCACTGCGCCACGGCACGGCACGACACGACAGACGAAGAACACGTGTAAGGAGCGAAGGAAATGATGGGTGTTCTCAACCGGATCAGCGCGCTGAGCGCGACGATGGCGGTCTCGGCCGCCCTGGCCGTCGTCCCGGCCGCCCACGCCAGCGCCGCGAGCAACTGCTGGGACGGGGGCTTCAAGGTGAGCGACCCGGGCGGCGGCGTCTACGAGGCCTACTGGTGCCACAACGTCAACACGGCCGCGTACATCCCCGCGAGCTACGACGACTCGGTCGGGTCGCTGGACTCCAACCCGAGCTGGTTCGCCTGCAAGACCGACAGCGGCGCCTGGAACGGCGAGGGCAGCCCGCACCCGTACCGGTGGGTGTGGACCGAGGCCGACGACGGCGAGTGGGGCTGGGTGCCCGACTCGGACATCATCGACGAAACAAACCCCATCCCCTACTGCTGACCTGGCATTACGGCCGGTCCCCGCACGCGACCCGGGCGACGCGCAACGCGTGCGCTCAGCTCACGTGGCTGCGCGCCCGCACGGCGCTCTCCAACGAGCGGCGTGCGGGCGCGCAGCCCGGGTTCCCCGAGGCCCGGCTCCCGTCGGAGCCGGGCCTCAGAGCGTCGCGGCGGGGGCGGTGGCCTCGTGCGGTAGGTCAGACCGCCGCGAACGTGTCGGGTGCGCCGGGGCGCGGCGCGGGTTCAGCCCCGGCCCCGGCCCCAGGCTCGGATTCGGATTCGGATTCGGGTGGGTCGGGGTCGCGGTCTGCGGCGAGGCGGGCGACGTCGGCGCGAGCGGTGCGCGCGTCGGGGGCGTCCAGGGCCGCGCGGGCGAACCGCTCGCAGTCGGCCAGGGTGTGGCGGGCCAGCCGGGCGCCGACGGGGGCGATCGCGGCGGCGGACATCGACAGGCTCGTGACGCCCAGGCCGGTCAGCACGCAGGCCAGCAGCGGGTCGGCGGCCGCCTCGCCGCACACCCCGACCGGTTTGCCGGCCTCGCGCCCGGCGTTCGCGCACGCGGCGATCAGGTCCAGCAGCGCGGGCTGCCAGGGGTCGAGCAGTTCGGCCAGCTGCCCGCACTGCCGGTCGGCGGCGAGGGTGTACTGGCCCAGGTCGTTGGTGCCGATGCTCAGGAAGTCGACCTCGTCCAGCAGCCGGCGCGCCCTGATCGCCGCGGCCGGGATCTCGACCATCGCGCCGATCACGTGCAGGCCGTGGGCGCGGGCGCGCTCGCGGAACGCGGCGGCCTCGCCGGGCGTGGCCACCATCGGGGCCATGCACCACACGTCTGCATCGCTGGCGGCGGCCGCCAGTGCGAGGGCGTCGAGCTGCAGGTCGAGCACATCCGGGCGCACCAGCGCGGTGCGCAGGCCCCGTATGCCGAGCGCCGGGTTGGGCTCCTCGCCCAGGCCCAGGAACGGCAGGGGCTTGTCGGCGCCCGCGTCCAGGGTGCGAACGACCACCTTGCGGCCGGGGAACGCCTGCAGGACCTGGGAGTAGGCGTCGCGCTGCTCTTCGAGCGTCGGGGCCTGGTGGCGCCCGAGGAACAGCAGCTCGGTGCGCAGCAGGCCGACGCCCTCGGCGTGGCGGGCCGCGGGGGTGTGCGCGTCGCGGGCGGATCCGGCGTTGAGCAGCAGCGGCACGAGGTGTCCGTCGGCGGTCTGCCCCGGGCCTGAGTACTCCTCGACGTCGCGGGCCGGGCGGCGCCGCGCGGCCGACGCGGGCGCCGAGCCGGTGTCCGCGGTATCGGTGACCCCGGTGTCGACCAGGCCCTGGTCGCCGTCGACGCGCAGGAGCGTGCCGTCGGGCACGGCGAGGATCCCGGCGCAGCCGACGACGGCGGGCAGGGCGAGGGCGCGCGCGAGGATCGCGGTGTGGCTGGTCGGGCCGCCGCGGGCGGTGACCAGCGCGAGCACCAGGTCCGGGTTGAGGGCGGCGGTGTCCGCGGGCGAGAGGTCGTCGGCGATCAGGATGTACGGGTGGCCCGGGTCGGGCACCCCGGGCATGGGGGCGCCGAGCAGGTGCGCGATCGCGCGGGCGCGCAGGTCGTCGAGGTCCGCGGCGCGTTCG
>NZ_DASZGI010000023.1:0-4327 GCF_035938995.1 Actinocrinis sp.
GTACAGCGGGCCGCCGTTGAGCGCCAGGAACTTCTGGCCGTTGAGCTCGAACTCCACCGCGGCGACGGTGCCTTCCGCGCCCGGCCCCGCGCTCGTGTACCGCTGCACCCGGCCGAGCCTGGAGTCCTTGAAGATGCCCATGTAGTAGTGCGCCGCCTCTTCGCCCTGGTTGTCGAACCACAGGCAGGTGGTGAACGGCTTACTGGTCATCGGACCTCCCCAGTGAGATTCACTACATCGTCATTCTGACCGCTCCCGCTCCCGGAACTCATCGCTGGCGGACCGGAATGTCGGCGGGTGGAGGCAGTATGGAGGGATGGCAGCACAACCACCGGTGAGCAGCGCCGAGGCCCTCGACGGGTTCTCGCCCGCGACGCGGGCGTGGTTCGAGGGCGCTTTCGCCGTGCCCACGCAGGCGCAGGCGCAGGCGTGGCGCGCTATCGGCAAGGGCGACGACACGCTGGTCGTCGCGCCCACCGGGTCGGGAAAGACGCTCGCCGCGTTCCTGTGGGCGATCGACAGGCTCGCCGCCACGCCGCCGCCCGCCGACAGGAAGCGGCGCTGCCGGGTGCTGTACGTCTCGCCGCTGAAGGCGCTCGCGGTGGACATCGAGCGGAACCTGCGCTCCCCGCTGACCGGGATCAGGCAGGCGTCGCACCGGCTGGGGCTGCCCGAGCCCGACATCGGCGTCGCGATCCGCACCGGGGACACCGCGGCCGACGAGCGGCGCAAGATCGCGAGCCGCCCGCCGGACATCCTGATCACCACGCCGGAGTCGCTGTTCCTGCTGCTCACCTCCCAGGCCAGGGAGATACTGCGCGGGGTCGAGACGGTGATCGTCGACGAGGTGCACGCGGTGGCGGGCAACAAGCGGGGCGCGCACCTGGCACTGTCGCTCGAACGGCTCGACGCGCTGCGCAGCGGGGACGACGGCGGCCGGGCGCAGCGGATCGGGCTGTCGGCGACGGTCCGGCCTCCCGAGGAGGTCGCCACGTTCCTCGGCGGCGCGCGCCAGGTCACGGTCGTGCAGCCGGCCAGCGCGAAGCGCATCGAGCTCGAGGTGATCGTCCCTGTGGAGGACATGACCGACCTGGAGACCGCGCAGGGGCTGCCCGATGAAGACGGCAGGGACGACCCGGTAAGGCGCCGGTCGATCTGGCCGCACGTCGAGGAGCGGGTACTCGACCTCATCGAGCAGCACCGGTCCACGATCGTGTTCGCCAACTCCCGCCGGCTGGCCGAGCGGCTCTGCGGACGGCTCAACGAGCTTGCCGCCGAACGGTCCGGCGACCCCGACGAGCCGGTCACGATCGCGCGGGCGCACCACGGCTCGGTCTCCAGGCAGGAGCGGACCGAGATCGAGGAGGCGCTCAAGGCCGGGCGGCTGCCCGCCGTGGTCGCCACGTCCAGCCTCGAGCTCGGCATCGACATGGGCGCGGTCGACCTGGTCATCCAGGTCGAGTCCCCGCCGTCGGTGGCCAGCGGGCTGCAGCGGGTCGGCCGGGCCGGCCACAACGTCGGCGACATCTCCCGCGGGGTCATCTTCCCCAAGTACACCGGTGACCTGGTGCAGGCCGCCGTCGTCGCGGGCCGGATGCACGACGGCGCGATCGAGGAGCTGCGGATCCCGCGCAACCCGCTGGACGTGCTCGCCCAGCAGATCGTCGCGATGGCGGCGCTCGACGACTGGCCGGTGGATGACCTCGAGGCCGTGGTGCGGCGCGCGGCGCCGTTCAGCGGGCTGACCAGGCCGGTGCTCGAGGCGGTGCTCGACATGCTCGCCGGGCGGTACCCGGGCGAGGAGTTCGCCGGCCTGCGGCCGCGGGTCGTCTGGGACCGGATGGCCGGCGTGATCCACGGCAGGCCAGGAGCGCAGAAGCTGGCGGTGACCAGCGGCGGCACGATCCCGGACCGGGGGCTGTTCGGGGTGTTCCTGCCGGCCGCGGAGAGCAAGCAGCCGCGACGGGTTGGCGAACTCGACGAAGAGATGGTGTACGAGTCGCGGGTCGGCGACGTGTTCGTGCTCGGCGCCAGCTCGTGGCGCATCGAGGACATCACGCCGGACCGCGTGCTGGTGCTGCCGGCCCCGGGCCAGCCGGGCAAGCTGCCGTTCTGGCACGGCGACACGCAGGGCAGGCCCGCTGAGCTCGGCAAGGCGATCGGCGCGAAGATCCGCGAGCTGTCGAAGCTGCCCGACGAGCAGGCCGTCGCGCAGCTCCAGGAAGCGGGGCTCGACCCGCTCGCCGCGCGGAACATGGTCAAGTACCTCGCCGACCAGCGGCAGGCGACCGGTCACGTGCCCGACGACAGGACGCTCGTCGTGGAGCGGTTCCGCGACGAGCTCGGCGACTGGCGCGTCGTGCTGCACAGCCCTTACGGGGACCGGGTGCACGCGCCGTGGGCGCTGGCCATCACGGCACGGCTGCGCGAGCGGTACGGCGGGATGGATGTCCAGGCGCTGCACACCGATGACGGGATCATCATCAGGGTGCCGGACAGCGACGAGCCGCCGGCCGCCGGGATCGCGCTGCTCGACCCGGAAGAGGTCGCCGACATCATCACCGCCGAGGTCGGCGGCAGCGCGCTGTTCGCCTCCCGGTTCAGGGAATGCGCCAGCCGGGCGCTGCTGCTGCCGAAGCGGCAGCCGGGGCGCCGCACCCCGCTGTGGCAGCAGCGGCAGCGCAGCGCGCAGCTGCTCGAGATCGCCAGCCAGTACCCGGGCTTCCCGATCACGCTGGAGACCGTCAGGGAGTGCCTCCAGGACGTCTTCGACGTGCCCGCCCTGACGGAGCTGCTCAGCGACCTGGCCGCCCGCCGGATCAGGATGGTGGAGGTGGAAACGGCCACTCCGAGCCCGTTCGGGAAATCCCTGCTCTTCCGCTACGTCGGCGCCTTCATGTACGAGGGCGACGCGCCGCTCGCCGAGCGGCGCGCGCAGGCGCTCGCGCTCGACCCGGCGCTGCTCGCGGAGCTGCTCGGCACCGACGGGCTGCGCGAGCTGCTCGACGCGGGCGTGGCCGAGGAGACCGAGCGCGACCTGCAGCACCTGTCGGAGGGCCGACGCTGCCGGGACGCGGAGGCCGTCGCCGACCTGCTGCGCACCAGCGGGCCGCTGACCGCCGACGAGGTGGCGGAGCGGTGCACGGAACCGGGCGCGGCGGACAGCTGGCTCGCGGGCTTGTCGGCGGCCAGGCGCATCATCGAGCTGCGGGTGGCCGGGCAGCCGATGTGGGCCGCGATCGAGGACGCGGGGCGGCTGCGCGACGCGCTGGGCGTGGCACTGCCCGTCGGCATCCCCGAGGCGTTCACCGAGCCGCTGCCCGACCCGCTCGGCGACCTCGTCGCGCGGTACGCACGGACGCACGGGCCGTTCCCGGCGAGCGCGGTCGCGACGCGGTACGGGCTCGGCGTCGCCGTCGTCGCGACGGCGCTGCGCCGGCTGGCGGCCGAGGGCCGGATGGCCGAGGGTGAGTTCCTGGCGGGCCGCCGGGGCACCGAATGGTGCGACAGCGAGGTGCTGCGGCTGCTGCGGCGGCGGTGCCTGGCGCGGCTGCGGAAGGAAGCGGAGCCGGTGGAGCCCGCCGTCCTCGGCCGGTTCCTGCCGACGTGGCACGGGATCCAGCCGGCCGGCGCGCCGCCGGTCCGGCGGCGGGCGGACGCCGGCGTGGTCCTGGAAGCGGTCGAGCGGCTCGCCGGCGCGCCGGTGCCCGCCTCGGCGCTGGAGACGCTGATCCTGCCGAGCCGGGTGCCCGGCTACTCCCCCGCGCTGCTTGACGAGCTCACCGCGGCGGGCGAGGTGGTCTGGGCGGGCGCGGGGACCGTGGGCAGCGGGGACGGCTGGCTGGTGCTCACCCCCGCGGAGAGCGCGCCGCTGCTACTGCCCGAGCCCGGCGAGCCGACGATGACGCCGCTGCACGGCGCGGTGCTGACGGCCCTGGCCGGAGGCGGCGCGCTGTTCTTCCGGATGCTCAGCGACCGGGTCACGGCGGTCCTTGACGGCCACCCGTCGCTGGACGTCGACCTCGTCACCGCCGTCTGGGACCTCGTGTGGGCCGGGATGCTGACCAACGACACCCTCGCGCCGCTGCGGGTGGTGACCAGCGGCGGCGGGGCCGCCCGCCGTCCTGCCGCGCCGCGCCGCTCCGCGGTGCCTTCACGGCTGGCGATCCCGCCGCGCACCCCGCCCACGGGCGGCGTGTTCAACCCGCGGCCCGCGCCGCGGCGCTACGGCGGCGGGGGCGGCGGCACGCGCCGCCCGGCGATGCCGTCGCGCACCGGCCCGCCGACCGTGACCGGACGGTGGTCGCTGCTGCCGGACCGGGCGGGT
>NZ_DASZGI010000024.1:0-13946 GCF_035938995.1 Actinocrinis sp.
AAGTAAACGCCGTTCCGAGCCGCCGCGGGGTCGGGCGGCGGCTCGGAACGGCATCGCGACGGCGCCACGCAGGCGGCGCCGCCGATCATGGACCGCCTTCCCCCGATCCGGCGGCTGGTCCGTGACGATCATCGGCCGATCCCCTCTTTAGGTCGGCCGAGCACCCCCTACCCTGCCGGGTCACGCGCGCGACGCAACAGGTGCAGACCATGGCGGGAACCTGCCACGGCGTAACCACGCCACCACGAATCGGCCCGCGCCACCGCTCGAATCCACGCCTCCCGCACAAATCGGCGGCCCGGCTGCACCGGGTCGCCGCGGTCGCCTACGGGTCGTCAGGCGGCGCGCGCGTAAGGGCTCTGCGCCGCGGCGTAGTGGTCCATCAGCTCGCCGCACACCGCCGACCACGACCGATTCAGCACCGTCTCGCGGGCCGCCTCGCCGTACTGCTTGCGCATCACCGGGTCGTTCACCAGCTCGGCCACGCAGCGGCGCAGATCCGCCGGGTCTTCGGGCTCGAACAGCAGCCCGGTGCGTCCGGATTCGACCAGGTCCATCGGTCCGCCGACGGCCGGTGCGACCACGGGAACGCCGGACGCCATGGCCTCCTGCACGACCTGGCCGAAGGTGTCGTCGGCGCCGGTGTGCACGAACACGTCGAACGATGCGTACGCCGCGGACAGCGCCTGACCGCTGAGGAACCCGGGCAGCGCCGCGCCGGGGATCTGGGTGCGCAGGCCGGCGGCCGCCGGACCGTCTCCGACCGCGACGATCCGCACCCCGGGGATGTCGGCCAAGTGCGCGAGCAGGTGGACCCGCTTGTCCGCGGCCAGCCTGCCCACATAGCCGACGATCACCTCGCGGTCGCCGAGCAGCCGCTCGCGCAGCTGCTCGTCCCGGTGCCGCGGGTCGAACCGGTCGGCGTCCACGCCGCGCCGCCACATCGCCAGCCGCGGAATTCCCTGCGCGCGCAGCTGCTCGTAGCTGGCCCGCG
Source organism: Actinocrinis sp. (assembly GCF_035938995.1). GTDB lineage: Bacteria > Actinomycetota > Actinomycetes > Streptomycetales > Catenulisporaceae > DASZGI01. The sequence goes on from NZ_DASZGI010000024.1 coordinate 995, forward strand.
ACGGCACCAGGGTGACCTCGGCCTGCCGGTGCAGATGCCGGATCCAGGACCAGATCATCGCGTCGGTGCCGCGGAAGCCGTACTGCCGGGCGAATCCGGCGATGTCGGTCTGGAACACCGCCACGCACGGCACCCCGATGCGGCGCGCGGCGCGGGCCCCGGCGGCGCCGAGCGCGATGGGCGAGGCGAGGTGGACCACGTCCGGGCGGAAGCCGCGCAGCACCTTCTCCACCCGCCGGGTGGGCAGGCCGAGCTTGAACTCCCGGTAGCCGGGAAGGCCTACTCCAGGGACGGCGACCACCGGGAACCCGGCGTACGACTCCGGACCCGGGCCCGGGGCGACGACCAGCGCCTCGTGCCCCTCGGCCGCGAGGTGCTCGAGGATCCGCAACACGGTGTTGGTGACGCCGTTCACCTGGGGCAGGAACGATTCGGTGACAAGAGCGACCCGCATGACCGAAATGTGCCCGTCAGGAGTGGCGCCGCGGTGAAGGCCGTACTGTCGGCGGGCGAACTCTGGCCGTCGGTCGCCTCGACGCGAAACTTACGCTGTATACACTGGCATGCCATCAGGCTGGCGGTCGGAGGGGCGGACTGTGGCTGACGATGCGGTGGTGGACGGTGATGTCGCCGTCGGGGCTGCGTTCACGCAGGACGCGGCGACAATGCTCGGAGAAATTCCGGCCGACCCGGCGGTCCCGCCTGCTGAAGCGCCGCCGCGGGTCACCCTCGCCGGGGAGTTCCTCAGGGTTTTGCGCACCCGCCCCGACTGGGTCTACGGGATGCTGTGCAGCTGGCTGCTGGGGCTGGGCACGTGGGCGTTTCTGGAGTTCATCGCCCGCCCCACGGGATCGCCGATGTCGAACATCGTGGTGCCGGTGGTGCTCACCGCGGTGGCTGACGGCTCGCTGACCAATCAGCTGGCGGCCGAGCCGGTGTGGGCGGCCAACCTGCTACGCGGCGGCGCGGACCCCGGCCGCATCCTGCTGGTGCGCAACGTGCTGCTGGTGGTCCTGGAGCTGTGCTTCGTAGCGATCGTCGTCGCGCTGGCCGCGTCCCGGCGCGCCGACAACACCTGGATCCAGCAGAACCTGCCGCAGCTGGTGGTCCTGCCGCTGACCTCGGTCGCGGTCGGCAACCTCGCTTCGGTGCTCGTGCCGTGCCCGTTCATGCGGCTGAGCAAGCGGCTGCAGGCGGTGGGCACCTGGGCGCGCTGGACGATCTACGTCGCGATCCCGTTCGCGCTCAGCTCCGTCGCGGGCGCGCTGTGGGCGCTGCCGACCCTGGTGGAGCGGCACTTCGAGCCGCAGGTCGTGGTGCACACGGCCAAGCTGGAGCGCAAACACCACTTCATCACGATCACGCTGCCGCACGTCTCACACGCCTACCTCGTGATCTGGCTGTTCATCATCCCCCTGTGGCACCTGTCGGTGTGGCTGTTCTCGCTCAAGCTGTCGCAGCGCCTGGCCCGGGTGCGGCGCCACGGCCTGATCCGGCTGATGGACCGGCACGGCGAGCTGACCACGCGGCTGCCGAACCTGTCGCTCGTCGCGTCGGCGCGCCAACTGCCCGCACGGGTGCGGGAGATCCCGCGGGACATCCGCGGCGAGCTCAAGCTGATCAGCTCCGAGGTCCTGGAGGCCACGACCACGCTCAGCCGGCTGTGATCGCCCGGCGGTGATCGCGCCTGACCGCTCCGGGGCATCCCGGACAAAGCCGACACCGGGCTGACATTCCCGGGGCCGTGTGCGAGGCTGGCAGCCGGACGACGGGCGGCACTGGAGAGAACCGGGCACGTGACAGGCGGCGCGAACGGCGATCGGCGGCTGATACGCCGGACCGGCGGAGTGCTCGCGGTGTGCGCGGCGGCGGCTTTGGCCCTGGCCGCGGTGGGGCTGCGGGCGGCAGCGGGTTCGGCGCTGCACGGCAGCGGGGCCAACGGAGGCGTGTCCTTCGCGCTCGGCACGCTGTTCGCGCTCGGCGCTCTGGTGGCGGGGGCGAAGTACCACGCTCATGTGCGCTCAACGCAGGTGCGTGCAGCCGCGGTCGACCGTCTGCGCACCGCCACAGTCGCGGTGCTGTTCGTCGCGGCCGTCCTGGTCCCCGCCGCGCTGATCATGCTGCGCCACGGTGTCACCGACGGGACCGGCACCCCGGGGGCCCATCCCACGGTTCCCGGGCGCGCCTCCAGCGCCTCCCGCCCGGCGCAGGTCGAGCCGACGCCGTCGGGGCGCGGCCACGGCCTCCATCTCAACCTCGGTGTCCTGATGCTCATCGTGGCCGCGCTGATCGCCGCCGCGACGATCGCCGCGGTGCTCATAGTCGCCGCGCGGTTGCTGCGCAATGCACCAGCGCCGCAGGCGGTCTCCGTGGCCCACCCCCCGGAGACTGGGGCCGAGGATGAGGCGCTCGCGGACGCGCTGCTCGCGGGCCGCAGTGCGCTTGAGGGCGATGATGCGCGCGCGGCGATCATCGCGTGCTATGCGGCCATGGAGGACTCGCTCGGGCGGGCCGGCATTACCCGGGAGCGCGCCGACAGCCCGACCGACCTGCTGCGGCGGGCGGTGGCGCGCGACGCGGTGGACCGTTCCGCGTCCGCGGCGCTGACCGACCTTTTCCGCGAGGCTCGCTTTTCGACGCACCCGATGGACGCCGGCCACCTCGCGGCCGCGAGCCGGGCGCTGGATGCGATCACCACGTCGATCGCCGAGGCGCTCGCGCGGCGGCCGGCGGCGGGCGAGACGGCGGGAGCCCAGACGTCGGCAACCAGGACGGCGGCCGCCTCGTGAGGGTCGTGGGGCTCGGTGACCATGCGCTCGGGAAGGCGGACCCTGAGGCGCCGCGCGAGTGGTGGAAGCGCGACCGGCAGGAACTCCGCCACGCCGCGCGCGCCCTGGCCCTGCTCGCGGTGACCGTGGCCGCCGCGGAGGCGGTGCTGTGGATCGTGGCGGGTCTCGGCGCCGCAGCCGTCGGCGCCGCCGCGGCCGTGGTGATCGCGCTCGCCGTCGCGCGGTACGTCGGCGGAGCGGACGCCTTCGACAGCGGATACCGCAGGCCGATCCGGCTGGTACAGCAACGCGAGCCGAGCCTGCACGGCTGGGCGACCGCCGTGGACGCGGCACTGACCTCAGGCATCGACTTCGAGCGGCTCTTCCGGCCCGGCATCGAGCGGCTCTATGCCGTGCGGCTGGCCGAGCGCTACGGGGTGTCGCTGCACTCCGACCCCAACCGGGCGGCCGAGCTGATCGGGCCGGAGGTGTGGCCGTGGATCGATCCGCAGCGCCCGCACCCGTCCGGCTCGGTCCCCCGCCGCCGGGTCCTGGACCGCCGCGCGCTCGAGACCCGCGACCCCGCACCGCCGCCCCCCGCCGTGCTCGAAGCGATCGTGCGCCGCCTGGAGACGCTGTGAAACCCCTGTCAGACCCGAGGAGCACCGTGACCCCCGCGACGACCACCCCGGCCAAGGCCAAGGCGCCCGACACCGCCGCTGACACTGACACTGGCACTGACACGGCGGACACCGATTCCATGGACATCGCCTCGATGGACATCACCTCGATGGACACTGATTCCATCGACACCGTCGTCACCAGCATCGGAGCCCTGACACCGAAGCAGGCCGGAGAGCGCGCGCACGAGGTACTCAAGGAGGTCGAGCGCGCGGTGGTGGGCAAGCGCGCGGCGCTGGAACAGGTGATGCTCGGCGTGCTGGCCGGCGGGCACGTGCTGATCGAGGACCTGCCCGGGCTGGGCAAGACCCTGCTGGCCCGCTCGTTCGCCGCGGCGCTCGGCCTGGACTTCGCGCGGATCCAGTTCACCCCGGACCTGCTGCCCTCCGACGTGACCGGTGCGCCGTTCTACGACCAGCGCTCCGGCGAGATGGTCTTTAGGCCCGGCCCGGTCTTCACCCACCTGCTGCTGGCCGACGAGATCAACCGGACCCCGCCCAAGACGCAGGCGGCGCTGCTCGAGGCGATGGGCGAGAACCAGGTCTCCGTGGACGGCGCGACCCGGCCGCTGCCCAAGCCCTTCGTGGTCATTGCGACCGACAACCCGATCGAGTACGAGGGCACCTACGCGCTGCCGGAGGCCCAGCTCGACCGGTTCCTGCTGCGGGTGCGGATGGGGTACCTGCCCCCGGTCGACGAGGCCGCGATGCTGCGTCGGCGCCTGGATCGGGCGGCCCCGGAAGCCGTGCTCAGCCCGCTGAGCGACCCGGGCGAGGTGCTGGCGATGCGCGCGGCCCTGGAGGCGGTCGAGGTCGACGACGACCTGCTCGCCTACATCATAAGCCTGATAAACGCGACGCGGGCGCACGCGCAGATCCAGGTCGGCGCCTCGCCCCGCGGTGGTCTGGCGCTGGTCCAGCTGGCCCGGGGCCGCGCGGTGCTGGACGGGCGCGACTACGTCACCCCGGAGGACGTGAAGTCGGTCGCGGTCCCGGCCCTGGCGCACCGGATCACACTGCGCCCGGAGCTGTGGGTGCGCCGGATCAACGCCGACGACGTGGTCGCCGGTGTGGTCGGCTCCGTCGCGACGCCGCGCACCGTTCCTCAGGCCGGCCGCCGCCCGACACTGTGAAACCGACACCGTGAGCCTCACGAGCAGCGACGGATCTGACGCCGCCATACCCGGGCCTGAGGGCGCGTCAGTCGCGACGATGTCGACGATGCCCGCGGAGGTGTCGCGCGCCCTCGGCGGACCCCAGGCGGCCCTGGAACCGGCCGAACCGCCCACGCAGCCGACCACGGGCACCCGCCTGGCCGAGCGGGCGCTGCGGCTGGGCACGGTCGCCGCCGTCGCCGCCGCGGTCGCCCTCGCCACCGGGCACGCCTGGGTGCTGAGCCTGGCCGCCGCGCCCGTCGTCCTGATCGCCCTCGCCGCCCCTGGAAGCACCCGGCCCACTCGCGCCGCCGCGCGCGTCACCGTCACTCCGCAGCGCTGCTTCGAGGGCGAGCCGATCACCGCGCGCATCGACCTCGCCTTCGACGGCGTGGTCGGCTGGATCGATCCCGGGGTGTTCGCCGGCCCCGGCGTCGAGCTGACCGATGTGCGCACCGAGGGCCCGGTGCTGACGCTGACCTTCGCCGCGCGCCGCTGGGGCCGCTGGTCGCTCGGCGCCACCGACGTGGACCTGCACGACGCGGGCGGGCTGACCCGGCGCACCGTGCGCGCGGACCTCGGCGAGGTCGAGATCTTCCCGCTGCCCTCCGACACCGAACTGACCCCGGTCCCGACCCGGATGCCGAACCGCCTCGGCGAGCACACCGCCCGCCAGTCCGGCGAGGGCGTCGAGTTCGTCGGCGTGCGCCCGTTCGCGTGGGGCGACCGGCAGCGGCGCATCCACTGGCCGTCCACCACCCGGCGCGGCGCGATCCAGATCAACCAGTACGCGGCCGAGCGCGCCGCCGACACGGTCGTGCTGCTCGACGCGTTCGGCGACGTGCGCGACCCGGCGACCGGCCGCTCGACCCTCGACGACTCGGTGCGCGCGGCCGCCGGGATCGCCCGCTCCTATCTGCGCAGCCACGACCGGGTCGGCGTGGTCTCGGCCGGCGGCAAGCTGCGCTGGCTGCACCCGGGCAGCGGCGGCACGTACCTGTACCGGATCGTCGAGACGATCCTGGAGGTGCGCCGCGACCTCGGCTTCCACGTGCCGCAACTGGACCGGGTCCCGCCCCCCGCACTGCCGAACGGCGCGCTGGTGTACGCGGTGACGCCGCTCGCCGATGAGCGCATCCTGGACGTGCTGCGCGACTTGGCCGAGCGCGGGAACCCGGTCGTGGTGGTCGAGATCCCGACCGGTGAGCCGAAGGTGGACCCGGCGGACCAATCCGCCGGACTCGCCCTGCGACTGTGGCGCCTGGACCGCCAAGCCCTCCGCTTCAGCCTCGTGGAGCGCGGAATGCCGGTGGTCGCATGGGACGGCTCGGGGCAGCTGGACCTCGCGCTGGCGCCGCTGCTGCGCACGGGTGTCCGAGGGAGGGCCGGATGAACAACCCTGCTGTCAGCGCGGCGACGCCCTCCAATCGCTCGGAGCGCGCCGCCGAGTTCCTGGCCCGCACCCGAGAGGCACTCGGCGCGCCGACCCTGATCGGCCTCGCGCTCGCTCTCGCCGCCACCAACCCCGCTGCCTGGCGCACGATGACGGGTGCGGTGCTCGTCGTGGTGCTCGCGTTCGCACTCCTACTGGCGCTCGGGGCCGCGCCCGTCGTCGCGCGGCGCCCCGTCACCTCGTCGAGCGCGTGGACCGCGAGAGCGATCCGGCACCGCAACACCCTGTTCGCGGCCGCGTGCGTCGTCGTCGCAGGGCTCGGCGACCCCCCGGTCTGGCTCATGGCCGCCGACGCCGCGCTACTGCTGGCCTACCTGCTGGCGGCGGACGCGCTCGCGGCCGGGCCGGTCGGCGCCCGGCAACTGCGCAGCATCCGCATCCCGCTCGCCGCGGCGGGTGCGAGCGCGGCCGTGCTCGTCGTCGCCGAGGCCCCGATCAGCGGCGGCGCGATCTGGGGGCGCATCGTCGCGGCGCTCGCCGTCTCGGCGGCGGCAGCGGCGGCGGGTCTCGCGCTCTGGAGCCGGATCCACGCTCTTCGCGGTTGACCGGGACTTAGGGCGGCCGTAGATCGCATGGCGGGGAACGCTTTTCTCCCCGCCATGCGACGCATCGCGTCTGACCGCCGTTCGGGGTACCCCATTAGGCCGTAGTCCGCAGCGACAAGCGCACTGACTGCGCGTAGCGTCGCAAATATGAGTAACACTGAGCTGGGCTATGCCAAGTACATCTCGCTGACCACGTACCGGAAATCCGGAGAGCCGGTGGCCACGCCGGTGTGGACCGTGCCCATCGCGGACAAGATCTACATCTCGACCGGCTCGCAGACCGGCAAGGCCAAGCGCCTTCGCAACAACGACCAGGCGACCGTCGCGCTGTGCGACGCGCTCGGCAAGAACGTCGGCCCCGCGCACAAGGCGACCGCGCGGCTCGTGCCCATGTCCGAGCACCCCGAGTTCCGCGACCTGATGCTGCACAAGTACGGCTTCCAGCAGCGGATGATCGAGGTGCTGAACAAAGTGCGCAGCCGCGCCAAGAAGCCGGCCGGCGAACGCGTCCTGGTCGAGGTCACCGTCGAGGAATAGCCGCCCGGCGCAACAGCCCGATCCCGGGCAGCGCCCCGATCCCGAGCACGATGGCCGCGGTCATCAGCCCCTGAGCCGGCGCCCGGATCACACCGGAGCGGGCCGGGTTCGGATCGTGCTGCACCCACCATGCGTGTGCACGGCCGCGGCGGCGAAGATGGCGCGGCTGGTCGCCGAGGAGCGTCGGCGCCACGTGCTATGCGCGGCCTGAGACCCGCGAGACGGCCACCGCCGGATCGCGGGTCCGCGCGGACGCGCGATCCGACCTGCGTTCGCGGCCCGCCGCCCCTACGCGGCTGTCGTGTCGAACACGTGCAGTCGGTGGGCGACTGCCGCGGCCTCGGTGCGCGAGGCGACGCCGAGCTTGGCCAGGATGTTCGACACGTGCACGGATACGGTCTTGGTCGCGATGAACAGCTTCGCGCCGATCTGTCCGTTGGACAGCCCGTCCGCGACCAGCCGCAGCACGTCCAGCTCGCGCGGGGTCAGCCCGAGGCCGGCCGCGGCCCCTGAGCCCGCCTCGCCGACCCCGGCCGTGTCCCCGGGCTGCCCGCCGCCGCCCAGCAGCAGGCGCGCCGCCCGTATCAGGCTCTCGATGTCGTCCAGCAACGGCTTGGCGCCGAGCGGCTCGGCCAGCGCCCGGGCCTCGGCGGCAGCCACGGCGGCCACATCGCGCTCGCCGCTCACGGCCGCAGCCTCCGCCCACCGGTACCTCAGATACGCGCGGAGGTAGGCAGCCACACTCGCGGCGTCGGCGGCCTCGACCAACGCGCCCCATTGCCGCACCGGGTCCGCGTGTTGCGACAGGTCTGGCGGCGATCCGTCCGTGTCGGCCCCTGCTCCGGCACGGTTCAGCTCCGCCGCGACCAAGTCCGCGTACACCACGTGCAGCGGCACCGGTCGGGACAGCCCAGCGGCCACCTCCCGGATCCGCTCGACCGTCGACCCGTGCGGCGACATCGACCCATGACCCGGGTCGACGCCGCGCAGCGCGTGGTCCGCCTCCGCCCGGGCGACGAGCGCGAGCATCTCCCACAGGAACCGCTCGTCCCCTTCGAGCACGCCCTGGTCCAGCACCGCGGCCAGCGCCGCGCGCACCTCGCCGATCCGCCCGCGCGCCGCCGCCAGCCCCGCCACCGCCCGGTGCAGCGGGATCACGTACTGCGGCTCCCCCGTCTTCGAGCCGCTGCGGCGCCGGGCCGCGTCGAGATCCGCCTGAGCCTCGTCGTACTGGCCGCGCAGCACCTGGAGGTCCGCCCGCAGACGCAGCAGCGCCAGGTCGTGCACCCCGGGCAGGTTCAGGTCGATCGCGTCATCGATGTGCCGCGCCGCCTCCTCCCACTGGCCGAGGGCGATCAGCGGCTCGGCCAGGTTGTTGCGCAGCATGCCCGCCTGGATCCGGTTGCGCGGCACCGCCTCGGCCAGGCTGGCGCGCGCGACCGCCACCGCCTCGGCGTACCGGCCGGCGTCGTACAGCGTGCAGGACAGTCTGATGTCGATCCGGGCCAGCATCGAGGGTGTCGGGCCGAGCGCCGCGGTCTGCACGCGTATCGCCCGCTGCTCCGCGATGCCCTCCTCGTAACGCCCCGCGTTGGCCAGGATCATGGCCCGTACCGAGCGGGCGTACAGCGAGTCGCACTTGTCGTCCGACCGCTCGCTCAGCGTGATCGCCTCGTCCACGGCGGCCAGCGCCTCGGTCAGCCGCCCGTGCAGGCACAGCGCTCCAGCCAGGCCGGTGAACATGTATCCGCGCTTGGCGGCGTGCTCCTCGCCGCGCAGCAGATCGATCGCGCGCCGCTGCTCCCCGGCCCCCGATCCCCGTCCGAGGGTGCGCAGGTGGTTGGCCTTCTGGTCGAGCAGGTGCGCGGCCAGCGACGGGCGCGCATCCTGGTCGATCGCCGCGAGCCCGGCGTCGGCGAAGGCCAGTCCTCGCTCGGCGGCGCCTGACCGCCCGGCGGCGAGCGCGGCCCGGTACATCAGGTAGACGTCGTCCGGTTGCGCGCCGGGCTCGTGCGGGACCTGCCCCCACAGCTCCAGCGCCCGCTCCAGCATCGCCAGCTCGTCCGAGAAGGCGTACTGCGCGTTGGCGGACTCGGCCGCGAGCAGTGCCGCGGCCAGCGCCTTCTCCGGCACGTGCGCCCGATACCAGTAGTGGGCGAGCTCGACCTCATGGCAGTCGTCGCTCACCAGGCCCATGTCGGCCTCCAGCGCCTCGGCCAGTCTGAGGTAGACGCGGGTGTGCTCGCCGGGCAGCAGCTCGCCGTGCACCACCTCGCGCATCAGGGCGTGGCGGAAGCGGTAGGTCTCTTGCTCCCCGGCGACCAGGATGTTCGCCGCGAACGCGGGCCGCAGCGCGTCGATCAGCTCGTCGTGGCCGAGCCCGGACACCGCCGCGATCAACGGCGGCGAGGCCGGTTGCACCGCGCTGGCCAGCAGCCGCAGCAGCCGCTGGGTCAGCTCCGGCAGCCGCTCGACCCGCGCCATCAGCAGGTCGCGCAGACTCCACGACAGCTCCGGCCCGGCTCCGGCGGCCACCCCGCAGGCCACCTCCTCGGTGAAGAACGGATTGCCCTCGGCGCGCCGGTAGACCTCCTCCACCACCTCCGGCGCGGGCAGGTGGCCGAGGATGCCGCGCAGTTGCAGGCCGGTCTGCGCGCGGTCGAACCGGGCCAGGTCGAGCCGCTCGACCCCGCGGACCCGGTCCAGCTCGGCCAGGAAGGGGCGCAGCGGATGGCCGCGGTGCAGTTCGTCGTCCCGGTAGGTGCCGATCAGCATGATCGAGCCGCTGCGCAAGACGCGGGCCAGGTAGCCGAACAGCTCGCGGCTGGCGCGGTCGGCCCAGTGCAGGTCGTCCACCACCGCGACCAGCGGCCGGTCGGCGCTCGCCTGTAGCAGCGTCGCCTGCACGGCCTCGAACATCCGCACGCGCGCGTACTCGTCCCCGTTGCGCACCAGCGGCGCGGCGCCGAGCGCGGGCAGGATGCGGGCGAGCTCCTGCCCCGCCCACCCGTCGCGGTCGATCAGCCCGCGCGCGTCCAGGGCGCGCAGCACCGCGGCGAACGGGGCGAACGGCACCCCGTCCCCACCGAGCTCGATGCACGCGCCCACCGCCACCGTCGCGTCCAGCCGGGCCGCGAACTCCTCCACCAGGCGGCTCTTCCCGATCCCGGCCTCGCCGCCCACCAGAACCGTCTGCGGTTCGCCCGCCACGGTCCGCGTGAAAGCGGACCGCAGGCGGGCGAGTTCGAATTGTCTGCCCACGAAGATCGGACTTACGGAACGGCTCGCCACGCTGCCGAGCATGTCACGCCGGTCCGACATAAGCACGGGCGTTTCCGTCGTCACCCCAGGTCCTGCGGGCACGGCGTGGCCGCCGCCTTGCGACGGGCCGACGCCGCGCGCCGATCCCGCTTAAGGCAGCCGACGAGACGGCGGTGCTCGGCCTGCTGCAGGGCGTCCCTAAGGTGAGCCTCGACAAGTTCGCGGCCGAATGATGCGTTCAACATCGTGATCCTCCCCCTCTTAAGGAATCGCTTTTCTTCGACGTCCTCTACGATCCGCCCCCAGGTAGGCACGCCGGATCGGTCGGAATCCCGAATCCGGCAGGCTACTTTCGACTTAGGCCCTACCTTAGGCGGCTCGTGAGCTACCTCAGGCGGGCGCTCGAGGCACTAGGGATCGCAGAGCGGTCGAAGATCGGTGGATAGGGTTCGTGCCGTGAAACCGGACACGAAGCAGCGGCTGCTCGACGGCACGCTGGAGACGGTACGACGCGGCGGGATCACGGCGGTCTCCGCGCGCTCGATCGCCGCGGCGGCAGGCGTCAACCAGGCGTTGATCTTCTACCACTTCGGGTCGGTCGATGAGCTGCTGGAGGCCGCGTGCCGCCAGGCCACCGAGGCGCGCATCGCGCTGTATCGGGAGCGGTTCGCGACGGTCTCCTCGCTGACGCAGCTTCTGGCGGTGGGCCGCGAGCTGCACGACGCCGAGCGGACCGCCGGGAACGTGGCGGTGCTCGCGCAGTTGCTGGCCGGGGCGCCCGGCCAACCGCGGCTCGCGGTGGCGGTGGGCGAGTCGCTCGCGGCGTGGACGACCGAGATCGAGGCCGTGCTCGACCGAGTGCTGGGTACGAGCCCGCTGGCGGATGTCGCCGACCTGCCGGGTTTGGCGCGCGCGGTGGCCGCGTCGTTCGTCGGGATCGAGCTGTACGACGGCGTCGACCCGCAGGGGGCAGCCGCGGCGCTCGACGCCCTCGATCAGCTGAGCGTGCTGATCGACGTCTTCGACGACCTGGGTCCGGTGGCCCGCCGCGCGCTCGCCGCCCGGACCCGGAAGGCTCGGCGCGCCGGAGTCCCCTGAGGTACCTCGAAGGCTGGTCATGCGGCGGCCTGGGCAGCGGGCGCGCTCGCGCCGGGCCACTGCGCCCGGCGCACGGCCCGTTGGGCTGCGGCATAGACCGCCCCAAGGCCGAAGGTCCCGCTGAACAGGAACACCGCCGGGACCGCGCCGAGGTACTGCAGGGCGAAGCCGGCCGCAAGCGGACCGAGGGAGCTGCCCGCCGACAGGAACGTCATCGTCGCGGAGATGGTGCGCCCGCGCACCGCGTCGTCCACCTGACGGAAGATCAGGATGTCGAGCAGCACGACCGTCGCCGGCACGCCCAGCATGGTGACCGCCATGACCGCCCCGTACCACCAGGCGCCGAGCGGCACAGCCAGCGCGGTGCTGAGCACACCCACCGTGCCGGGCAACGCGACCAACAGCCAGCCCGGCCGCAACAGCCGGTGCAGCGGCTTGACTAAGGCGGCGCCGAGCAGGCCGCCGACCGCGGTGACCGCGAACGCGAAACCGACCTGGGCGGACGAGCCGCCGTGCGACCGGATGAGGACCACGACCGTCAGTTCGACCGCGGACCCGCTCAGATTGACGACCGCGAGCACGAACAAGCAGGTGCGCAGCAGCGGATTGCGCAGCAGGCGCTTGATTCCCTCGAGCGGGCCGCCCCCGGCCGACCGGTCCCGCCGCGCCGCGCCGCTTCGGCCCCGGTCCGACGGCACGGCGAGTCCGCAGAGCGCGGAGAGCAGGTAGCCCAGCGCGATCCCGACGAAAGGCAGCGTGCGCGAGACCGCGTAGAGCAGGCCGGCCGCAGACGGGCCGATGATCGCCGCGCTGTGCGTGCGCACCTCCTCCTGGGTGAGCGCGCTGGTCAACTGGTTCGGTGGGACCACGGCTCGGGTGGCCAGCGCCCGGGCGCCGCCGGAGAAGGGGCGGGCGGCGCCCGTCAGCGCCGCGACGACGAGCAGGTGAACCAGCGTCAGGTGGCCGAGGAAGAGGGCGAGCACGATGGTGCCGAACGCGAGGGCGCGAAGCAGCTCCGCCGCGATCAGCACCGAGCGCCGGTCGCCCCGGTCGAGCAGCGCACCCGCCGGGATCCCGGCGGCCAGCGACGCGGCGGCGTCGAGGAATCCGTAGAGCCCCGCCCTGGCGGCCGAACCGGTCAACGCCAGGATGAGCACCGGTGTCGCGACGGTGGTGATGTTGAAGGCGAGCATCGCGCCGGCGCCGCCGACCCACAGCGCCTGGAACCGGCGGTTGCGGCGCAGCGGCGTCTCCGGCACCTCCGCTTCCTCCGCCGCGACACTCGCGGACGGCGAACCGTCCGCTTCCGGTATCGCCAGCGCCTCCGTGACCTCTTCCCCCGTCAGATCAGCCATGACCCCTCCGCCATCCACGGCGGCGTAAGCATTCACGCCACCATCGTCATTCACGTTATGGTGAACGATGACAGCTGCGAGAACATTACGCAAGACACAGA
>NZ_DASZGI010000025.1:0-8555 GCF_035938995.1 Actinocrinis sp.
TCGGTCTACATCCTGTGGGAGCAGGCCTACGCGGCGACGTTCACGGTGCAGGTCTCCGCGGACGGCTCGACCTGGACGGACGTGGAGTCGGTCGACAACTCGACCCCGCTCGGCGATCGCGCCACCCAGACCGAGAACTTCCCGGCGCAGACGGCGCAATACGTGCGCATCCAGTGCGGCCTGCGGGCGACGCAGTGGGGCGATTCGATGTGGTCGCTTTCGGTGTTCAACACCGCCGGCGCCGCGACGACCGACCTGGCGCTGAACCGGACAGCGACGGCCTCCTCGGTCGACAGCGGCTCGAACGGCCCGGGCAACGCCGTCGACGGCAACCCGAACACCCGCTGGTCCTCGGCATATCAGGACAACCAATGGATCCAGGTGGACCTCGGCTCGCCACAGACCTTCGACCAGGTGGTCGTGGTCTGGGAGCAGGCCTACGCGATGACCTACACGATCCAGGTTTCCGACGACGGATCGACCTGGACCGACGTGCTCGACGTCGACAACTCGGTGACCCAGCTGACGATCAGCTGCAACGGCGTGAAGATCTTCTGCCGCGGCGGCAACTGGGGCTGGGACGAGCTGCTGCGCCGCGTGCTGCCGGACCGGATGGCGCAGACCGTCGCGATGCACCGGGACATGAACTTCACCATGATCCGCAACTGGATCGGAAGCAGCAACCGCGAGGAGTTCTACGCGGCCTGCGACGAGAACGGGATCCTGGTGTGGAACGACTTCTGGGACGACGGCTACTTCCCGGACGACCAGCCCGGCTACGTGGACCTGGCGACGGACACGATCCGCCGCTATCGGATGCACCCGTGCATCGCGGTGTGGTGCGGCGCGAACGAGGCCCCGCCGCCGCCGGACCTGAGCGCAGGGCTGAGAAACGCGGTCGCCACCGAGAACCCGGAGGTGTTCTACCAGGACAACTCGGCCGGAGCGCCGGTCAGCGGGCACGGCCCCTACCACTGGATCGACCCGAAGCAGTACTACGACAAGAGCACGTACGACACCAACGCCTTCGGCTTCCACACCGAGATCGGCATCCCCGTGGTCTCCGTGCTCGAGAGCATGCGGCACCTGGTGGGCGACGGGCAGGCGTGGCCGCCGAGCGAGGTGTGGAATTACCACGACTGGTCGGCGATCGGCAACCAGCAGGTCGGCACGTACCAGACGGCGATCGGCGACCGGCTCGGCGCCTCCGGCTCGCTTGCGGAGTTCTGTGCCAAGGCGCAGTTCGTCAATTACGAGAGCATGCGCGCGATCTTCGAGGCGTGGACCGCGAACCTGTGGCGGAACACGTCCGCGGTGCTGCTGTGGATGTCGCACCCGGCGTGGCACAGCACGGTGTGGCAGACCTATGACTACGACCTCGACGTCAACGGCGCGTACTACGGCGCCCGCAAGGGCTGCGAGCCGGTGCACGTCCAGGCGGACCCGACCAACTGGCGGACCCTGGCCGCGAACCACACGCCGCACGCGATCTCCGGCGCGACGATCAGTGCGAGCGTTTACGACCTCAGTGGCAAGCAGCTGAGTCATGCGCAGCAGAGTGTGGACATCGCCGCCGCGAACACCGCCTCCGGCCTCACCGTGGCCTGGCCCTCGTCCCTTCCGAACCTGCACTTGGTCCGGCTGGAGCTGACCGACGCGCGCAGTGCCGTCTTGTCGCAGAACACATACTGGAGGTACGGCACCGCCGCGGACATGCAGGCGCTGGGCAGCCTGGCGCAGACCCACCTGACGGTGCGGCTGAGCAATCGCAGCGCCAAAGGCTTGACCGCGGCGGTGACGAACAAGGGCCCTGTCGTCGCGGCGATGGTGCGCCTCTCGCTCCTGGACGGCGACGGGGAACGGGTTCTGCCCGCGCAGTACGGCGACAATTACCTGTGGCTGCTGCCGGGCGAGAGCCGGCAGGTGGCCGTCAGCCGCCCGGGCGGCGCCGCCCTCGGCGACGGGCCGCAGGTCGTCGTGCAGGCCTACAATTCGGCGGCCGTTTTCGGGCGATGAATGACCGGGCGCCTGCCAAGTCGGCGTGCGATGGGCGGCCTCCTATCACCGCTCACCGCCCGCCGCCTTGGCAGTGTCAGCGGCCAAGCGTTTCGCCGAGGACTACTCCGAAGCCGCGGTACTGCGGCGG
The DNA here is from genome assembly GCF_035938995.1 of Actinocrinis sp. Taxonomy (GTDB): domain Bacteria; phylum Actinomycetota; class Actinomycetes; order Streptomycetales; family Catenulisporaceae; genus DASZGI01. The sequence goes on from NZ_DASZGI010000025.1 coordinate 2,147, forward strand.
GCCCAACAGCCGCCGCACCGGCGTTGCCGGATTAACGTCGAGCGTGACAGCCGGTCGGGCCCGGCGGCGAATCTCCGCTTCACCAGGTCCTCCGAGCGAGCATCATCCGTGTTGCGCACCGTGGTACGGATCTTGCGCGCTGGGGACATCCCGGTGATCCCTGCCTCGCGCACTACGACGCGGACAACCAGCTGACCAGCGTGACCACCTCGGCGGGCACGACGAAGTACGGTACGACCAGGACGGCAACCAGACCTCGGTCACGATCCCGCTGGGAGAGGCCAGACCTACATACAGCTTCGACGCGCTCGGCCAGGTCACCGGCGTCAGCTACAGCGACTGCACCCACCCCGTTGGCGGCATGTCCCGGTCGTTGTTACTGTCCGTGAGCGTGTATCGGTCGATTCTGCGCCGCGCCGCAGGAGGGGGTGTGTCGTTGACCAGCGCGGACGGGTTTTCGAGACCGGCAACTTCGCGAGGCGACTTCCCCCGTCAGCCCCGCCGAAGCCGCGATCGGATTACGGGCACTCCCTGGGCGTACCACGGGCTGAAACGGGCAGAATCGGGCGGTTCTGTTATCCGAACGAGACCACTTACGAGTTGCGGCGGTCCGTAACCCGAACGAAACTCGGCTCATCCGGGCAAGAACGGACCGGAAACCGCACCGGCCGGGAGTGTTTGGAAAGCAGCGTCGGACAAGGCCGTGGTGCATGACGCGTGCGATCGCAACGCGGAGGGTCGTCTGCAGACTGGTGTCTGTGGCCGATCCGCCAGCGCAGCGAGCGTGTGTGGCAGGCGTCGCGGACCCGATGGTGGTTTCCAGGCACGACCGAGGTGTCCGCTCGCGAGGAAGGGAGCGTCGCTCGGCATGTACGTGATCGAACGTCGTCAGATGCTTCTGGAGACCGCGCGGCGCGTCGGCCGGGTGGACGTCGCGCAGACCTCCAAGGAGCTCGGGCTGGCCCCCGAGACGATTCGACGCGACTTGAAGGACCTGGAACGGCAGGGCCTGCTACGCCGGGTGTACGGCGGCGCGGTCGCGGTTGAACGGCTGAGCTTCGAGAGCGCGCTGGCGGTGCGATCCACCCGTCATCAGGCGCAGAAGAGCCGGATCGCGGCGGCCGCGGTGACCTACGTGAAATCGGCGGAGTCCGTCTACATCGACGAGGGCTACCTGCCCTCGCTGGTCGGCGAGCATCTGCCCCCGGACCGGCCGCTCACGGTGGTGACCCCATCCCTGGCGACCGCCAAGACCCTGGTCGAACGCCCCGAGCTGACCGTGCTGATCGTCGGCGGGCGGGTCCGGGCGAAGACCCTCGGCGCCGTCGACCTTTGGGCGGTGTCGATGTTGGAGACCTTGGTGCTCGACCTCGCGTTCATCGGCGCCAACGGCATCAGCGTCGAGCGCGGGGTGACGGTGCCGGACAGCGCCGTCGCCGCGGTCAAGGCGATGGCGATGCGCGTCTCGCGACGGCGCATTCTGATCGCCGACAGCTCCAAATACGGCGTGGACTCGTTCGTCCAGTTCGCGCGCATGAAGGACTTCGAACGCTTCATCACCGACGACGGCCTGCCCGCCGAGCAGGTCGTGCACCTGCATGAAAACGGCATAGACGTCACCCGAGCCTGACGGAGGGACGGGGGCGGCCGACCCTGGCCGGCCGACCGCCCCCACCGCGCAGCCGAGGTCCCGGCAAAGAGCCCGCGGTCGCGCGCCCTCCCGACGACGGCACGCCCCTGAAGAACGCAGCGCCACCTATAGCAGGAGGAATTGAGGCCATGAGTCTAGCAAGCACGATGCGCCACCGTCGCGTGTGGCCCACGGCCGCGGTTGCGACGGCGCTCCTGGTCGCCATGGCGAGCTCGTGCTCGAACCCGAACGGTTCGCCATCCAGCTCGAGCGGCGGGGCGCAGACGATCACCGTCGCGGTCACCGCCAACCCGCTGATGACCACGATCGAGAAGTTGACAGCCGGCGGGTTCGAGGCGAGCCACCCGAACATCAAGGTCAAGTTCGTGACCTATGACGAGAACACCGAGCGCGCCGACGTGGAGAAGGACGTCGCGGCGCACGGTGGCCAGTACGACGTGGTGATGATCGGCCCGAACGACATCGCGAGCTGGGCCGCCAACGGCTGGATCGACAGCCTGGACTCGGAGGTGGCCGCCGACTCCTCGTACGACGTCGGCGACCTGCTTCCGCCGATCAAGTCCGCGCTGAGCTCCAAGGGCCGGCTGTACGCGCTGCCGTTCTACGGCGAGTCCTCGTTCATGATGTACAACAAGAAGATCTTCGCGGCGGACGGGCTGACCATGCCCGCCGATCCGACCTGGGCGCAGATCGCGGCGCTGGCGGACAAGGCCAACAACCCGTCGGCGAACGTGGCGGGCATCTGCCTGCGCGGCCTGACCGGCTGGGGCGACAACCTGGCCAGCCTCGACACCGTCATCAACACGATGGGCGGCGCCTGGTTCGACAAGAGCTGGAACGCGCAGCTGACCTCGCCGGCCACTGAGGCCGCGGTGAACTTCTACGTCAACCTGGTCAAGAAGGACGGCGAGCCGGGCGCGGGCAACGACAGCTTCAACCAGTGCCTGAACATCTTCCAGCAGGGCCAGGCGGCCATGTGGTACGACGCCACGGTCGGCGCCTCGACGGTGGACGCGTCCGGCAGCCCGATCGCGGGCCAGGTCGGCTTCGCGCCGGCGCCGGTCGACCTGACCAAGTCCTCCGGTTGGCTGTGGACTTGGGCGCTGGCGCTGGAGAGCTCCTCGAAGCACCAGAGCGCCGCCGAGCAGTTCATGAACTGGGCCACCTCGAAGCAGTACATCGAGTACGACGCCTCGAAGAACGGTTGGGCCGCGGTGCCGCCCGGCACCCGCACCTCGACGTATCAGAACCCGGCCTACCTCCAGGCGGCTCCCTTCGCGAACCTGACGCTGCAGGAGATCAACTCGGTGAACATCGACCAGCCGGGCGTGGCCCCGCAGCCGGCGCCCGGTGTGCAGTACGTCGGAATCCCCGAGTTCGAGGACTTCGGTCAGCAGGTCTCCGCACAGATCACCGCCGCGATCGACGGGCAGGAATCGGTATCGCAGGCACTGAGCACCAGCCAGACGATCGCCCAGCAGGCCGTGATCAACGCGGGCTACAAGAGCTGACCGCTCTCTCGCGCGGCCCGCACCCGCGCGAGACGTCCGGGTCCGCGCAGTCGCCCGCCGCCAGGGCGAGCGCGGACCCGGGATACGCGGAACGCGACCCGCGGCCGCAGCCCCTTGAGACCATCCCGCGAAAGGCCCCGCCGACGTGACTGTCCTGACCACCGCGCCGCGCAAGGTCGCGCTGTCGCCACCCCGACACGGACGGCGCGGCGCCGACTGGCTCAAGCGCCTGCCGCTGCTGCCGGCGGTGATCTTCACCGTCGTCGTCACGCAGATCCCGTTCGTGCTGACCCTCTGGTACAGCTTCCAGAAGTACAGCCTCAACTATCCGAACCGGCCGCGGCAGTTCCCGACCGTCGCCAACTACACGGCGGTCTTCTCGGACCCGGTCTTCCGGACCGCGGCACTCAACACAGTGCTGTTCACCGCGGTACCGGTGATCTGCTCGGTGCTGCTCGGTCTCGGCATCGCGATCCTGCTCAACCGGCGCGTGTTCGGCCGGGGCCTGCTGCGCACCCTGATCATCAGCCCCTTCCTGGTGATGTCCGCGGCGGCCGCATTGGTCTGGAAGTACTCGATCCTGGACACGACGTTCGGCGTGCTGAACTACGTGCTCAAGCCCTTCGGCGTGCACGATGTCAACTGGATCGGGACCCACTCGCAGCTGACGATCATCACGTTTCTGACCTGGCAGTGGACGCCGTTCATGGTGCTGATCATCCTGGCCGGGCTGCAGAGCCAGAACGAGGAGATGCTCGAGGCCGCCCGGGTGGACGGCGCGGGCCCGTGGCGCATCTTCCGCGCGCTGACCCTCCCGCATCTGCGGACGTACCTCGAACTGGGCATCCTGCTCGGCTCGATCTACATCGTGCAGGCCTTCGACTCGATCTTCCTGATCACGCAGGGCGGCCCGGCGACCGACACCACCAACCTGCCGTACTACATCTACCAAGTCGCGTTCCAGGCGTACGACATCGGCCGCGCTTCGGCCATGTCCGTGGTGGTGGTCGTCGCCACGATCCTCATCGCCACCATGGCGCTGCGCACGATCTCGTCCATCTTCAGCGACGAGGGAATGAGCCGAGGCTGATATGAAAGCACCGCTGACATTCGCCGACAGTCGCACCAGGGTCGGAACCCGGCTCGTACTCGGGCTGCTGACCTGGTTCATCGTCCTGGTGTTCTTCTTCCCGGTGCTCTGGATGGCGCTGACCGGGTTCAAGACCGAGCCCACCGCGAACACACCGACGCCGAAGTTCGTGTTCTCCCCCACCCTCTTCGAATACCAGTCGGTCTGGTGGGGGACGCCGGGCACGGCCGGGCTGCGCGGCTTCCTCGAGCACTCGATCGTGATCTCGATCGGCAGCACGATCGTCGTGATCGCGCTGGCGCTGCCGTGTGCCTACGCGCTCGCGATCCGGCCGGTTCGCAAGTGGCGGGACGTGCTGTTCTTCTTCATCTCGACGAAGATGCTTCCGATCGTCGGCGCGATCATCCCGCTCTTCATCATCGCCCGCGACCTGAACATCCTCGACACGCAGCGGCTGCTGATCGTGCTGTACACGGCGATGAATCTGCCGATCGCGGTGTGGATGCTGCGCTCGTTCCTGCTCGAGGTGCCGATCTCGGTCATCGAGGCCGCGCAGGTGGACGGCGCCAAGCTGCCACGCCAGTTGCGCTCGCTCGTGATCCCGCTGATCATGCCGGGCCTGGCGGCGGCCGCGTTGCTGTGCTTCATCTTCTCGTGGAACGAGTTCTTCCTCGCGGTGAACCTCACCACCACCAACGGCGCGACCGTGCCCATCTACCTGGTGGGTTTCGTCGCCCCGGAGGGCCAGTTCCTCGCCCACCTCTGTGCGGCGGCGACCGTGGCCTGTCTGCCGGTGCTGATCGCCGGCTGGGCCGCGCAGGACAAGCTCGTCCGAGGGCTGTCCATGGGCGCCGTGAAGTAAGCGCGGCACGCCGCCACGACTCCTCAGGTACTTCTCAGCCCTCGAATACAGGGAGGCTCCCGCATGCCCTCGCACCCGGCCGACGATCCGAGCGGCCTCCAGGCGGTCCTCACCGCCCCGACCGGCTACGACCGATCCGCTGTCACCGTGGGGATAGTGCATTTCGGCGTCGGCGGATTCCACCGCGCGCACCAGGCCGCGTACATCGACTCCCTGATGACTGAAGGGATGGCGATGGACTGGGGAATCTGCGGTGTCGGCGTCATGCCCTCCGATCGCGCGATGGGCCAGGCGCTCATCCCGCAGCAGGGCCGGTACACCCTGGTCGCCAAGCACCCCGACGGGACGCTCGAACCGCGCGTGATCGGCTCGATCGTCGAGTACCTCTACGCCCCGGACAATCCCGAACTGGTCCTCCGCATGCTCACCCGCGAGGAGACCCGGATCGTCTCGCTCACCATCACCGAGGGCGGATACAACTTCAACCAGGCCACCCACGAGTTCATCGCGGACGATCCCGGTGTCGTGGCCGACCTGCGGCCCGGGGCCACGCCCTCCACGGTCTTCGGCTACGTCGTCGAGGCGCTCGATCGCCGTCGACGCAGCGGGGTCCCCCCGTTCACGGTGATGTCCTGCGACAACATCCAGTCCAACGGCCACGTCGCGCGCGAGATGTTCACCGCGTTCGCCGAGCTGCGCGATCCCGAACTGGCGCAATGGATCACCGCGCGGGTGCACTTCCCCGACTCCATGGTCGACCGGATCACGCCATCGACTACAGACGCGGACCGCGAGCAATTGCGCACCGAACTCGGCATCGAGGACAACTGGCCGGTGATCTGCGAGCCGTTCACGCAGTGGGTGCTCGAGGACGACTTCAGCCTCGGCCGTCCGCCTCTCGAACAGGTCGGCGTGCAAATGGTCGACGACGTCGCGCCGTACGAGCTGATGAAGCTCAGGCTCCTCAATGCCAGTCATCAGGCCCTCGCGTATTTCGGGCATCTGCTGGGGCATCGGTACGTCCATGAAGCCGCCGTAGACCCTCGGCTCAAGCACTACATCCGGGTCTACATGGACACCGAGGCGACCCCGACGCTGCTCCCGGTGCCGGGGGTGGATCTGGACGCGTACAAGACCGAACTACTGGAGCGGTTCGCCAATCCCGGAATCCGCGACACGATCGCCAGGTTGTGCGCCGAGAGCTCCGACCGAATCCCCAAGTGGGTGCTCCCCGTGATCCGGCAGAATCTGGCCGGCGGCGGCCCGATCTCGCACGCGACCGCGATCGTCGCGAG
>NZ_DASZGI010000026.1:0-11300 GCF_035938995.1 Actinocrinis sp.
GTCGTCACAGCGGGGCAAGGCATTCTGTCGGGCGCCGCGCCGTCGTGCAACGGCTTATCGGGTCCTCCCGTCCCCGCGGCGGGGCATCATTCACACTGGATGCCTGGACGAGCGCACAGTTAGCGGGTATGACCCGAACGGGCACAAGGAGGTCCGGGCTTCATGAGGAAGTTGATCGAGTCCACGCACGTCTCGCTCGGCGGAGAGATCGGCTCGCCGCAGAACTGGGCGTTCCCCTATCTGGACGACGACCACATGCACTATGCGACCGAGTTGCTGGAGTCGGCCGACGCGCTGCTGCTGGGGCGCCGCACCTACGAGGGGCTCTCGGCCGCCTACCCGGCCATGGCCTCGACCCCGTTCGTCGACCGGATCAACGCGATCCCTAAGTTCGTCGCGTCCACGACGCTGAAAGAGGCCGCCTGGAACGCCACGATCATCCCCGGCGACGTCGTCGAATTCGTTTCGGACCTCAAGCGCCGGCCGGGAGGCCACCTCGTCAAATACGGCAACGGCCCGCTGGACGAGCCGCTCATGGCGAACAACCTGATCGACGAGTTCCACCTGTTGCTGACGCCCGTCGCGGTGGGAGTGGGCCAGCACCTCTTCGAGGAGATCAAGGACGCTCCGCACCTGACACTGGCGGATGTGCGGCGTTTCGCCAGTGGCGTGCTGCTGCTCATCTACACGCCCAAGGTCGCCGAGGCCGCCGCCTGAAGCGACCTCAGGGTACGAGGGAGAAGCGGAGGAACTTGCCGAGGTCTCGCTCGACTTCGCCTTCCAGCTGCATGCCGAGGCGTCGGGCCACGTTGATGGAGGGCTCGTTCTTGGGGCGTATCAGCGCCACGACGATGCGGCCGGGGGACGCCTTAGCGGCCAGGGCCATGGCGGCGCGGCCAATTTCGGTGGCGTAGCCGTTGCCCCAGGCACTTGGGCGGAAGCGGTAGTAGAGGTTGATGAATTCCTCGCCGCGCAGGGGCGGGCGCACCCCGCCGAAACCCAGCACTTCGCCCGATGCGGGGTCTCGCACGGTCCAGTACCCGTAGCCCTCCTCGCGCCAGTGCCTGGCCCACAGCTCGAGCACGGGGCCGGCGGCCGTCGGGTCGATCATGGGTCCGGCGGGGTTGTGCACGTTGGTGGCCGGGTCGGCGTTGATGGCGAAGTACGCGTCGGCGTCGGTGGGGCTCGGGCGGCACAGCAGCAGTCGTTCGGTGCGCTGCCAGTACAGGCCGCGCGCGACGCCGCGCGGCAGGCTCGCGCCGGCGCCGGCCGGGAATGAGCCGAGCAGGTCGAGTCCGGCCGGGCGGTCGAGCTCGCGGCACATGGTCAGCACGTCGTGCCGGGTCCGCTCCACGGCGACGGCGTTGGGCAGCAGGCCGGTGCGCCGGAAGCCGAGGTTTTCGTAGACGGCGATCGCGCCGTGGTTGTTGCCGCGCACCTCGAGGCTGAGCACTTCGACGCCCTGCGCCTGCGCGTCGGCCGCGACGGCCTCGATCAGGGTCCGCGCCACCCCGGCTCCGCGCGCGTTCTCCACGACGGCCAGGCGGTCGAGTTCCGCGTGTACCCGGCGCGTCGGATAAGGGCTGCGCCGCCATTGTGCGGTCCCGATCACGCTTCCCTCGGCCCGCACCGCGACGGCGAGCCCGGCGTCGCCGCGGCCGGCCTCGGCGAGGAGATCCGCCAGATACGCGCGGTATTCGCGTTCGGTGACGGTCGGGGCGAGGCCGAGCGCTTCGCCCCGCGCGGCGGCGGCCACGAGGAGGGACGCGATCGGGGCGAGGACTTCGCCGGAAGGGCGCGGCGCGTCGGCCACGTTCCCCTCGCCGACCATGAACACGCTGAATGCGGCGCGTCGCTCCAACCCCATTACGCGATCATATGCCTCGCAGACACCAAGCTTCCTGCGCAGTCAGGAATATTCGCGGAGGACAGCCTGTTGGAGTGGACGTGAAGGTTGAGATTTACAGCGACATCGCCTGCCCTTGGTGCTACATCGGGAAGCATCGGTTCGAGCGCGCGCTCGCCGCGTTCCCCGACGCGGACTCGGTGGAGGTCGTCTACCGCCCGTATCAGCTCGATCCCGGCGCTCCCGAACAGGCGTCCTCGCACCGCGCCTATCTCGACAGTCGCTACGGCCCTGGCTCGGCAGCGATGGACGCGCGCGTCGCCGAGATCGGCGCGGCGGAGGGCATCGCGTTCGACTTCGACGACGCCCTCCACGTCAACACGCTGAACGGCCACCGGCTGCTGCGCCTCGCCGCCCTCAAGTACGGCCCGACGACTCAGGCGCAGCTGAAGGAAAAACTCTTCGCCGCGCGGTTCGCGAACGGTGGCAACGTGGGCGATCTCGATCAGCTCGCCGACCTCGCCGCCGAGGTCGGGATCGACCGCGAGCGCGCCGCCGCGTATCTGGCCTCGGACGAGGGTGCCAAGGCGGTTCGCGAAGAGATCGCTCACGCCCGTGCGCTCGGCATCACGTCCGTGCCGACGTTCGTCTTCGAAGGCACGTGGGCGGTGTCCGGCGCCCAGGAGGCGAGCACCTTCCTGCAGGTCCTGGAGCAGGTGGCCGCCGAGCCCGGCGTCAGCGTTCGTGAAGATGCTGGGGAAAGCGAAGCGGACGCGTGCGCGGACGGAACCTGCGAGGTCTGACGCTACTTCTTGGTGCGGCCGCGCTTCTCGCGCACCCGCACCGAGATCTCGATGGGCGCGCCGACGAAGCCGAACTCCTCGCGCAGCCGCCGCTCGACGAAGCGCCGGTATCCGGCCTCGAGGAATCCCGAGGCGAACAGCACGAACCGCGGGGGCCGCGTCGAGGCCTGCGTCGCGAACAGGATCCGCGGCTGCTTTCCGCCGCGCACCGGGTGCGGATGCTCGGCCACCAGCGCGCCGAGGAAGGCGTTGAGCTTCGCGGTGGACACGCGGGTGTCCCAGCCCTCCAGCGCCGCCTCGATCGCCGGGACCAGTTTCTCCATGTGCCGTCCGCTCTGGGCGGAGATGTTCACCCGCGGCGCCCAGGTCACCTGCACCAGGTCCTGCTCGATCTCCCGCTCTAGGTAGAAGCGGCGCTCCTCGTCGAGCATGTCCCACTTGTTGTAGGCGATCACCAGCGCCCGTCCGGCCTCGATGACCTTCGAGACGATGCGGGTGTCCTGCTCGGCCATCCGCTCGCTGGCGTCGATCAGCACCACTGCGACCTCCGCCTTCTCGATCGCGGCGGCGGTGCGCAGCGACGCGTAGTAGTCCGCGCCGTAGGTCTGGTGCACGCGGCGGCGGATGCCTGCGGTGTCCACGAAGCGCCACGTTTTGCCGCCGAGCTCGATCAGCTCGTCGACCGGGTCGCGGGTGGTGCCCGCGACCGCGTCCACGACCACGCGCTCCTCCCCCGCGAGTCTGTTCAGCAGCGAGGACTTGCCCACGTTGGGCTTGCCGACCAGCGCCACCCGGCGCGGTCCGCCGCCGACTACCCCTACCGTGTCCGCGGGCGGTTCGGGCAGCGCGGCGAGCACCGCGTCGAGCAGGTCGCCGCTACCCCGGCCGTGCATCGCGGAGACCGGGTGCGGCTCGCCGAGGCCGAGCGACCACAGCGACGCGGCCTCCAGCTCCTGCTGCTGGTTGTCGACCTTGTTCGCGGCCAGGACCACCGGCTTCTTCGCCCGCCGCAGCACCCGCACGAACGCCTCGTCGGTGTTCGTCATCCCGACCGTGGCGTCGACCACGAGCACCACCGCGTCGGCCAGTTCGACCGCGATCTCGGCCTGCTCGGCGACGCGCGCGTCCATGCCCTCGACGTCGACCTCCCAGCCGCCGGTGTCCACCACGGTGAACCGCCGTCCGGCCCAGGTCGCGTCGTAGTAGACCCGGTCGCGGGTGACCCCGGGCACGTCCTGCACGACCGCTTCGCGCCGCCCGAGGATCCGGTTGACCAGCGTCGACTTGCCCACGTTGGGGCGCCCCACCACGGCCAGGACGGGGAGCGGCGCGGACGCGCCGGACTGCGCGCCGTCCTGGTCGAAGCCGTCCGGCAGCGGCTCGGCGTTGCCGAACTCGTCGACGAACTCGCTCGGGTCGAACGGCGCGTCCAAGTCGTCGTCGAACGCGTCGTGTTCCACAGTCATGCCCGGTCGTCCTTACGTTGTTTCGTGCTGGAGCGCGTCGGCCGCCGCCCGGCCGGTCGCGCGGCGCGCCTGTTCGACGTGTGCGCGCAAGGCCGCGCGCAGCGTCTCGCTCGCCTCGACCACCGCGCCCGGCCTTGCCGCTCACGGCTGCCGGACCGAGGTCGATCGGAGGGCCGTAGACCAGGTCGATGCGGGCCCGAAACCGCGGCAGCGCGCGGATCGAGCGGCCGCGCTCGCTCGAGCCGAGGCACGCCACCGGCACCACGGGAGCCCGGGAGCGCAGCGCGAAGTACGCCAGTCCATTGTGCATGGTGTCGAAGTCCCCGGCGGACCGCGTGCCTTCGGGGAACACCCCGAGCACGCCGCCTTGTTCCAGGGCGCCGAGCGCCGCGAGTACCGCGGCGCGGTCGGTCGCGGCCCGGTCCACGCTGATCTGGCCGAGCCAGTGCAGCGCCGGGTCGAGCGGTCCGCGGAACATCTCGCGCTTGACCATGAAGTGCACCGGACGGGGCGAGAGGCCGACGATCAGCGGGCCGTCGAGGAATCCAGAGTGATTTCCGGCCAGGATGACGGGTCCGGTGGCCGGGACGTGCTCCCGGCCGTGCAGCCGGATCCGCCAGAACGGCCGCAGCACGAACGGCCCGATCCGGCGCGCCCGCACCGCGCCGCGGGGATCGACGCTGTGGCGTGCAGGGGCGGCGGCGCTCATCAGCGCCCGGCCTGAGCCAGATCGACGACGCGGTCGATGGCCTGGGCGAGGGTGAGGTTCGTGGCGTCCACGAGCACGGCCCCCGGTGCGGCGTCGAGCGGCCGGGTGGTCTTCGCGTCCTCGGCGTCCCGGCGGGACAGGGCGGCCAGGGTGTCCGCAGCCACGTCGGCCAGTTCGGCGCTGCGCCGTGCCGCCCGGGCCTCGGCCGACGCCGTGAGATAGACCTTGCACTGCGCCTGCGGCCACACCACGTCCGCGATGTCCCGCCCCTCGACGACGATCCCGATGCCGTCCGCCAGAGCCGCGCGGATGATCTCCCGCTGGAGCGTGATCAGCCGGTCGCGCACCGGCTGGACGGCCGCGACGGCCGACACGGACGCGGTCACCCGGGCGGAGCGAACCGCGACCGCCACGTCCTCGCCGTCCACGCAGATCGCCGGATCCGCCGGATCGGTGCCCGACTCGACGCGCGGCTTGGCGCTGGCCGCGGCCACTGCGGCCGGGTCCGCGATGTCGACGCCGGCCTGCAGCATCCACCAGGTCATGGCGCGGTATTGGGCGCCGGTGTCCAGATAGCGCAGCCCCAACCGGGCCGCCGCACCCCTCGACACGCTCGACTTTCCCGATCCGGATGGCCCGTCCAACGCCACCACGATCGCCCTGTCCGCCACGCCCACGCCCCTGTTCCTGCCGCCGCAGTACTCGATCCGGACAACCTTATCGGTGCGCGAAGGTCGCCAAGACCGCGTCAGATGCTCAGCGCTGCACGTCCCAGCCGCGCTCGGTCAGCCGCTGGGCCAGCGTGTCCGCCGAGTCCGGCGCGACCTGCAGGGTGACCAGGCCCACCGCCTGGCCCGGCGAGTGCTCGATCCGCACGTCCTCGATGTTCACTCCCGCGGCGCCGGCCGCCGCGAAGAGCCGGGCCAGTTCGCCCGGTGCGTCGGAGAGCACCACCGCGACCGCCACGTAGTTCGCGCGCGGCGCGCCGTGCTTGCCCGGGATGCGCGACTGGCCCGCGTTGCCCCGCCGCAGAAGGTCGACCAGATCGGCTCGGCCGGTGCCCCGCTTTTCCAGGTCCTGCGCCCCCAGCGCGCGCAGCGCCGCGACGACCTTCGCCAGGTCGGCCGCGTAATCCTCCAGCACATCGGCGACCGCGGTCGAGTTCGCGGTCAGGATCTCCTCCCACAGGCGCGGGTCTCCCCCGGCGACTCTGGTCACGTCGCGCACCCCCGGCCCCGCGATCCTGGCCGCGTCCTCGTGGGCGTGCTCGAGCCGGGCCGCCATGAGCGCGGCGACCACGTGGGGGGTGTGCGAGATGAGCGCGACCGCGTGGTCATGCTCCGCCGCGTCCATGACGACGGGGACGGCGCCGCACAACGAGATCAGTTCCAGCGCCCGGTTCAGGGCCTCGCGGCCGGTGGCGCTCGCGGGCGTGAGCACCCAGGGCCGGCCGTCGAACAGGTCGGCGCGGGCGGCGAGCGGACCGGAGCGCTCGACCCCGGCGAGCGGGTGGCCGCCGATGTACGTCTCAGGATCGACGCCGCGCGCGGCGGCGGCGTGCTGCGGGTCGGCCTTAACGGAGGCGACGTCGGTGTACGTGCGGGCCAGCCCGCGTCCCTGCGCCTCGACAAGCACGTCGGCGACGTATGCCGGTGGAACGGCGACGATTGCCAGGTCGACCCGCTCGGGCGGTGCCCCGACCTCGCCCGCGCCCAGCGACGCGGCGGTGCGGAGGGTGTCCTCGTCCCGGTCGGCCAGGTAGACCCGGACCCCGCGCCGGTTGAGCGCGAGCGCCGCCGACGTGCCGATCAGCCCGGTGCCGATGATCGCCGCTGTACGCATTCTGGCTGCTCCCGCCGCTGGGTCCGACGCTATTGCGCGATGTCGCGGCGCAGCGCCGTGGCGCCGCCGAGGTAGACGTGCTGGACCTCCTGCTTCGAGCGCATCGTCTCGACGTGGGCCAGGATGCGCACCACCCGGGGCAGCGCCCCGGGCACCGCGATCTCGGTCGCGCACAGCAGCGGGGTGTCGACCAGGCCCAGCTCGCGCGCCGCGAGTGCGGGGAACTCGCTGATCAGGTCCGGAGTCGCGGTGAACACGATGGAGATGACGTCGTCCGGGGTCAGCCCGTTCGCCTCGAAGAGCGCGGTGACCAGTTCGGTCGTCGCCTTGAGGATCAGATCGCGCTCGTCGGCGTCGACCTGCGCCGCGCCGCGTACCGCTCGTACCGCCATGGCGATCGCCTCCTGAGCTCGCCGGTTGGTCATCTGTCCTGCTTGAGCCTATCCAGGGTGGCGCGTACGCCGCCATGGCGGAACGCGTGAGTCCATTTGGCGAGACGAGGCCCGCCTATCGCACCCCGGCGCGCACCTATCGTCGCAGCCTGACGCCCTGTTAGACGCGCAGAAGTCGACCGCGGCAGGACGCGACGAGGCCCGGATCGCTGATACGCTGGTAGCCCGTGGATGACCGGCCGAGCGCCACCCGGCCAATCGCTCGTAACGACCACGGGAGCCCCACGTTGGCACTGTCCAGCAGGTCTTCAGCCGCGAAGCATCCGTCCGGCCGACCCACCAAGCATCTCTTCGTCACCGGGGGCGTCGCCTCGTCTCTCGGCAAGGGGCTGACCGCGTCCAGCCTCGGCGCGCTGCTCAAGTCGCGCGGGCTGCGGGTCACCATGCAGAAGCTGGATCCCTACCTCAACGTCGACCCCGGCACGATGAACCCGTTCCAGCACGGCGAGGTGTTCGTCACCGACGACGGCGCCGAGACGGACCTGGACATCGGCCACTACGAGCGCTTCCTGGACACCGACCTGCACGGCTCGGCGAACGTGACGACCGGTCAGGTGTACTCCTCCGTGATCGCCAAGGAGCGGCGCGGCGAGTACCTGGGCGACACGGTGCAGGTCATCCCGCACATCACCAACGAGATCAAGGCCCGGATCCTGGCCATGGACGACGTCGAGGTGGGCGGCGCGCCCGTGGACATCGTGATCACCGAGATCGGCGGCACGGTCGGGGACATCGAGTCGCTGCCCTTCCTCGAGGCGGCCCGGCAGGTGCGGCACGAGATCGGGCGGGGCAACTGCTTCTTCCTGCACATCTCCCTGGTGCCGTACATCGGCCCGTCCGGTGAGCTGAAGACCAAGCCGACGCAGCACTCGGTGGCCGCGCTGCGCTCGATCGGCATCCAGCCGGACGCGATCGTGTGCCGCGCCGACCGGCCGATCCCGGACTCGATCAAGCGCAAGATCTCGCTCATGTGCGACGTGGACGAGGAGGCGGTCGCGACCGCGGCCGACGCCCCCTCGATCTACGACATCCCGAAGGTGCTGCACTCCGAGGGCCTGGACGCCTATGTCGTGCGCCGCCTCGACCTGCCGTTCCGCGACGTGGACTGGCGGGCGTGGGACGAGCTGCTGCGCCGGGTGCACCGTCCGAAGAACGAGGTCACCGTCGCGCTGGTGGGCAAGTACATCGACCTGCCGGACGCGTACCTGTCGGTCACCGAGGCGCTGCGCGCGGGCGGCTTCGCCAACGACACCCGGGTCAAGGTCAAGTGGGTGGCGTCGGACACCTGCGAGACGGACGCGGGCGCGGCGCGGCGACTGGCCGACGTGGACGCGGTGTGCGTGCCCGGAGGCTTCGGCGTGCGCGGCATCGAAGGCAAGATCAACGCGGTCAAGTACGCGCGCGAGAACAAGCTGCCGACGCTCGGCCTGTGCCTGGGCCTGCAGTGCATGGTGATCGAGACGGCGCGGCACCTGGCCGACATCAAGGACGCCGGCTCGTCCGAGTTCGACGAGCAGACTGCACACCCGGTCATCTCGACCATGGCCGACCAGGTGGACATCGTGTCCGGGGACGGCGACCTGGGCGGGACCATGCGCCTGGGCCTGTACCCCGCCACCCTCGCAGAGGGTTCTCTCGTACGTGAGCTCTACGGCACGGACAAGATCGAGGAGCGGCACCGGCACCGCTACGAGGTCAACAACGCCTATCGGGACAAGATCGCGGCCGGCGGGCTGGTCTTCTCCGGTACATCGCCGGACGGCCGCCTGGTCGAGTTCATCGAGCTGCCGCGGGAGATCCATCCGTATTTCGTGGCCACGCAGGCACACCCGGAGCTGCGCTCGCGCCCGACCCGCCCGCACCCCCTGTTCACCGGCCTCGTCGCCGCCGCCGTCCAACGCCGCTCGAAGACGCAGAAGGAGAAGTAGCAGAACGCGGACATAGCAGGAGGCGCGCACCAGAAGCACCAGCAACCCTCCTCCCCCACTGCGTACCATCCCCCATATGACGTTTCACATCGAGGAGTTGTCCGAGCCGATCGAGGACCTTCCGGCGAACTGGCCGGTGCTCGGCGGGAAGGATCTGGCCCACGGCGGCATCACCGTGTACCGGCGCGAGCGGGTGCGCATGGAGGACGGCACCGAGGCGGACCGCGAGTACACCCTGCACCCCGGCGCGGTCGGGGCCCTGGTGTACGACGAGGAGCGGGACGTGGTGCTGTCGCTGTGCCAGTACCGCCACCCGGTGCGCCGCCTGCTGTGGGAGCTGCCGGCCGGCCTCCTCGACGCCGAGGGCGAGACCCCCCTCGAAGCAGTCAAGCGCGAACTCTACGAAGAAGCGCACCTGGCAGCCAAGCGCTGGAACGTACTGGCGGACTACTACAACACAGCAGGCTCATCAAACGAGGCGATGCGTGTCTTCCTCGCGAGAGGCATCGCACCCGCAGACGGCGAGCAGTTCGAAAGGCAGGGCGAGGAGAAAAGCCTGCGCCCGGCATGGCTCGACCGCACGATGCTGACCGACGCCGTCCTGGCAGGCAAAGTCGGCAGCGGAGCGATGGTGGTCGGCACCCTCGCCCTCGCCACCGCCCTCAGCCTCCCCGACGGCCTTGACGGACTCCGCCCCGGCAACGCCCCCTGGTCCGCCCGCCCCTTCTGACGCTCCGCCACTGCCTGCCGCTGGCCCGGCGTCCGCCGGAACTGAGGCCCCCACCCGCCCTCCGCTCCGCGGCCTGGGCGCTCCGCGCATCACGCACCGCACGGCTCCTCGCTCCGCTCCAGGGCCGTGCGGTGCTATCTAAAGCTCTCGGCCCGTTCGCGCTCAATGGCGGCGCCCGGACGCTATCAGCCACCACCCCACTGCGCGCTTCCGGCCTGAAGCACGCGCTGTGCACAATCGTCGGTACTAGGTGCGAGTCAGGAACAGCCACGCATTGAGGACGCCACCAACCAGCGAAAGCACACTGGATGCGGCGACCCAGTACAGGCCGTCATCACCCGCGAGCTGCAGGCTTCCCCCCACCAGAGTGAGCACCACGACAGCCAGGTTCGGGCTGACCCGGTCGACGATCTGGGCCAGCCGCTCCTGCGCGCCGGGGTCGGTCGTCTCCTTCGCACGCCCGATAAGCACGAACACGACACCCACGACGATCGCCACCGCGACCAGACCTACGCCCAGCCCCGTCGCCGACGCCCCGGGGAGCACCAGCAGAAACGACAGCAGCAGCGGAAGCATGAAGAGGACGAGCGTCTGGCCCGCTAAGCCGCGCAGCGTGGGATGCCCGGCGATGCGATCAGCGGTTCAGCGACACGGCGACGAACAAAAGGCCCGTCAGCGCGCCCGACGCACTGCCGACAACAACCGCGAAGTTGCTCCAGTCCTGAGCCACCGTCCGACCTTAGCCCGCTACCCCACCCACGCAGCGAGAACGACGCAACAGCGGCTCCACAGACCGCATGCCGCTCGCCGCCATCCGACGCGTCCCGCGCACGACATACACAAGGCGCATGGCTCTCACCCTGCCGACGCCCGGACATGCGAGGATCACCCCATGCCTGAAGCCGTGCCGCTGCTCGTCCTCTGGGACATCGACCACACGCTGGTAACCATCACGGGCGTGGGCCAGGAGATCTACGCGCGCGCCTTCACTCAGGTCATCGGCAGGCCCCTGCTACACCTCCCGGACATGGCGGGACGGACCGAGCAAGCCATCGTCAGGGAGGCGCTGGCGCTGAACGGGGTGGAACCGGTCCACTCGTTCGACGCCTTCTACACGGCAATCGCTGTGACGGCGCGCTCGATGGAAGGCCAGATACGCGAGCACGGAAGCACTTTGCCAGGCGTCCACGAGGCCCTGACCCTCTTCGAGGCGAACGGCGCCGTGCAGTCGCTCGTCACCGGCAACCTCCCCGACGTCGCCGCGACCAAGCTCGAAGCCTTCGGCCTGGAAAGCTTCATCGACTTCGAAGTGGGCGGATACGGCGACGACAGCAGCGACCGCGCAGTGCTGGTCCGCCTAGCCATCGAGCGGGCTGAAGCCAAATACGGCCACGGCTTCAAGCCAGAGCACGCCATCGTGATCGGGGACACGCCTCACGACGTGAAGGGCGCGCACGACAACGGCGCGGTGGCCGTGGCTGTGGCTACCGGTTCGAGCAGCGTTGCCGTGCTCACCGCCGCCGG
>NZ_DASZGI010000027.1:0-25628 GCF_035938995.1 Actinocrinis sp.
GAGAGCCGCGATCAGATCGTGGGGCTGTACCACCGCGTGTGGGCCCACTCGGACGCGACGATCGACGTGCTGCCGCTGGATGCTTTAGGGCAGGTGCCTTGGTGGCCGAGCGAGCGACGTGAGGTGACGCTTCATCGGATCCTGGTCCACATGACCACCGAGACCTATCGGCACGCCGGTCATGCCGACATCGTGCGGGAACTGATCGACGGGGCTGTCGGGATGCGGAAGGACGCCTCCAACATGCCGGCCGAATCCGAGGAGTGGTGGGAGAACTACCGGAACCGGCTTGAGGTCGTCGCGCGGGAGGTCGACAAGGGGTGTGCCGGTGGGAGCCGCCAGTAAGCGCCAGTGCCGGGGCGACCGCGGGGTCGGCGGGGCGGTGAGCTCGTGGCCCGCCGTTGGTGCTGCCTGGCCGCTCTGTGGATGATGAGGACGGTGTGAAAGGTCCTTTGCTGGGTAGGTGACGGGAAAAGGCAGACGCGGCGGGCATTGGCGGCCAGCCGCGTCTGGTGCTTTGTGCGTTGCGTTGTTCTGCTTCGTTCTGTCGCGCTCTTCGGCCACGAGGATCGGGTGGGGGGAGGGGTTACTCCTCCTCGAAGTCCTCTTCGTCCTCGATGTCGCCCTCGTCGGAGAAGTCGCCGTCGAAGTCGATCGCGCGGCGGGCGTCCGCGTCCAGCACGCCCCACTCGATCAGCTGGTCGACCAGGATCGACGGCTGCTGGTCGAAGATCACCGAGAGCGTGCGCAGGTCGTCCTGGCGGATCGACAGCACCCGGCCGTTGTAGTCGCCGCGCTGGCTCTGGATCGCGGCCACGTAGCGCATCAGCGGCGCCGCCTTGTCCTCGCCCAGGTTCTGCAGCACCTCGAGGTTCAGGATCAGCTTCGGCGGCAGCTCGGCGGCGGCGTTCGGCGCGTTGCCGGGCAGCAGCTCGTGCACGGGCACGCCGTAGAAGTGGGCGAGCTCGGCCAAGCGCTGCACCGTCACCGCCCGGTCGCCGCGCTCGTAGGAACCCACGACCACGGCCTTCCACCGGCCCTGCGACTTCTGCTCGACCCCGTGCAGCGACAAGCCCTGCTGGGTTCGGATCGCGCGGAGCCGGGCACCCAGCGCCTTGGCGTACTCAGTGGACATATGCACTCCCCATCGAAAGCCTCGCGTCGTGACAATCGGCTACCGGGCGGGACTGGTTCGGCGCGGCCCGCCCGACGTCGAAGGTCGGATCGGGTCGGCTCGCCCTGGTCGTCCGAAGGGTGCCGGTCCGGTCGCCCGTGGCGGCGACCTCGGCTGATGTTACGCAGAGTAACCTCGCGCCGTCAAGGCAGTCGCTCACCGGATAACCGAACTGTGGACGTCTCCCACCCTATGTCATGGTGTGCGACTAGCTCGCTTTGGGTCAGCTGTCCGAAACCGTGTGTCGCGGTGGTGTAGCGGCCTTATCGTGCGGGTTTGGACGGCGGTATCCGGCCAGGCTTTGGCGAAAAGTTGACCTTGGCACTGCCTGATAGGCTAGGCGATCGACCGCAGCCGCGATCATCCGACGTCCTTTAAGTCCTGTCCCGTGAGACAGGGAAGGAGGTCTGCTTCGGCATGACCATACAGTCCGGCGCCCGGCTTTCCGGCCTCGACCCCGCCGCCGCACGCGCCGTCCTCGACGCCCCCGCCCTAGAACGGGCGCTGACGCGTATAGCGCACGAAATCCTGGAACGCACCAACGGTGCCGAGGATGTCGTTCTCCTCGGCATCCCGACTCGCGGTGTCTTCCTCGCCCGCCGGCTGGGCGCCCTCATCGCCAAGTTCGAGGGCCGCGAGACCCCCGTGGGCTCCCTCGACATCACCATGTACCGCGACGATCTGCGGATGAAGCCCGCCCGCGCCCTCGCGAGGACCGAGATCCCGAAGGAGGGGATCGACGGCCGGTTGGTGATCCTGGTGGATGACGTGTTGTTCTCGGGGCGTACCGTGCGGGCGGCTTTGGATGCCCTGAACGACTTGGGCCGGCCCCGGGCGATCCAGCTGGCGGTGCTGGTGGATCGCGGGCACCGCGAGCTGCCCATCCGCGCCGACTACGTGGGGAAGAACCTGCCGACCTCGCTGAGGGAGGCGGTCGAGGTGCACCTGCACGAGACGGACGGCCGCGAAGCCGTGCTCCTAGGCGTGAAGGGGGAAGCGGCATGACGGCCCCGGCGAAACGCGTGAGCCACCTGCTGTCGACGCAGGACCTGTCCGCGGAGGAGGCCATCCTCGTGCTGGACACCGCCGAGGAGCTGGCGCGCCTGTCCGACCGGCCGATCAAGAAGCTGCCGACGCTGCGCGGGCGTACGGTGGTCAATCTTTTCTTTGAGGATTCGACACGGACACGGATCTCGTTCGAGACGGCGGCGAAGCGGCTGAGCGCGGACGTCATCAACTTCTCGGCCAAGGGTTCGAGCGTGTCTAAGGGGGAGTCGCTCAAGGACACCGCCTTGACGTTGGAGGCGATGGGTGCGGATGCGGTCGTGGTGCGGCATTGGGCGTCCGGGGGTGCGTACCGGCTAGCGCACGCGGGATGGATCCGCGGCGCTGTCATTAACGCAGGGGATGGGACACACGAGCATCCGACACAGGCGCTGCTTGACGCCTACACATTGCGGCGGAGGCTTGGCTCTTTGACGGGGCGACGCGTCGCGATCGTGGGCGACGTACTGCACAGCCGGGTGGCCAGGTCGAACGTGCACCTGCTGGCGACGCTGGGCGCCCAGGTCACGCTCGTCGGCCCGCCCACGCTGCTGCCGCTGGGCGTCGAGTCGTGGCCCTGTGAATCGTCGTACGAGCTCGACCCAGTGCTGCCTAAATGTGACGCCGTCATGATGCTGCGCGTGCAACGCGAGCGGATGAACGAGGCGTTCTTCCCGACCGAACGCGAGTACAGCAGGAGGTACGGGCTCCAGGCGGGGCGGATGGCCGCGCTGCCGGAGCACGCGGTGGTGATGCACCCCGGGCCGATGAACCGCGGCCTCGAGATCTCGGCGGAGGTGGCCGACTCGGTCCGCTCGACGGTGACCGAGCAGGTCGCCAACGGGGTCTCGGTGCGCATGGCGGTGCTCTACCTGCTGCTCGGCGGATCGGAGCCCGCGTTCGGAAAGGAAGAGGAGGCCGCGGGCCGATGAGCGGTACCGAGAGTCGATACGTCGTCCGGGGGGCGCGCCTGCTCGGCGGCGAGGTGGGCGACCTCTATATCCGGGACGGGGTGTTCGTGCGCGAGGCTCCGGCCGGGGCGTCGGTGATTGATGCGGACGGGCTGATCGCCCTGCCGGGATTGGTCGACCTGCACACCCATTTGAGGGAACCGGGCCGCGAGGATGCGGAGACGGTCCTGACCGGGACGCGCGCGGCGGCGGCCGGGGGCTTCACCGCGGTGCACGCGATGGCGAACACCGATCCGGTGGCGGACACGGCCGGCGTGGTCGAGCAAGTGTGGCGACTGGGGCGGGAAGCCGGGTACTGCGACGTGCGGCCGGTCGGCGCGGTGACCGTGGGCCTGGGCGGGCAGCGGCTGGCGGAACTCGGCGCGATGGCGGATTCGGCCGCGCGGGTGCGGGTCTTCTCCGACGACGGGCACTGTGTCTCGGACGCCGCGCTGATGCGCAGGGCCCTGGAGTACGTCAAGGCGTTCGGCGGCGTGATCGCCCAGCACGCCCAGGAGCCGCGACTCACCGAGGGCGCGCAGATGAACGAGGGCGAACTGTCCGGGCTGCTCGGGCTGCGCGGCTGGCCCTCGGTGGCCGAGGAGGCGATCATCGCGCGCGACGTGCTGCTGGCCGCGCACACCGGGTCGCGGCTGCACGTATGCCACCTGTCGACCGCCGGCTCGGTGGAGATCGTGCGGTGGGCCAAGGCGAAGGGGTACCCGGTCACGGCCGAGGTGACGCCGCATCACCTGCTGCTGACCGAGGAGCTGCTGCGCGGCTACGACCCGGTCTACAAGGTGAACCCGCCGCTGCGGACCGCCGCCGACGTCGAGGCGGTGCGCGCCGGTCTGGCGGACGGCACGATCGACGCCGTCGCCACCGACCACGCGCCGCACCCGGTCGAGGCGAAGGACTGCGAGTGGGCGGTCGCCGCGATGGGCATGCTCGGGCTGGAAACCGCGCTGTCGGTGGTGCAGCGGACCATGGTGGAGACCGGGCTGCTGGACTGGGCCGGGGTCGCGGACCGGATGTCGGCCCGGCCGGCGCGGATCGGCGGCCTCGCCGACCACGGGCGCGGGCTCGGCGTCGACGCCCCGGCGCACCTGACCCTGGTCGATCCGGGCGCGTCCCGGGTGATCGAGGCTCGGGCGCTGCAATCGCTCTCCCGCAACACGCCGTACGCCGGGATGAAGCTGCCCGGCGCGGTCGTCGCCACCTTCCTGCGCGGCGAGCCGACCGTGCTGGACAGGCGGGTGGTCGAGCGGTGAGCGTGATGACGAATGCGGGCACTGTGTCTGGGCTCGCTGGGTCCGGGCTGCTCGCGGATGCGCCGCACAGCGCGCCGGTCACCCACTGGTTCCTGCGCATCCTGCTGACGATCGTGGTGCTGGCGGTCCTCACCGGCGTCTACTGGCTGATGTGGCGCGGCTGGAAGAACCGTGCGGCACGCCAGTCCGAGTTGCCTGTGCCGTCGACGGCAGCGCCGCCCCACGCGGCGTTCGGCGAACCGGCCGAGGGCGTCTACGCCTCGACGACGGTCTCAGGGGACTGGCTCGACCGGATCGCCGCGCATGGGCTCGGCGTGCGCAGCAACGCGCGGATGAGCGTCGGCGCGGCCGGGGTGCTGGTGGCCCGCGAGGCCGCACCCGATCTGTTCATCCCGGCAGACGACCTGGTCCACGCCCACCTCGCCCCGGGCATCGCCGGAAAGGTGACCGGCGGGGACGGGATCGTCCTGCTGACCTGGAGGCTGGGCGACGCGACCCTGGACTCCGGGTTCCACCCGCGCGCCAAAGGCGACCGGACCCGGCTTATCGCCGAGGTCGGCGTCCTGATCACGGAGAGGACGGCCGCATGAACACGACGAAGGCGGTGCTGGTGCTCGAGGACGGCCGGACCTTCTCGGGGGAGGCGTACGGCGCGGTCGGCGAGGCATTCGGCGAGGCCGTGTTCGCCACCGGGATGACCGGCTACCAGGAGACGCTCACCGATCCCTCCTACCGGGGCCAGGTGGTGGTGATGACGGCCCCGCACATCGGCAACACGGGCGTCAACGATGAGGACCCGGAGTCCGGGCGCATTTGGGTCGGCGGCTATGTGGTGCGCGACCCGGCCCGGCGGGTGTCGAGCTGGCGGGCCACGCGCTCGCTCGACGACGAGCTGAAGGCGCAGGGCGTGGTCGGCATCAGCGGGATCGACA
Source organism: Actinocrinis sp. (assembly GCF_035938995.1). Taxonomy (GTDB): domain Bacteria; phylum Actinomycetota; class Actinomycetes; order Streptomycetales; family Catenulisporaceae; genus DASZGI01. Next base: position 5,372 of record NZ_DASZGI010000027.1, read on the forward strand.
CCCGCGCGCTGACCCGCCACCTGCGCGAGCGCGGCGCGATGCGCGTGGGGATCTTCTCCGGGGAGGTCGCCAAGACCGAGCCGACCGCGCTGCTCGGCCGGGTGCGCACCAGCCCGCAGATGAAGGGCGCGAACCTGACGGCGGATGTGGCGACGGCGCAGCCGTACCTCGTCGAGGCCATCGGCGAGCGGCGCTTCACGGTCGCGGCGATCGACCTCGGCATCAAGGCGATGACCCCGCACCGGATGGCCGAGCGCGGCATGCGGACCCACGTCCTGCCCGCAGGGTCGTCCGTGGAAGACGTGCTGGCGCTCGAACCCGACGGGGTGTTCCTGTCCAACGGGCCGGGCGACCCGGCCACCGCCGACGCCCAGGTCGAGCTGACCCGGGCGCTGCTCGAGCGGCGGGTTCCGGTGTTCGGGATCTGCTACGGCAACCAGATCCTCGGGCGCGCCCTGGGCTTCGGGACCTACAAGCTCAAGTACGGGCACCGCGGCATCAACCAGCCGGTGCAGGACCGGCTGACCGGCAAGGTCGAGGTCACCGCCCACAACCACGGATTCGCCGTGGACGCGCCGCTGGACCGGGTGTCCGACACCCCGTTCGGCCGGGTCGAAGTCAGCCACGTGTGCCTGAACGACGGCGTGGTCGAGGGACTGCGGTGCCTCGACGTCCCGGCGTTCTCGGTGCAGTACCACCCCGAGGCGGCGGCCGGGCCGCACGACGCCGCGTACCTGTTCGACCGCTTCGCCGAGCTCATGCGCGGCGACCGCGGCGGCGCCGAACCGACGCAGGACGCGAACAAGGAGGGCAGCGGCTGATGCCGAAGCGCGAAGACCTCAAGTCGGTGCTGGTCATCGGCTCCGGGCCGATCGTGATCGGCCAGGCCTGCGAGTTCGACTACTCCGGCACCCAGGCCTGCCGGGTGCTGCGGGCCGAGGGCCTGCGGGTGGTCCTGGTCAACTCGAACCCGGCCACCATCATGACGGACCCCGAGTTCGCCGACGCCACCTACGTCGAGCCGATCACCCCGGAGTTCGTCGAGAAGATCATCGCCAAGGAGCGGCCCGACGCGCTGCTGCCGACCCTGGGCGGGCAGACGGCGCTCAACACCGCGGTCGCGCTGGCCGAGTCCGGCGTGCTCGAGAAGTACGGCGTCGAGCTGATCGGCGCGGACATCGCCGCGATCCAGGCCGGCGAGGACCGGCAGCGGTTCAAGCAGATCGTCGCGTCGATCGGCGCCGAATCGGCCCGGTCGGTGATCTGCCACTCGATGGAGGATTGCCTCGCCGGCGTCGAGACGCTGGGCGGCTACCCGGTCGTGGTGCGTCCCTCGTTCACCATGGGCGGCGCCGGCTCCGGCTTCGCGCACGACGAGGAAGAACTGCGCCGGATCGCCGGCACCGGGCTGCAACTCTCGCCGACCACCGAAGTGCTCCTGGAGGAGTCCATCCTCGGCTGGAAGGAGTACGAGCTCGAGCTGATGCGAGACCGCAACGACAACGTCGTCGTGGTCTGCTCGATCGAGAACCTGGACCCGATGGGGGTGCACACCGGCGACTCGATCACGGTGGCCCCCGCGATGACCCTCACCGACCGCGAGTACCAGAGGCTGCGCGACATCGGCATCGCGGTGATCCGCGCGGTCGGCGTGGACACCGGCGGCTGCAACATCCAGTTCGCGGTCGACCCGCGCGACGGGCGGATCATCGTGATCGAGATGAACCCGCGCGTCTCCCGCTCCAGCGCGCTGGCGTCGAAGGCCACCGGCTTCCCGATCGCGAAGATCGCGGCGAAGCTGGCCGTGGGCTACACCCTGGACGAGATCCCCAACGACATCACCCGCGAGACCCCCGCCTCCTTCGAGCCGACCCTCGACTACGTGGTGGTCAAGGTGCCGCGGTTCGCATTCGAGAAGTTCCCCGGCGCCGACGCCCGGCTGACCACCACCATGAAGTCGGTCGGCGAGGCGATGGCGATCGGCCGCAACTTCCCCGAGGCGCTGCAGAAGGCGCTGCGTTCGCTGGAGAAGACGGGCGCGCAGCTCGACTTCGCGAGCGAGCCGGGGGACAAGGCCGAGCTGCTGGAGCTCGCCGCGGTGCCGACCGACGGCCGCATCAACACGGTCATGCAGGCGCTGCGCGCCGGGGCGAGCGTCGACGAGCTCTTCGACGCCACCGCCATCGACCCCTGGTTCCTCGACCAGCTCGCCCTGATCGGCGAGATCGCCGAGGAGGTGGCCGCCGCCGAGGCGTTGACCGCGCCGCTGCTGCGCCGGGCGAAGCGGCACGGCTTCTCCGACGAGCAGATCGGCGCGCTGCGCTCGCTCGACGAGGCGGTCGTGCGTGAGGTGCGCCGGGCGCTGGGCGTGCGGCCGGTCTACAAAACGGTGGACACCTGCGCGGCCGAGTTCGCGGCCCGCACTCCCTACCACTACTCGACATACGACGAGGAGACCGAGGTCGCGCCGCGGGAGAAGCCCGCGGTCATCATCCTCGGCTCGGGGCCGAACCGGATCGGGCAGGGCGTCGAGTTCGACTACTCCTGCGTGCACGCCTCCTTCGCGCTTCGCGAGGCCGGCTACGAGACCGTCATGGTCAACTGCAACCCGGAGACCGTCTCCACCGACTACGACACCTCCGACCGCCTCTACTTCGAGCCGCTCACGCTCGAGGACGTGCTCGAGGTCGTGCACGCCGAGCGGCAGGCCGGCCCGCTGGCCGGGGTGATCGTGCAGCTGGGCGGCCAGACCCCGCTGGGCTTGGCGCAGCGGCTCAAGAACGCCGGGGTGCCGATCGTGGGCACCAGCCCCGAGTCGATCCACCTGGCCGAGGACCGCGGCGCGTTCGGGCGGGTCCTGGCCGAGGCCGAACTGCCCGCGCCCAAGCACGGCACCGCGTTCTCGTACTCCGAAGCCAAGGCGATCGCGGACGAGATCGGCTACCCGGTGCTGGCGCGCCCCTCGTACGTGCTCGGCGGGCGCGGCATGGAGATCGTGTACGACGCGGACTCGCTCGCGGAGTATCTGGAGCGGCACGCCGGGCTGATCTCCGAGCACCCGGTGCTGATCGACCGCTTCCTCGACGACGCGATCGAGATCGACGTCGACGCGCTCTACGACGGCGACGAGCTGTATCTCGGCGGCGTCATGGAGCACATCGAGGAGGCCGGGATCCACTCCGGCGACTCGGCCTGCGCGCTACCGCCGATCACCCTCGGCGGGCAGAACGTGAACCGGCTGCGCGCCTCGACCGAGGCCATCGCGGCGGGGGTGGGCGTCCGGGGGCTGATCAACATCCAGTTCGCGCTCGCCGGGGACGTGCTGTACGTGCTCGAGGCCAACCCGCGCGCCTCCCGCACGGTGCCGTTCGTGTCCAAGGCCACCGCGGTCCCGCTGGCCAAGGCCGCGGCCCGGATCAGCCTCGGCGCGACCATCGCCGAACTGCGCGCGGAAGGCTTGCTGCCCGCGCGGGGTGACGGCGGAACGCTCCCGTTCGACGCGCCGATCGCCGTCAAGGAGGCCGTGATGCCGTGGTCGCGGTTCCGGCTTCCGGACGGCCGCGGGGTCGACGTGGTGCTCGGGCCGGAGATGAAGTCCACCGGCGAGGTCATGGGCATCGACGTGGACTTCGGCTCCGCCTTCGCCAAGTCCCAGGCCGCGGCGTACGGACCGCTGCCGGTCAAGGGCCGGGCGTTCGTGTCGGTCGCCGACCGGGACAAGCGCTCGATGGTGCTCCCGGTCAAGGCCCTGGCCGACCTCGGCTTCGAGATCCTGGCCACCGAGGGCACCGCCGAGGTGCTGCGCCGGAACGGCGTCAGCGCCACGGTCGTGCGCAAGCACTCGCAAGGGCCGGGGCCGAACGGCGAGCCGACCATCGTGCAGCGGGTCCTGGCCGGGGAGGTGGACCTGATCGTCAACACCCCGCACGGCGTCGGCCCCCGCCTGGACGGCTACGAGATCCGCACCGCGGCCATCGCGATGGGCAAGCCGTGCATCACGACGGTGCAGAGCCTGGCCGCGGCGGTGCAGGGGATCGACGCGCTGCGGCGCGGGGACGTCGGCGTCGGCTCCTTGCAGGAGCACGCCGCCCGGCTCGTCGCTTCTCGAGATGGCACAGCTCTAGGTGGCACAGTCTCGCGGGACGGTGCCCGGGCGGACGGCTGATGTTCTACCGGCTGCTGTTCGCCGCCCTGTTCCGGCGGATGGACCCGGAGCGCGCCCACCGGCTCGGTTTCGGCGCGATCCGGGCCGCCGCGGCGGTGCCGGGCGGGGCGCGGGTGTTGCAATCCGCGCTTCGCCCGGCTGACCCGGCGCTTCGGGTGCGGGCGCTCGGCCTGACCTTTCCCGGGCCGTTCGGCCTGGCCGCGGGCTTCGACAAGAACGCGGTGGGGATCGACGGGCTGGCCGCCCTCGGCTTCGCGTTCGTCGAGATCGGCACGGTCACCGCGCGGCCGCAGCCGGGCAACCCGGCGCCCCGGATGTTCCGGCTGCCGCGCGACCGCGCCCTGGTCAACCGGATGGGCTTCAACAACGACGGCGCCGCGGCGGTCGCCCGGCGCCTGGCCGCGCGCCGGGACCGGCTGGCCGGGCGCCGTAGCGCCGCCCCCGCGGTGATCCTCGGGGTCAACATCGGCAAGACCAAGGCGGTGCCGGAGGCGGAGGCCGTCGCCGACTACATCGCGTCGGCCAAGCTCCTCGCCCCGTACGCCGACTACCTCGTGGTCAACGTCTCCTCGCCGAACACGCCCGGGCTGCGTGACCTCCAAGCCGTCGCGGTGCTGCGGCCGCTGCTGACGGCGGTGCGGGAGGCGGCCGAAGCGGCGGCCGGGCGGCATGTTCCGCTGCTGGTCAAGATCGCTCCCGATCTGGCCGACGAGGATGTGGACGCGGTCGCCGACCTCGCGGTCGAGATCGGCCTCGACGGGATCGTGGCCACCAATACGACCATTGGGCGCTTGGGCCTCACGACCCCGGCCGACGAGGTCGCCGCGCTCGGCGCGGGCGGCCTGTCCGGACCGGTGCTGCGCGAGCGCTCGCTCGAGGTGCTGCGGCGGCTGCGCAAGCGCGTCAGCGAGGACATGACGATCATCGGCGTCGGGGGCGTCACCACGCCCGAGGACGCCGCCGAGCGCCTGGCGGCTGGCGCGACGCTGCTCCAGGGTTTCACCGGATTCATCTACGAGGGGCCGTTCTGGGCCGCCCGGATCCACAGAGGTCTGCGGCGCCGCATGGTTCAGAGCGGTCTGCGCAAGGAGAGCAACCGATGACGGACACGTTTGGGGCCAGACTGCGCCGCGCGCTGGACACCCGCGGCCCGCTGTGCGCCGGGATCGACCCGCACGGCGCGCTGCTGACTGCCTGGGGCCTGAGCGACGACGTCGCGGGCCTCGAAAGCTTCGCCGGGACGGTCGTCGAGGCGCTCGCGGACCGGGTAGCCGTGCTCAAGCCCCAGTCGGCGTTCTTCGAGCGCTTCGGCTCGCGCGGGGTCGCGGTGCTGGAGCGGACCGTCGCCGACGCCCGGTCGGCCGGAGCCCTGGTCATCATGGACGCCAAACGAGGAGACATCGGGTCGACCGTCGAGGCTTACGCACAGGCGTATCTGGACCCGGCGTCGCCGCTTTTCTCCGACGCGCTGACGGCCTCGCCGTATCTGGGATTCGGCGCGCTCGAGCCGCTGTACTCGACTGCGGAGAAGCACGGCGCGGGCGTGTTCGTGCTCGCTTTCACCTCGAATCCCGAGGGCGCGCGGGTCCAGCGGGCGCGCACCGAGGACGGGGCGACCGTCGGAGCGGCCATCCTCACCGCGGCCGGCGAACGCAACGCGGGCGCGCTGCCGCTCGGCCCGATCGGCGCGGTGGTCGGCGCGACCCTGGCCGACATCCCCTACGACCTGGCCGCGTTGAACGGCGCGCTGCTCGCCCCCGGGCTCGGCGCCCAGGGCGCCACCCCAGAGGACCTGCGCAAGGTCTTCGGCGACGCGCTGCGCAACGTGGTGCCGTCGATGTCCCGCGAGATCCTGCGGCAGGGACCGCGTGTCGAGGCGCTGCGCGAGGCCGCCGCCCGCTCCGTCGACGCGTGCCGCAGAGCCCTGGGTTACTGAACACTGAGTCACTGAACGCAGGGCGCCTGGACGCTCTGCTTGCCTGGTCGGGAGGGCCGCCGCGCGAGGTTCCGCGTAGATCGATCCGAGTCACCTATGCTGCGCTTGTGGGAGCTGGGTAGTACGAGGTCGGGAGCCGGACGGAAGGAAGCACGGTGGTGCAGCTCAGGGCGACCGATAAGCCGGAAACGGAGGACGAGCCCCCGCGGCATCCGCCTCCGCTGTGGCGCAACCGGGACTACGCGGGCTGGTGGGTCAGCTCGCTGGTCTCCTCGCTCGGCAGCGCCATGTCCCAGCTCGCCTACCCCCTGCTCATGCTGTACGCGACCAACTCGGTCGCCCGGGCCGGCATCGTCGGCGCCTGCCTGAACATCGGCGGCCTGTCCACCGGTCTGCTCGGCGGCGCCCTGGCCGACCGCTACTCGCGCCGGGTCCTGGTCGTGACCGCCGACCTGGTGCAGGCCGTCGCCGTCAGCACGGTGGTGTTCGCGGTCGCCAACGGATTCGTCAACGTCGGGCACATCGCCGCCATCGCCTTCATCCAGGGCATGTGCAACGGCATCAGCGGCGCCGCCATGACGCCGACGCTCAAGCGGATCGTGCACGAGTCGCAGTTCCCCGCCCTCGCGGCCTCCAAGCAGGGCCGCGACATGATCGCCCGGCTGGTCGGCCCCCCGGTCGGCGGCGCGCTGTTCTCCATCGCCCGCTGGATACCGTTCCTCGGCGACGCGGTCTCCTTCGTGGTCAGCGCGATCGGCGTGGCGGCCATCCGCCGCCCGCTCGGCCCCGACGCCGCCGACCGCGAAGCGCACTCCTCGTCGCTGGCCGCGCTGCGCGAGGGGATCGCCTACATCCGCACGAACACGTACCTGCGCTTCCTGGTCGTGTGGGTGCCGCTGCTCAGTGCTTCGTTCGGCGGGATGGTGCTGCTGACCATCGCGCTGATCAAGCTGCGCGGCGGCGGCCCGACCACCGTCGGCGTGGTCACCACCATCGCGGCCGTCGGCGGACTCGGCGGCGCGCTCGCGGCGCCGATCCTGGCCCGGCACTTCAAGACCAGGACCCTGGTGATCACCATGGCCTGGCTCGTGGTCTTGGTCGCGGTGGGGCTCGCGGCCGCCCCAAGGCCCTGGGAGATCGGCCTGGTCGGCGCGCTCGCGGTGTTCCTGGTGGTGCCGCTGAACGTCATGCTCGAGTCGTACCAGCTGCGCGTCGTCCCGGACGCGATGCTCGGCCGCGTCGCCGCGGCCCTCAGCTTCAGCTCCTCCGGCCTGCTGTGGACCGCGCCGCTGACGACAGGTGTGCTGGCCGACAACTTCGGTACCCCGACCGCGATGCTCGTGGTCGCCGGGATCCTCGCCGCCCTGGCGATCTGGTGCACGCTCGCAAAGGCGCCGCGCGAGATGGACCTGCGGACGCCTATGCAGCAGAGCACCGGGCCGAGCCCGGACGATCAGTCCCCGGGCTCCTCGACGCAGCACCCATAGACACAGCGCTCATAGACACAGCTCGCCCTAGGGACAGCGGCGAGCCGGGTGAGTAGGGTGCGGAGGCATGGCGCTCCCATTACCCTTCACCACCCGCCCCGAGCTGGCAGGCACTTTCGGCATGGTCGCCAGCACCCACTATCTCGCCACCGCGGCCGGCATGTCCGTCCTCGAGCGGGGCGGCAACGCCTTCGACGCGGCGGCGGCCGCGGCCTTCACCCTCCACGTGGTCGAGCCGCACCTCAACGGCCCCGGCGGCGAGGTCCCGGCGATCTTCGCCACCGCCGCCGACCCGGTGCCGCGGGTGTTGTGCGGGATGGGCACCGCGCCCGCCGCCGCGACCCTCGAGCGCTTCTCCTCCCTCGGCCTCGACCTGATCCCCGGCACCGGGCTGCTGCCCGCGACCGTGCCCGGAGCAGTTGGGGCCTGGCTCACCCTGCTGCGCGACCACGGCACGCTGCCGCTGCGTGACATCCTCGACTACGCCCTCGGATACGCCGAGCGCGGGCATCCGCTGATCCCCGCCGTCGCCGGGACCATCTCCACGGTCGCCGGCCACTTCCGCGTGCACTGGCCGACCTCGGCCCGCCAGTGGCTGCCCGGCGGCGAGCCTCCGGTGCCCGGACAGCTGTTCGCCCTGCCCAGGTTGGCGGCCACCTACAGCCGTCTGCTGGCAGAGGCGGAGGCAGCCGGATCCGACCGGGAGACGCAGCTCGACGCGGCGATACGCGCCTGGTACGGGGGCTTCGTCGCCGAGGCGATCGACGCCTTCTGCCGCAACTCCGTCCTCGACGAGTCGGGCCGCGCCCACGCCGGCCTGCTGACCGGGGACGACCTGGCCGGCTGGAATCCCTCCTACGAGCGCACCGTCAGCCTGGACTGGCACGGCCTGACCGTGCACAAGGCCGGCCCGTGGACACAGGGGCCCGTCCTGCTCCAGCAACTGGGCATGCTCGAAGCGCTCGGGGAGCTGCCCCCGCCCGGCAGCGCCGCCCGCATCCACCGGGTCACCGAGGTCGCCAAGCTCGCCTTCGCCGACCGCGAAGCCTGGTACGGCGACGATCCGGGCGTGCCGCTCGCAGACCTGCTCGATCCCGGCTACTTGAGCGCTCGCGCCGCGCTCGCCGGCGACACCGCGTCGGCCGAGCTGCGCCCGGGGTCTCCCGGCGGCCGCGTCCCCCGGCTGGCCGAGTTCCTGTACTCCTCCCGATCGATCGCCTCCGGCGGCGGCGCCCTCGACGCCATGGCGGCCGTGGAGGGCGCCGCGGCCGGACCGGAACCGGCGGCGCCGGGAGAGGCCCAGGTCAGCGCGAGCGGCGCCACCCGGGGTGATACTTGCCACATCGACGTGGCGGACCGGTGGGGAAATATGATCTCCGCCACTCCCTCGGGCGGCTGGCTCCAGTCCTCCCCGGCGATCCCGGGCCTCGGTTTCTGCCTCGGCACCAGGGCCCAGATGTTCTGGCTGGAAGCGGGCCTGCCTGCGACGCTCACCCCCGGACGGCGCCCCCGGATCACTCTCAGCCCCTCGCTGGCCACCCGGGACGGAAAGCCGGTCTGGGCCTTCGGCACGCCCGGCGGCGACCAGCAGGACCAGTGGCAACTCTTACTTCTTCTCGGCCATATCGCCGACGGCCTCGGCATGCAGGCCGCGATCGACGCGCCGGCGTGGCACAGCAACGCCGTCCCCTCGTCCTTCGCCCCGCGCCGCCGCGAGCCCCGTGGCTTGGTACTCGAGGATAGATTTTCAGCTCATACTATTGGTGAGCTGCGGAAACTAGGTCACGATGTGTTGATGTCCGGGCCTTGGTCGCTGGGCAGACTCTCCGGTGTATACCGAGATCCTGATACCGGTATCCTGCACGCCGCGGCCAATCCGCGCGGCTCCCAGGGCTATGCCGCGGGCCGTTGAAAGCGCTCCCAAGGGCGGGTTTCCGCCGTCAATCCCCGCAAAGAATCCCGCCATCGCGTGCACGCGCCGCCGAGAACTCCGGTACGCTCCGGTTTTATCGCAGACCAGCAGGGGTGTCATCTTGCTACTCCCGCTCGAAGCGACTAGGTTCCGGCAACGGACCACCGAGTCGGCGACCGTGTGAGCGGACGACGACTCACCCCCACCGATCCGCATCGACGTCATGAGGTGAATAGGCGTGGCTCTTCCGCCCCTCACTCCCGAACAGCGCGCGGCCGCCCTTGAAAAGGCCGCTGCGGCCCGGCGTGAGCGTGCCGAAATCAAGAACCGGCTCAAGCACTCCGGAGCCTCGCTCTCCGAGGTCGTGCACGAGGGCCAGAAGAACGACGTAATCGGCAAGATGAAGGTCTCGGCTCTGCTCGAGTCCCTGCCGGGCGTCGGGAAGGTCCGGGCCAAGCAGATCATGGAACGGCTCTCCATCTCCGAGACCCGCCGGGTCCGGGGCCTGGGAGCCAACCAGATCGCGGCCCTCGAGCGCGAGTTCGGCGGCGCGAAGTAACATCGGGCGCCGCGGGATCCACCCGGGTGACCGGGTGGCACCCGTTCCGCGCCGAGACGGCTCTCGGGCGGTCGTCCGGCTCCTTCTCGGCGCGGGTCGCCGACCCCGCCGGTCCGCGCGGTGCGGTAGCCTCCGTCGGTGTGAACACCACACACCCCGGACCGACCGCCCCGCCGAACCAGCCGGCCTCAGGCCGGCGGCTCATCGTGCTGTCCGGCCCGTCCGGGGTCGGCAAGAGCACCGTGGTGTCCCACCTGCGCAAGACCCGTCCCGAGGTCTGGCACTCCGTCTCGGTCACCACGCGGTACCCCCGCCCCGGCGAGATCGACGGCGTGCACTACCGCTTCGTCGACGACGCCACCTTCGACAAGCTGGTCGAGGCGGGCGAGCTGCTCGAATGGGCCAAGTTCGCGGGACACAGATACGGCACCCCGCGCCAGCCGGTGCTGGACCGGCTCGCTTCCGGGGCGCCCACCCTGCTGGAGATCGACCTGCAGGGGGCCCGCCAGGTGCGCTCCGCGATGCGCGAGGCGCTGCAGGTGTTCCTGGCCCCGCCGAACTGGGAGGAACTGGTGCGCCGGCTCACCCGCCGGGCCACCGAGCCGCCCGAGGTGATCGACCGCCGGCTGGCCGCGGCCCGCGTCGAGCTGGCCGCCGAGTCCGAGTTCGACGTCACCCTCGTCAACACATCCGTCGAAGACGTGGCGCGCGAACTGCTAGAATTGATGGGTCTTTCCTGATCCATCCCCTTTCTTCAACGCGGAAGGCCTGCCTTGTCCGTGACCGAGCCCGAGGGCATCATCAACCCGCCGATCGACGAGCTGCTCGAGGCGACCGACTCGAAGTACAGCCTGGTGATCTACGCGGCCAAGCGGGCCCGGCAGATCAACGCGTACTACTCGCAGCTGGGCGAAGGCCTGCTGGAGTACGTCGGCCCGCTGGTCGACACCCACGTGCATGAGAAGCCGCTGTCCATCGCGCTGCGCGAGATCAACGCCGGCCTGCTGACCGCGGAGCCGATCGAGACGCCCCCGGCCGCGTAGCCGCGCCGCCGGTGTCGCAGCCCTCCCCGGAGGCCCCGGCCCCCGCGAAGCCCAAGGTGATCCTGGGCGTCGGCGGGGGCATCGCCGCGTACAAGGCGTGCGAGCTGCTGCGCCGCTTCACCGAGTCGGGCCACGACGTGCGCGTCATCCCCACCGCCGCGGCGCTGCGCTTCGTCGGCGCTCCCACTTGGGAGGCGCTGTCCGGCCACCCGGTCTCCGCCGAGGTCTGGGACTCGGTCCACGAGGTGCCGCACGTGCGGCTCGGCCAGGAGGCCGACCTCGTGGTCGTCGCGCCCGCCACCGCCGACCTGCTGGCCAAGGCCGCCCACGGGCAGGCCGACGACCTGCTCACCAGCACGCTGCTGACCGCGCGCTGCCCCGTGGTCTTCGCCCCGGCGATGCACACCGAGATGTGGGACCACCCGGCCACCCGGGACAACGTCGCCACCCTGCGCCGCCGCGGCGCCCTCGTGCTGGATCCCGCGGTCGGCCGGCTGACCGGCAAGGACACCGGCCCCGGGCGGCTGCCGGAACCCGCCGCGCTGTTCGACGCGGCCGAGGCCGTGCTGCGCCGCGGCGGCCCGATTCCCGAAGACCTGGCCGGGCTGCGCGTCGTCGTCTCCGCGGGCGGCACCCGCGAACCGCTGGACCCGGTGCGCTACCTCGGCAACCGCTCCTCCGGCCTGCAGGGCTACGCGCTGGCCGCCGCCGCCGCGGCCCGCGGCGCGGAGGTCACCCTCGTCTCCGCCAACGTCGCGCTGCCTGATCCGGCCGGGGCTAAGGTCGTGCGGGTCGGCACCGCGCTCGAGCTGCGCGAGGCGGTGCGCGCCGCGGCGGCCGACGCCCAGGTGGTGGTGATGAGCGCGGCGGTGGCCGACTTCCGCCCCGCCGAGTACGCCCCGGCCAAGATCAAGAAGTCCGACGACAGCTCCGCCCCGGTCGTGACGCTCGTTCAGAACCCGCACGTACTCAAGGAACTGGGCCGCGAGCGCCTCGCCCCCGGCCAGACCGTCGTCGGCTTCGCCGCCGAGACCGGGGACGCCGAGCACGGCTTCCTGGAGCTGGGCCGCCGCAAGGTCGCCGCGTACGGGGTCGACCTGCTCGTGGTCAACGAGGTCGGCGCGGACAAGGTGTTCGGCAGCCCGGTCACCGAAGCGGTGATCATCGGCGCGGACGGCACGGAGACGGCGGTACCGCTGGGAGCCAAGCGAGCCCTTGCCGACGCACTGTGGGACCGGGTCACCCTGTTGCGGCGCGGCACCGGCCAGTAGGGTCGGCTCGGTGTACCCTTCGGCCCGGAATAGCCCGGTGACCGGCGCCGCTGGATAGACTAACCCGACCCGAGAAGTCAGCAGCCGCTGCGAGAAGGAGCCGTCCTGTGGTCCGTCCGGACACCGACCGCCGTCTGTTCACCTCCGAATCGGTGACCGAGGGCCACCCCGACAAGATCGCCGACCAGATCTCAGACTCCATCCTCGACGCGCTGCTCAAGGAGGACGCCGCCTCGCGGGTCGCGGTGGAGACCATGATCACCACGGGGCAGGTGCACATCGCGGGGGAGGTCACCACCACGGGCTACGCCGACATCCCCACCATCGTGCGCGAGACGATCCTCGGCATCGGCTACGACTCCTCCAAGAAGGGCTTCGACGGCGCCTCCTGCGGGGTGTCGGTCTCGATCGGGTCGCAGTCCCCGGACATCGCCCAGGGCGTGGACGCCGCCTACGAGGCGCGCGTGGAGGGCGAGGCGGACGAGCTGGACCGGCAGGGGGCCGGAGACCAGGGCCTGATGTTCGGCTACGCCTGCTCGGACACCCCGGAGCTGATGCCGCTGCCGATCGCCCTGGCCCACCGGCTCGCCGAGCGGCTGGCCCGGGTGCGCAAGGACGGCACGGTGGCCTACCTGCGCCCGGACGGCAAGACCCAGGTCACCATCGAGTACGACGGCGACCGGCCGGTACGCCTGGACACCGTCGTGGTCTCCAGCCAGCACGCCTCGGACATCGACCTGGCCACCCTGCTCGCCCCGGACATCAAGGAGTACGTGGTCGACCACGTGCTCGGCGAGCTGGACCAGGCCGGGCTGGAGATCGACACCGACGGCTACCGGCTGCTGGTCAACCCGACCGGGCGGTTCGAGATCGGCGGACCGATGGGTGACGCGGGCCTGACCGGACGCAAGATCATCGTCGACACCTACGGCGGCATGGCGCGGCACGGTGGCGGCGCGTTCTCCGGCAAGGACCCGTCGAAGGTGGACCGCTCGGCCGCGTACGCGATGCGCTGGGTGGCGAAGAACATCGTGGCGGCCGGACTGGCCAGGCGCGCCGAGGTGCAGGTCGCCTACGCGATCGGCAAGGCCGAGCCGGTGGGGTTGTTCGTGGAGACGTTCGGCACCGAGACGGTGCCGGTGCCGCGGATCCAGGCGGCGGTGGGCGAGGTGTTCGACCTGCGCCCGGCCGCGATCATCCGCGACCTGGACCTGAAGCGCCCGATCTACGGGCAGACCGCGTCCTACGGGCACTTCGGCCGTGAGCTGCCCGACTTCACCTGGGAGCGGGCCAACCGCGTCGAGGCGCTCAAGGCGGCGATCGGCTGACCCGCCCGAACGCGTGACGGGCCCCGGGAACACGGCGTGCGCTGGTCCCCGGGGCCCGCTGCTTTGTCTGCCTTACCTGCCTTAGCCGTTTAATCCGTTCGACGGCGCGGGTGGCTGGTCATGTGCGGACCTCCGCGGCCGCTCATCGCGACTCCGACGACCATGAGCCCGAGGCAGGTCGCCACGCCGCCGGTGACGCAGTTGTTGATGATGGTGCGCGTGGTGTGCACGCTCCCGGCGACGACCCACGGGCTGACGACGGTCCACGCGCCGATGAGCGTCGCGGCCCAGGCCATCGCGTGGGTGCGCTCGTACGCCGAGCCGAAGCCGGCCATCAGCATCGTGTAGCCGATGCCGGTGATCAGGTTGTTCACGGCCAGCGTGGAGAACTGGTTGAAGCCCGCCACCCACGGCGAGATGGCGAGGTAGAGGCCGGCGAGGATGGCCAGGGCCTCGGCCCCCTGGACGCCGGGATTGGTCGCGGCCCGCTCGTACCGGGCGCGAAGGTCGAGGATGTCGGGGTGCTGTTCGATCGGCTGGCCGGTGGGACTCATGGGACTTGGACTTGTGGGAGTGGTCAAGGCGACCACCTCTTCCCTGGGTGCAGACCGGGCGGGTCGCACGGGGACCGGCGCTGGCGGCCCGTCCGAGTCGTGAAACTACTGGTAAATGTAAGAAAACCCCGCATTGTGGTCTGCGTCCAGATCTCGGGGCGGCCATGCGCCGAGCGTGCAACAGTGGCGGACGAGCGGCCAGTGCGGGCTTGTGATCAGCCGGAACGCGACGGGCAAATCCCGGTGCCGTCCGGACTTCGGCGCCAATCCGGTCGAATCGGCGCGCGGATTCGCCCCGTTTCGGCGCACCCGTGTCGGCGCGGTCCGGTACAACAGTGGGGTGACCGACCCCGGCGAGCAGATGGCGCTCGTGCGCGCCGAGGCCGCGCGCGGCCGGGTGCGGGCGGCCGGGCCCGGAACCTCGGCGCAGCCGGCCGAGTCGGAGCCGGTCGCCCGGGTGATCGTCGACGTAGAACCCGCGCACCTGGACCGGCTCTGGGACTACACCGTGCCGGCCAAGCTCCACGAAACGGCGCGGCCCGGCGTGCGGGTGAGGGTCAGATTCGCCGGTCAGCTGGTTGACGGCTACCTCTGGGAACGGGTCGAGAAGACCGACTTCTCCGGGCGGCTCACCCCGCTGCACAGCGTCGTATCGCCCGAGCCGGTCCTCACCCGGGAGATCGGCGAACTGGCCCGCCGGGTCGCCGACGCCTACGCGGGCACCGCGGCGGACGTCCTGCGCCTGGCCATCCCGCCACGTCACGCCCGCACCGAAAAGGCGCTGCGGGATAAGGCACTGCCCGATAAGTCGGGGGACCCGCCCGACATGGCGCGCACCTCGGACGCGGCGCCGCCGCCCACCCCCGACCCCCGTCCGTGGAAGCACTACCCCCACGGCCCGGACCTGCTCACCGCCCTCGCCCAAGGCCAGAGCCCGCGCGCGGTCTGGGCCGCCCTCCCCGGCGCGGACACGCCGGAGATCGACTGGGCGCACGCGCTGGCCGCCGCCGCCCAGGCCACGCTGCACAGCGGCCGGGGCGCACTGATCGTCGTCCCGGACGGCCGCGACGTCGCCCGTGTCGACGCGGCGCTGATCGAGCTGCTCGGCCCGGATCGGCACGTGGCGCTCACCGCCGACCTCGGCCCCGCAGAGCGCTACGGCCGCTGGCTCGCGGTGCGCCGCGGCGAGGTGCGGTGCGTCGTTGGCACCCGGGCCGCGGTCTTCGCCCCGATCACGAACCTCGGCCTGGTGGCGCTCTGGGACGACGGCGACTCGTCCCTGGCCGAGCGCGCCGCGCCCTACTCGCACGCCCGCGAGGTGCTCACCATGCGCGCGCACCAGACCGGCGCCGCCGCGCTGATCGGCGGCTACACGGTCACCGCCGAGGGCGCTCAGCTGGTGGCCCGGCGGTGGGCGCGCCCGCTGACCGCGCCGCGTGCCGTCGTGCGCGAACTCGTCCCGCTCATCCGCACCGTCGACCCCGACCGGGACAACGCGCGCGACTCCGGCGCCGCCCGCGCGAGGATGCCCACCGTGGCCTGGCGGGTCGCCCGCGACGGGCTGCGCTACGGGCCGGTGCTGGTACAGGTGCCGCGCAGCGGATACCTGCCCGCCCTCGCCTGCGTGCGCTGCCGCGAGGCCGCCCACTGCGCGCACTGCCACGGCGCGCTCGCCCTCGCCGGGGCCGAGTCCGCCGCGCGCTGCCGGTGGTGCGGCCGCTTCGCCGAGCAGTGGCGCTGCGACCGGTGCGGCGCCACGCGGTTCCGGGCGCGGGCGACCGGCGCGGCCCGCAGCGCCGAGGAACTGGGCCGCGCCTTCCCGGGGGTTCCGGTGCGGCTGAGTCGCGGCGGCGCGATCCTCACCGACGTCAGCCGCGAGCCCGCACTCGTCGTCGCGACACCCGGGGCCGAACCCGTCGCCGAGGGCGGATACGCGGCCGCTGTGCTGCTCGACGGCGACCTGCTGCTCGGCGTTCCGATGCTGCGCGCCGCGGAACAGACGCTGCGCCGGTGGCTCGGCGCGGCCGCCCTGGTCCGCCCGGCATCCCGCAGCGGGCAGGAACCCGGCGGCGTCGTCGCGGTCGTCGCCGAGCCGGGCGCGGGCGCGGTCCAGGCGCTGGTGCGCTGGGATCCCGGCGGGTTCGCCCGCCGTGAGCTGGCCGACCGCGCCGAACTGGGATACCCGCCCGCCGCGCGCATAGCCGAACTGGCCGCCCCCTATCCGGCGCTCGCCGAGCTGCTCGAGGCGGTGCACGGCGTGCAGGCGCAGGGCGTCCCGCTGCCTCAGGATGCTGACATCCTCGGCCCGACCCCGCTGGCGGCCGGCCGGGACGCGGACGGCCCCGACGCCGCGTACCGCGCCCTGATCCGCTGCTCGCGTACCGGCGGCCGGGCCCTGGCCGAGGCGCTCAAGGCCGCGCAGGGAGCGCGCTCGACGCGCAAGGCCCCGGTGCACGTGCGCGTCCGGATCGACCCCGTGGACCTGGCCTGACGCCCGGTAGACTGGAGCCGTCAAGCTTTCCGCACCACCAGTGAGACGAACGGCGAATTCGTGGCGATCCAGCAGATCCGGCTCTTCGGCGACCCCGTGCTGCGAACGAAGGCAGACCCGGTCGTCGACTTCGACAAGGAGCTGCGCAGACTCGTCAAGGACCTGACGGACACGATGCTCGACGCCCCGGGCGCGGGCCTGGCCGCCCCGCAGATCGGGGTGTCGCTGCGGGTCTTCACCTACAACGTGGACGGCGAGATCGGCCACGTGGTCAACCCGAGCCTCGACTTGTCCGAGGAGACCCAGTACGGCGACGAGGGCTGCCTCTCCATTCCGGATCTGCCCTTCCCGTGCACGCGCGCGCTGCGGGCCGTGGCCCGGGGCTTCAACGAGTACGGCGACGAGATCGTGATCGAGGGCAGCGACAAGCTGGCCCGCTGCTTTCAGCACGAGACCGACCACCTCGACGGCGTCCTGTTCATCGACCGGCTCGACCGCGAGCAGCGCAAGGCGGCGCTGCGGGCGATCCGGCAGGCCGACTGGTCCGGCGGCGCACCCGCGGTGAAGGTGTCTCCGCACGCGACCTTCGGTCAGGCGCGGTAGCGCGCCGTTCGGAAAAGGCCCGGACCACAACGCGACACTTGGCAACGGAACGGGGTGTGGCAATGCGCCTACTCTTCGCCGGAACGCCGGAGACGGCGGTCCCGTCGCTCGAGAGCCTGCTCGGCTCGCGGCACGAGGTGGTCGCGGTGCTGACCCGCCCGGACGCGCCGACCGGGCGCGGCCGGCACATGGAGCCGTCCCCGGTGCGCCGGCTCGCCGAGGAGGCCGGGGTCGAGGTGCTGACGCCGCCGCGGCCGCGAGACCCGGCGTTCCTGGGCCGGCTCGCCGAACTGGCCCCGGACGCCTGCCCAGTCGTGGCGTACGGCGGCCTGATCCCGCCCGCCGCGCTCGCGGTGCCCCGGCACGGCTGGATCAATCTGCACTTCTCGCTGCTGCCCGCGTGGCGCGGCGCCGCGCCGGTCCAGCACGCGATCCTGGCCGGGGACGAGGTGACCGGGGCGTGCACGTTCCGGCTGGAGCAGGGTCTGGACACCGGCCCGGTCTTCGGCACCGTCACCGAGGAGATCGGCCGCACCGACACCAGCGGCGACCTGCTCGCCCGGCTCGCCGTGGACGGCGCGCGGCTGCTGGTCGCGACGCTCGACGGAGTCGAGGAGGGGCGGGTGACGGCGGTCCCGCAGCCGGCGGAGGGCGTCACGCACGCCCCGAAGCTCACCACCGAGGACGCGCGGGTCGACTGGAAGGCCCCGGCGCTGCGCATCGACCGCCAGGTGCGCGCGTGCACCCCGGCGCCCGGGGCGTGGACCACGCTCGCGGGGGAGAGGGTGAAGATCTTCCCGGTGAACCCGATCCCGGGCGTCGTCGATGTCGAACCCGGCGTGATCGTCGCGGACCGGCGCGGGCTCCAGGTGGGCACCGGCTCCGGGCACACCGTCCGGCTCGGCGACGTGCAGGCGCAGGGCAAGAAGCGGATGGCGGCGGCCGACTGGGCGCGCGGCGTGCGGCTGCCGGAGAACTCAAGGTTCGAATAGCGGACCGGCCGCGGCCGGGGCGCGGCAGCAAGAGGCGTGGCCTGCCGCAGTCATCCGCGAGCCGGCGCCATCCGTGGCCCGCAGCCGTCCGTGAGCCCGCCACCGCCTGGAGTGGCGATCGCGTGGACGGAGCTGCACCTCCGATCAGGGATAATGATCGGATGCACACCGACGAAGCCCGCCTCGCGGCATATGACACGCTGCGGGCCGTTTCCGACCGCGAGGCCTACGCGAACCTCGTGCTGCCGAAGCTGCTCACGGAGCGGCGGCTGGACGCGCGCGACGCAGCCCTCGCCACGGAGCTGGCTTACGGCGTGCTGCGCGGCCTCGGCACCTACGACGCGATTCTGGCCGAGTGCGTGGACCGGCCGCTGGACCGGCTCGATCCGGAGATCCTCGACCTGTTGAGACTCGGGGCGCATCAGCTTCTTGCGACACGTGTGCCGCCGCACGCGGCGGTCGCGACGACGGTGGACTTGGCGCGCGCGGTGGTGCACGAGGGCGCGGCGCGGATGGTCAACGCGGTGCTGCGCCGGGTGGACCGGGACGACCTGCGCGGATGGGTGGACCGGGTGGCGCCCGACCCGAGCAAGGACCCGGAGGGGTACCTCGCGATCTACCGAGCGCATCCGCGGTGGGTCGTGTCAGCACTCTGGGATTCCCTGGCCGGACATCGGGGCGCCGAGACGGCGTACGCGGAGATCGACCACCTGCTGGAGGCTGACAACGTCCCACCCGGCGTGACCCTCGCCGCGCGCCCCGGCCTGTCGGACCAGGCGGAGCTGGTGAAGCAGGGAGCTGAGCCGGGCAGGTACGCCCCGACGGCCGCGTACCTCGGCGAGGGCGATCCGGCGCGCATCGAGGCGGTCGCGCGCGGGCGGGTCGGAGTGCAGGACGAGGGCAGCCAGCTGGTTGCACTGGCCCTCGCGGCGGTTCCCCTGGAGACGCCCGCCAGTAACAGGCCCCCGGGAGAAGAGCGCGTCAGTAACAGGCCCTTGGGGGAAGGCGACGCGGGTGGTGGTGACGAGAGTGGTGGTAGGAGCAGCGAGGCAGCCGCGGCGGGCGATGTCGAAGACGAACTCGCGGGCGCCGATGGCTGCGGCGTGGCAGCTGCCGTGGACGGACTTACGGCGGTGTCCTTGGCCGGCGGTCACGGGACCGCGGAGAGAGACGCCACTAACAGGCCCCTGGGGAAAGAGGGCGCAGGTGTTGATGATGAGGGTGATGACGGGGGTGACGCGGTAGGCGCGGGGGCGGGTGCCGTTGGCGCTCGTGACGGCGTGGAAGGTGGCGGCACGGGTTCTGATGGCGACAGTGCTGATCGCGACAGTGCTGATGGCGACGGTGCCGAGGGCGGCGATTCGGCGTCCGCCGCAGAGCTCTGGCTCGACTTGTGTGCGGGGCCGGGTGGCAAGGCCGCGCTGCTCGGTGCCATCGCCGCGCAGCGGGGGGCCCGGCTGATCGCGGCCGAGGTCGCTCCGCATCGGGCGCGGCTCGTCAAGCGCGCCATGCAGCCGATTCGCGGGATCCCCTGGGTCGTCAACGCCGATGGGATCGCGCCGCCTTTCCGCCCCGGTACCTTTTCTCGGGTGCTCGTCGACGCCCCGTGTACCGGTCTCGGTGCTTTGCGGCGGCGTCCCGAGTCGCGGTGGCGGCGCACACCTGCGTCCGTCCCGGAGCTGGCCTCGCTTCAGTACCGCCTGCTTTCGTCGGCGCTGTCCTTGGTGCGGCCCGGCGGTGTGGTCGCCTACGTCACCTGCTCCCCGCATCTCGCCGAGACCCGCTCCGTGGTCGCCGCGGTCCTCGCTTCCCGGTCCGGCTTTTCGCAGATCGACGCGCGGCCGTTCCTGCCCGGCGTCCCGGACCTCGGTTCCGGCCCGGACGTCCAGCTCTGGCCGCACCTGCACGGCACCGAC
>NZ_DASZGI010000028.1:0-19512 GCF_035938995.1 Actinocrinis sp.
CCCGTGTCGTCTGTGAGGATTCGCGCCATGTCCCAGTCGCCGGAGACGCCCGTCACCGGGTGGCCCGAGCAGCCGCCCGAGCCCGCGCCGTACCCCGCCGCGGAGTGGACCGGTCCGGCGGGTGAGGCCTCGACCATGCCTCAGCCCGTCTATCCGCCTGAGACGGCGCAGGTGCACGCGGACCCGACGCAGATCCAGCAGGTGCCCGGCGGTTACCCGGAGGAGGGCACCGGGCTGCCGAGCGAGTTCGACCACCTCTTCCGCGGCTCCCCGCAGGACAGCCGCCGGTCGATCGACCGGCAACGGCCCGCCGTGGGCGGCGCCGCGCTGCCCGATGCCTATCAGGACCCTCAGTTCCAGGCTCCAGGGCAGCCGGCGGCGCAGTATCAGCCCCCTGGTTACGAGCCGACGGCCGCCTACCAGGGGCCGGTCGACGCGCCGGTCTACCCGCCGGAGCAGCAGCAGCAGCAGTATGGCGGCCACCCCGAGTATCCGCAGGCGCCCGGCTACGGCCCGGCCGGGTACGGGGCTCAGGGCTATCCCGGGCCGGAGTACGGAAACCCGGAGTTCCAGGGCGGCGAGTTCGTCGGCCAGGGCGGCGGCTCCGGAGGCTGGGGCCCGGGCGGCGGTTCAGCGACCTCCAGGAACCGGAAGGGCTGGTTGATCGGCGGCGGCATCGCGGTCGTCGCGGTGATCGGCATCGTGTACGCGTTGAACTCCGGCGGCGGCTCCGGCACGCCGACGTCGCACCACAACGGCACAACCACCTCAGCGCCCGCCGCCACGGCGCAACAGCAGGCCGCGGCGTTGTACGCGATCATCGCGGAGTCCGGGCAACTGCGCAGCGCCGCGAATGATGCCGTGGTGGACGTCAACGCCTGCCACAATCTCGCCGCGGCGCAGACCGCGCTCCAGAAGACTGCGCAGCAGCGCCACGACCAGGCCGACGCGGTCGCCAAGGCCGACGTGTCGCAGATCACGAACGGCGCCCAGCTCGTCCAGGAGCTCCAGCAGGCATGGAGCGCCTCGGCCCAGTACGACAGCGCCTACGCCTCGATCGCGGGCGATGTGCAGAACGGCTGCAAGCCGGCCGACATCAAGAAGGACGCGAACTACCCGGCCACGAACACCCAAGGCACAGCGGCGTCCCAGGCGAAGGTCCAGGCGGCCGACTTGTGGAACACGAACGTCGCCGGGCCGCTGGGCCAGCAGCAGATATCCGAGGCGAAGCTGTAGAAGACCGTGTGGGGCGTGCGCCGCGCGCCCCAGCAGCGCAGCGGTAGGTCCCTGTGCCGGGTCAGCGCTGTACCCAGACCAGCCCTCGATAGCGGCGCACCGGGTACGTCGGGAGCGCGAGCGTCGGATCGTCGAGACACGTCCCGCTCTGGAGATCGAAGACGTATTCGTGCGCCGGCGAGGCGACGGTGGGAACGCCGTCGCGCGAACCGGTCACGCCGTGCGAGATCACATACTCCCCCGAGAGCGGATCGCGGTTCCCGATCGCGTACAGCTCCCCGGCGGCGGTGCGGAAGACGGCGATCTGCACCCCGTCGACGAGCGTGGCCACCCCGTGCCCCGGCGCCAGATCCGCGTACCGGCACACCGACGTCCAGCCTCGTTGTTTGGCCGTCACAGCTTCGACGGTGCGTCAGGGTCGTGACGCGCAGGGGTCGCCGTTATTTCGCGTCGCGCACGAGTTCTTCACGCCGCGCGGATGTAGCTGTGCGCAACCGGTTCAACACGGCCCTTACCGGTGCGTAGCCGTTCGGCAACATATCCGAAACGACACACGTCCAGTGTTTCCGGCATGGCACTGGCAGAGGCGCTCGACTCGACGCACGCGGCGGCCTCCGGATTCGGCCCCGACCTGAGGGGCCGGACCGGGGCGGGCCCGTCCGCCTCAGTCTTCGACGACCTCCCGCTCACCGGCTGCGTGGTGGCCGTCACCGCGGACCGCCGGCGCGACGACCTGGCCGCGCTGCTGCGCCGCCGCGGCGCGAAGGTCATCGAGACCCCGACCCTGAAGCTGGTCCCGCTCGACGACGACGCGGCGCTGCGCAAGGCCACGAACGATTGCCTCGCGGCCCCGCTGGACTTCGCGGTGGCGACCACCGGCAGCGGCTGGCGCGGCTGGATGTCGGCGGCGGAGAGCTGGGGCCTGGGCGACGATCTGGACCGGGCGCTCGGCGCGGCGAGCGTGGTCTCGCGGGGGGCGAAGGCGACCGGAGCGGTCCGCGCGGCCGGTCTGAGGGAGAGCTACAGCGCGCCGTCCGAGTCCTCCGCCGAACTGCTGGCCTACCTGCTCGAGCAAGGCGTCGAAGGCAAGCGGATCGCGGTCCAGCAGTACGGCGTGGAAGACCCGACCGAGAACAGCCACTTCGTCACCACACTGCGCGATGCGGGGGCCGACGTCGTCGACATCCCCGTCTACCGCTGGGGACCGCCGTCCGACCGGGCCGCCGTGCGCCGCCTGGCCGACGCGATCGTCCGCCGCGACGTCCACGCGGTCAGCTTCACCTCCGCCCCCGGGGTCACCGCCCTGCTGGAGGCGGCCGCGGTCACCGGCGCGCTCGACCAGCTGTTGGTGGCGCTGCGGACCGACGTCACCGCCGTGTGCGTAGGTCCGGTCTGCGCCCGCCCGCTCGAGGCGCTCGACGTGAGCGCGGTGCGGCCCGACCGGGCCAGGCTCGGCGCCATGGTCGCTACCCTCTGCTCGGTGCTGCCGCCGCGGATCCGGCGCGTCGTGCCGATCGACTCCACCAGGACCCTCACGCTCCAGGGCCTGGCCGCGGTGATCACCGACGGCGAGCCGGTGCTGCTCGCCCCGCTGCCCGCCGCCGTGCTGGCCGAACTGGCCCGCCGACCCGGCTGGGTGGTGTCCCGGGCCGACCTGCTGCGCCGGGTCTGGGGCCCGCGCGGCGCCGGATCGGGCGGACGCGACGAGCACGCGGTCGAGGCCACCGTCGCCCGGCTGCGCACCGCGCTCGGGCCGGACTCGGCCCTGATCAAGACCGTGACCAAGCGCGGATACCGGCTGGCCGTCGATCCGGTCACCTGAGCCGCCGCCGCACGGCTCGGCAGGATCGCCCGTCGCAGCGTCAGATCCACTCCCCGGCGTCAGCTCCTGGAAGGAGCCCCACCGCGATGTCACTGCCGGCCCTCGGGTTGTCGGCCTTCGGCGAGCGGCGCACCGGCTGGCTGCCCGCGCCGCCCGGCGTGCTGCCTCCGCCGCGCTCGGACGTGCCGATCCTCGCCGTAGCCCACGGCACCAGCGACGCCGCCGGACTGGCCAGCCTCGACGCGCTGTTGGAGCGGGTCAGATTCCTGCGCCCCGGCGTCGAGACCAGCATCGCCTTCTTGTCCATGGCCAGCCCGACGCCCGCGCAGGCGCTGACCGGGCTGCTCGCGGAGGGCGCGACCGAGGTCGTGGTCCTGCCGCTGCTGCTCGGGAACGGCTATCACCTGCGCCACGACATCCCCGAGGCGGTGCGCGAAGCGAGGGATCTGCCCGGAGGCGACGCGCTCAAGGTCTACGCCGCCCCGGCCCTCGGACCGGATCCGATGCTCGCGTCGGTGCTCGCCGACCGTCTCGCGCAGGCCAGCGGCTCGATTTTCGGGACCCAGATCGTGCTGGCCGCCGCGGGCTCGGCGGACCGGCGCGCCAACGCCGACGCGGTGGCCATGGCCGGGCTGCTGGCGGAGCGCCTGGGCATGCCGGTGCGCACGGCCTACATCGCGTCCGCCCAGCCGTCCGTCGCCGAGCTGCTCGGCCACTTGGCCCGGCGCGGGCGGCCGATCGCCGTGGCCACCTACCTGCTGTCGACGGGCGAGTTCAGCCGCCGCATAGCCGACAGCGCGACCCTCGCCGCCCTGGACGCGGACCATCCCAGGACTCTGCGAGTGACGGCCCCGCTCGGCGCGCACGACCTGGTGGCCCGCCTGGTGCTGCGCCGCTACGACACGGCGCTGACCAAGCCGCCGATCACGCTCCCCGGCCGCGCGTGAACCGACCCGCGCGGCCGGGGGTTTTCCGTGCATGAAGACCGACGGGTCTCGGCGGCTGCATACGCTGCGGCCGCCGAGAGCCGTCGGTCTCGTAAAAGGCGCTAGGCGTCCATCTGCGGAGGCGCTGCCGGGGGCCGGGTCTCCAGGGCCTCCAGCGCCATCCGGATCGCCGTCTCCAGCTGCGGGTCGCGTCCGGCGGCCCAGTCCTGGGGCGGGATGTAGACCTCGACGTCCGGGTCGACGCCGTAGTTCTCCACCCCCCAGCCGGCGTCCGCGAACCAGAACGCGAACTTGGGCTGGGTGACCCCCGTGCCGTCGACGAGTTCGTAGCGTCCGTCGATGCCGATCACGCCGCCCCAGGTGCGCGTGCCGACCACCGGGGCGATGCCGTACGACTTGAGCGCCTGGGTGACGATGTCGCCGTCGGAGCCGGCGTGCTCGTCGGCCAGGGCCACGATGGGGCCGCGCGGCGCCTCGCTCGGGTAGCTCATCGGCTCGTTGTACCGGGACCGGTCCCACCCGATGATCCGGCGCGCCAGTTTCTCGACCACGAGCTCGGAGGTGTGGCCGCCGCCGTTCTCGCGCAGGTCGAGGACCAGGCCGTCCCGCTTGAACTGGGTGTACATGTCGCGGTGGAACTCCGCCCAGCCGGAGGAGACCATGTCCGGCACGTGCAGGTAGCCGAGCCGTCCGCCGGAGGCCTCGGCCACCGTCGCCCGCCGCCGCGCGATCAGGTCCTGGTAGCGCAGCGACGCCTCGCTGGCCAGCGGCACGACCACGACCCGGCGCTCGATACCGCCGCCCGTGCTGTCGCCTTCCGCGTTCGCGGCTCCTGTGTTCTCAGCCTCTGTGTTCTCGCCTTCCGTACCGGGCCGCCGCAGCGTCAGCTCCACCGGCTTGTCCGCCTTGCCGCCGAGCAGCGCGTTCGGCCCGCGCACCGGATCCACCGGCCGGCCGTCCACCGCGACGATCGCGTCACCGGCCCGCGCGCCGACACCCGGCGCGCTCAGCGGCGATCGAGCGCCGATCACCGACGACTCGCCGCGCAGCACCCGCTCGATCCGCCAGGTGCCGTCCTCGTCCCGGGTCAGGTCCGCGCCGAGCAGCCCTTGGGCGAGCGCGGCGTCCACGCCATGGATGGGCGGGCGCACGTAGGCGTGCGAGGCGCCCAGCTCGCCCTGCAGCTCCCACAGCACGTCGTGGAGGTCGTCCTGCGAGCCGATCCGGTCGAGCAGCGGCCGATAGCGCTCGGCCATCGCGGGCCAGTCGACTCCGCCCATGTCGGCCCGCCAGAAGTTGTCCCGCATCAGCCGCCAGGCCTCGTCGTACATCTGGGCCCATTCGGCGGGCGGGTCCACGGTGACCCGGATCCGGTCCAGGTCCACGGTCACCGCGTCATCGTCGTCGTCACTGTCGCTGGCCACGACCTTGAACTCGGTGTCGTTGAGGTAAGCCAGCCGTGCGCCGTCGTGTGAGACCGCGTAGTTGTCCAGCTCGCGCACGGCGGTGAGCCGCTTGCGCTTGCCCAGGTCGTAGCGGACCAGCCGGGACTTCGGGTGCTCCTCCGAGGCGCCGATGATCGCCTCGCCCAGCTCGCCGGTCCGCGGCAGCGCCAGCCACGCCACGCCGCCCTTGACCGCTTTGAGCTCCGCGTAATACCCGGCCTCGACCGGGAAGGGCACGATCCGGTCGGCGATGCCCTCGAAGTCGACCTTGACCGGGGCGATCTCGGGTCCGGCGTCGCCCCCGTCGCCGTCTGAATCCTTCTCCTTGGCTGCCTTCGCCTTCTTCTCCGCCGAGTCCTTCTCCAGGCCCACCGGCCGCCCGTTGAGTTCGGGAGCGAACGGCGACGGGGTCGTCTCCGCCAGGGTGACCAGGTACGGCCGCACCCCGGGCAGGAATCCGAGGTCGAAGTTGTGGCTGTCGTACACCGGGTCGAAGGCGCGGTTGGACAGGAAGACCAGGTACTTGCCGTCCAGCGTGAAAGCGGGCGAGGAGTCGGCGTAGCGCGGCGGGCTGACGTCGACCACCTCCCGGTCGGCGAGCCGCGCCAGCCGGATGTGCCTTCCGTCGAACGGACGCCACGGCTCCGCCCACGCCAGGTACGCCGAGTCGGGAGAGAAGGTGAGGCCGTGGATCTCGGCGTTGGTGCTGCGGGCCAGTTCCGCGACCTCGCCCGAGCCGAGATCGATCGTGAGCAGGCGGCCGTCGGCTGCCGCCGCGGCGGCCGTACGGCCATCGGGTGAGACCGCAAGTTCCAGTACGCGCCCGAACTGCCCGTGCCCGATGCGCCGTGTCGGCGCGCTGTCGGCCGAGATCAGCTCGAGCCCGTCCTCGCCGCCGGCGTCCGACACGGTCAGCACCGTGGATCCGCCCGGCACGATGACCGGCAGGCGGCCGCGCACCCCGGGCGTCGAGAGGAGGGCGCGGGCCGGGCCGTCTTCGACCGGCAGCCAGTGCACCGTGCCGCGGACCTCGGCCGCCACGACCCGGCCGGTCTTGCAGAGCCCGAAGTCGCCGAGGCCGGACTTCGCGGACACCGGGAAGGAGGCGCGGCCGGAGCGCACGCCGCCGAGCCGCACGTCGAGCTTCACCGGCTCCGCGTCGAGCGATTCGAGCAGCCACAACGCGCCGGCGGCCTGATACACCACCCGGGTCCCGTCGGTGGCGGCGTTCCGCGCGTAGTAGGGCCCGCCGCCCGTGTGGCGGCGCAGGTCGGAGCCGTCCGGCAGCGCCGAGTACAGCGTGCCGACACCTTCGTGGTCGGACAGGAACGCGACCCGGCCGCCGACCCACATCGGGTTCACCAGGTGGTTGCCGACCGACTCGAGGATGCGGGTGTACTGCGCGCCGTCCGGGGAGTACCAGATCTTGCCCCCGGTTCCGCCGCCGTAGTGCTTCCAGCGGGACGGCTCGGCGTACAGGGCCGTGCCGACGAGGACCGCGCCGTCCCGGGCGATCGACACGTCGCTGGTCGGACCGTAGGGCAGCCGCCGCGCCGGAGCGTCGAGCGGGACCGCGAAGGCCCAGGTCCGCCAGGTGTTGTGCTGACCGGTGCGGCTGATCACCAGCACCTCGTTGTCGGAGAGCCAGCCGCGCACCGCGTTGAATCCGTCGCCCCAGTAGGTCAGCCGCTGGATCTCGCCGCCGTCCACCGCGACTGCGTATGCCTCGCGGGCGCTGCCGCGCGCCATCGAACCGGTCCCGTCACGCGTGGAAGTCCAGGCCACGTGGGTGGCGGACGGACTGAGCCGAGGGCTGATGACCGGCGCCCGGTCGGCGGTCAGGCGCCAGGCCCGGCCGCCGCCGTTCGCGGTCTCGCCGAGCGGGGCGAGCCACACGTCGTCCTCGGCGGCGAACGTGATCAGGTCACCCGACAGATGCGGGTAGCGCAGGTATGCGGAGTCGGCCACGTTGTGACGATATCCAGGCCGTTCCTGCCGTGCAGCGCTTTTCGTGCCACGAGGCTCGTTAGCGCCAACCGGAACTTCATGCCACCGAGGGATCGGGCCGCGGCGCCGAGCCGTGCCCCGCCCGGCGCGATTTCGCCCCGCGCCCGCGCTCGGCGAAAATGGGTCCATGGCCCCCTCCGACGCTGCTCCGGCCCGCGAGTACATGCTCACCCTCTCCTGCCCCGACCAGCGCGGCATCGTCCACGCGGTCGCCAGCTTTCTGCTGGTCACCGGGTGCACGATCGTGGACAGCCAGCAGTACGGCGACCCGGACACCGGACTGTTCTTCATGCGGGTGCACTTCGCCGCGCAGGAGCCGGGGGTCGACCTGGTCTCGCTCAACGGCGGCTTCGCGGCCACCGCGGCGGCCTTCCACATGACCTGGCAGATCCACGACGCGGCGGACCGCATGCCGACCCTGATCATGGTCTCCAAGTTCGGGCACTGCCTCAACGACCTGCTGTTCCGGCACAGCATCGGCGCGCTGCCCGTCCAGATCCCGGCCGTGGTGTCCAACCACACCGACTTCCGACCGCTGGTCGAGTCCTACGGGATCCCGTTCGTACACCTGCCGGTGACCCAGGCGAACAAGGCCGCGCAGGAGGCGCGCCTGCTGGACCTGGTGCGCGAGCAGGCCGTGGAACTGGTGGTCCTGGCGCGCTACATGCAGGTGCTGTCCGACGACGTGTGCAAGAGCCTCGAGGGCCGGATCATCAACATCCACCACTCGTTCCTGCCGTCGTTCAAGGGCGCCAAGCCGTATCACCAGGCACACACCCGCGGAGTGAAGCTGATCGGCGCGACCGCGCACTACGTGACCGCGGATCTGGACGAGGGCCCGATCATCGAGCAGGACGTCGCCCGCGTCGCCCACGGCCTGACCCCGGACCAACTGGTGGCCCTCGGCCGCGACGTCGAGTGCCGGGTCCTGTCCCGCGCGGTGGCCTGGCACTCCGAGCATCGGGTGCTGCTGAACGGCCGCCGCACGGTCGTTTTCCAGTAGCACGGTTGTTTTCAGTAGCTCAGCAGCGCTGTCTTTCAGCAGCCCGGTCAGGCCCCGGGCGGCGGCGTCAGGTCGAACCGGGAGACGACGTCGGGCAGCCAGGCGGGCCGCCCGAACTCGAGCCCGTACTTGGCGGCGAGGATCGGGACCGTGTCCTCGGTCGGCGGCGGTCCGTCGGCGAGCATTTCGGACAGCTCGCGGAAGAAGTGCTCGAACCCGGCCGGGCTGATGATCTCGATCATCCGAGCCGGGACGGGGCCGGCGTTCCACATCGTGTGCATTTCCCCGCGCGGCTTGGTGATGTAGCCGCCGGGGCCCAGGACGGCCTCGCGGTCGCCGGAGCGGAACCCGATCTCGCCCTCGGTGACGATCGAGTACTCGTCCTCGCGCGTGTGCAGGTGCGGCGGCACCAGCGCCCCGACCGGGAACGGGTGCTCGACGACGGAGACGGCGCCGCCGGCGCGCGGCCGCAGGGCGACGGCAAGGGCGCGGACCGCGTCCGGCACGCGGTGATCGGCCACGCGGCGGCGTTCTCCACATGGCACTCGCTGTGCCGCGAGCAGGGGCTCGCGGACGGTGAGGCAGCCGAGGTCATGGCCACACTGGTGGAAGCAGTCGGCGCCGGGTCCTGAATCAGCGTCCGGTGATCGTGCGCATTCACGATCCGGCCATCCCGGCAGCGGGGCACCGACCCGGTCATTGAGGGTGCTGAGGAGAACCCACAGCGGCCCTCCTTCGAGGCGCCTTCGACGGGTCCTCAGGCTGCCGTGATTACGTTAGATCACGATGGAGTGATCTCTGCGTTATCCACAGAATGTATCCACAGGTCGTGGACAACGGATCATGATTATCCACAGCCCAAACGGGGTATCAATCATTCCCTCGGCGCGATCCCGCCCAGTTCGGAGTCGGTTCGACCGGAGGCCCGACCGAATTCGTGTTCTGTTCATGAAGCCGAACGGGCGGTGACGGAATCGCTCATACGGGGCAGCGGGCGCCTGACCGTCGGAACCCGCTTCGACTCGGGCCCGGATCGCGGATCGCTCGGACCGGTGGACAAACCTGTGGACAGCCGCCCGGGGGGCCGTGGGTTTCCCCCAGTCGCCCAGGCGCGGCGAAGCCAACCGATGCGGTTTTCCCCAGCCGCTTGCGCCAGCCGCCCTGCCGCCAGCTGCGCTCAGCCGGTGTTGCGCAGGCCCGCCGCGACGCCGTTCACCGTCAACAGCAGCGCGCGCGTCAGCTGCGGCTCGACGTCGTTCCCGGCGTCGACCGCATCCCGCTGCCGCTTGAGCAGCGCGACCTGGAGGTACGAGATCGGGTCGAGGTAGCGGTCGCGGATGCGCAGGGTACGCGCGAGCACCGGGTTCTGGCCGAGCAACTCCGTCTTTTCCGAGACCTTCAGCACCTGTTGGACCGTCAGGTCGTGCTCCTGCTTGATGGTGTCGAAGACGTGCCGCAGCTCGTCGGGCACCAGCTGGTCGACATACCGCGCCGCGATCCGCAGATCCGTCTTCGCCAGGGTCATCGACACGTTCGACAGGAAGTTCCGGAAGAAGTGCCAGTCCGCGAACATCTCCTCCAGCACGTCCGCGTGGCCCTCCCGGTACGCCCACGCGATTCCGGTGCCGACCCCGAACCAGCCCGGCACGATCTGCCGCGACTGGGTCCACCCGAACACCCACGGGATCGCGCGCAGGCCCTCGAGTCCCGCGCCGGAGTCCGGGCGGCGCGACGGGCGCGAGCCGAGATGCAGGTCGCCGAGCTGGTCCACCGGGGTCGAGGCGAGGAAGTACTTCGGCAGGTCCGGGTCCTCGACCAGCGCGCGGTACCGGGCGTGCGCGGCGTCCGAGATCCCGGTCATGGTCGCGGTCCACCGCGCCAGCGCCTCCGGGCTCTGCCGCGGGCCCAGGTGCAGCACCGAGGACTCCAGCGTCGCGGCGACGGTGAGCTCCAGGTTCTCCCGGGCCAGTTCCGGCAGCGCGTACTTGTCCGAGATCACCTCGCCCTGCTCGGTGACCTTGATCTCGCCCTCGAGTGTCCCCCATGGCTGCGCCAGGATCGCCGTATGCGTCGGCCCGCCGCCCCGCCCGACCGTGCCGCCGCGGCCGTGGAACAGCCGCAGCCGGATGCCGTGGCGGTGCGCCACGTCGCGCAGCCGCCGCTGCGCCAGGTGGATCTCCCACTGGCTGGTGGTGATCCCGGCCGCCTTGTTCGAGTCGCTGTAGCCGAGCATCACCTCCTGCACGTCCCCGCGCAGCCGCACGAGCTTGCGGTACGATGGGTCGCTGAGCAGGTCGTTGA
Organism: Actinocrinis sp.; assembly: GCF_035938995.1. Classification (GTDB taxonomy): domain Bacteria; phylum Actinomycetota; class Actinomycetes; order Streptomycetales; family Catenulisporaceae; genus DASZGI01. Next base: position 10,762 of record NZ_DASZGI010000028.1, read on the forward strand.
GGATCGTGTCGGCCTGCCGCAGCTCCTCGACCGTCTCCAGCAGCGGCACGAACCCGATCGCGGCCCGCTCGGCGCGCAGGTCGATCAGCCCCGCCTCGCGCGCCATCAGCACCGCCGCGTACACGTCGTCCACCCCGCGGCACATCGAGATGATGTAGCTCTCGATGACATCCGGACCGAACCGGTCGATCGCCTCCCGGATCGCGGTGAAAATGCCGAAGGTGCGCGCCCCGGCCTCGTCCAGCAGTGGCGTCGCGGTCGCCGGGTCGGGCGCCTTGTGGATGGCGACCGGCAGTAGAGCCAGCGGCCGGCGCGAGCGTAGTTCCTTGGCCAGCAGCCCGGCCCGGTAGTCGCGCGGCATGTCCTCGTACCGCCACGCCTCGCCGCCAAGCCGGTCGAACAGCTGCCCGATCGCGTGGTGGTGCGCGTCGGCGTGCTCGCGCACATCCAGCGTGGCCAGCCGCAGCCCGAAGGCGGACACGGTGCGGATCACCTGGTCCAGCGAACCGCGCGCGATCAGCTCGCCCCGGTCCGCCAGCAGCGACTCGCGCATCAGCATCAGATCCGCGACCAGCTCGTCGCCGTTGAGGTAGTCCACACCGGGCACGTGCGGCCGCTGCTTCGCGATCCGCTTGCGAGTGTTGATCAGCTTGTGCCGGACGCAGATCGCCTTGAGCCGGTAGGGCTCCTCCTGGTTCAGCCGCTTGTAGCGCGGCGCGATGTCCGGCAGCGCCGCGATGTCCGCCGCCACGGACTCCTCGAGCTGCGGGGTGATCCGGGCGATCCGCTTCGAGGTGGACAGCGCCGAGCGCAGCTGGTCGACCACCTTGAGCGCGTCGCTGATCGCGCGCTCGTGCTGGAGCGTGAGGATCTCCAGCGTCAGCGTCGGGGTGACGTTCGGGTTGCCGTCCCGGTCCCCGCCGATCCACGAGCCGAAGGAGAGCGGCCGGGCGTCCACCGGCAGCGTGACGTCGATCCGGTCCAGTTCCGCGGCCAGCTCGTCGAGTACGTCAGGCACCGCGCTGGCGTGCAGCTCGTCCAGGTAGTACAGCGCGTTGCGGGCCTCGTCGGTCGGATCGGGCCGGGAGACGCGCAGCTCGTCGGTCTGCCACAGCGACTCGACCAGCTCGGCCAGCTTCCGCTCGGCCCGCCGCCGCGCCACCGGGTCGCTGGACTCGGCGAACGGGTTCGCGTCCAGGAGCAGCGCGATCTGGCGCAGCTTGGTCAGGATGGTGCGGCGCGCGGCCTCGGTCGGGTGCGCGGTGAACACCGGACGGACCGAGAGGTACGAGACGACCTGCTCCACCCAGTCCCGGGTCACCTTGGACTCGGGGTCGTCGATCGCCCGGGCGATGCGGTCGATCGCCTGCGTCAGCCACGAGCCGACGGTCGCCCGCTCGGCGTGCAGCTCCCGGCCGCGGTGCACCTGCTCGGTGACGTTCGCCAGATAGAAGTACGAACTGAAGGCGCGCACCAGCCGGATCGCCGTCGCCAGGTCGATCTCCGCCAGGCGCAGCGCGGCCCGCTCGCCGTCCGCCGGGTCCGCCGACCGGGTCAGTGCCCGGATCTCCTCGACCAGGTCGTACAGCTCCTGGCCCTCCTGCCGGACCAGCGTGCGTCCGAGCAGCTCGCCCAGGGCCTTGATGTCGGCGCGCAGAGCCGATTCCGGGGCGGGGGCGGCGGCTGAGGTGGTCTCGGGCATGGCTCATCCTCGGCAGATCGGCGAACTGCTGGCGACCACGCTGTCCCCATGTCGGGCACATACTATGCGGCGCACGTCACACCGTCTTTACCTGTTCACCCGGTGAGACTCAACGACCGTTCGGGTTCGGCTCGCCGCCTAGCGCGGCTGTAGGTAGTCCGGAAGCGCACTGCCCAGGTCCGTAGAGGCCGGCAGGCTGCGTGCGTGTCCGGTGCGGACCGCGGATTCGGAGATCTCCAAGATCTGCGCGGGCAGCGCCACCAGGTGCCGGGCGAAGTCGTCGAAGTCGTTGCCGACGCGGTGCAGCAGCTCGGCGCACACCGACGCGGCGTCCCGGCCGTCGTTGTCCCGGGGATCGTCGTCGTCGAAGTACCAGACCGAGCCCAGGTCCCCGCCGCGGATCTTGAGCGCGAGCATGCCGCCCTGCACGAACCCGATGCCGAGGTACTCCTCGGTGAACCGGTCGTACAGCGACTGGTTCGCGTACACCAGGTCCTGGTGCGGATCGGAGCGGCGCAGCCCGAACAGCCAGCCGTCCGCGATGAACCCGCAGTTGAGGTTGACCGCGGCGACCAGCGGCCGGCCGCCGTCGGTGCCGCCGAGGAACCGCCGGTAGGACACCGGCAGCTGGAATCCGAGCTGCCCCTCGAGCTGGACCAGCGCCTCCTCGGGCACCGAGCCGGACCGTTCGAACGCCACCGGTTCGAGCATCCCCTCGTGCCACAGCCCTGTCTTCGACGGATCCACACCGAGCGTCGCGATGCCGCCGTGGTGCCGGAACGAGGCGTTGAGCTCAGCGGGCACGAGGAACATGCGTCGGCTGCGCGCCTCGTGCACCCACGTCCACGCCTCGGGCGTGACGGTCGGAGGCCGGCCCTGCTGCCATAACGGGTCGCCGCTCGCCGCGCCGATCAGGTTCGCCGCGATCACGTCGGTCACCCGCACCTCGTCCATCGACAGCCCGGACGGCGGGTCGGCGATCTCGACCGCCAGCCGCGCGTAGACCGAGAAGTTCGGATAGCCGTGGAAGTCCACGTAGACGCCGCGCGGGTACTTGCGGTCCAGTTCCGGGTCGCTGAACTCGATGAGCCGACCCGCGAACTGCCCATTGGGTATCGCGGAGCGCGTCGGCGACCCCATGCCCGATCCTTGCGTCATCGTTCTCCAGCCCTTTTCGCGACAGTTACGTCACGGAACAGCTAGCACCGTACTGCGCGCGCCGCTACAGCACACGGCGATACACAAGACCGTACCTGGGCAGACCGGGGGTGCGGTAGGCGGGAGCGCCGTTTTGGGGACTCTTGTGCCAGCTCAGTAACCGGCTCAGCGCAGCGAGTACAGGCCCACCGCCGCAGGCCGGACCTGCCCCGCCAGTGTGCCGCGCCGACCACCCCGCGTGATGCGGGTTCTGATATCGGCCGCCTACCGTGATGCCCGCCGCGGACCCGCGTGCTCCGGCCTCGCTGGCGCTCAGCCGTCCGCGCGCTCCCGGCTCCACCAGAACTGAGACCCGCCCACCCAGCCCGGCCGCTCCGCGTCAGCGGGGCGCACGGCTCCTCGCGTCGGGACTGGACGCCCCTTTGGCTCCGGGGCCCTTTGGCTCCGGGGCCGTGCGCCGCGCTCCAACCGGCCCCGAGCGCGCGTCAGCGCGACTGCGTACCCTGGAATCAACCACCCCCCGTCCGCGCGGACTGGGGGTAGTCCGCGTTGCCCGCTCGTGATCCGCGAGGAGTCCCCCATGCCCCTGTCCGGACTACTCGGCCCCGTCGCCCAAGACCCCGCCGTCGCCGCCGCGATCGCCGCCGCGCGCGGCGGCACGCGCCCCCGCCTCGACCTGACCGCGCCGCCCGGGCTGCGGCCCTTCGCGCTGGCCGCGATCGCCGCCCGGTCCGGACGCTCGCTGCTCGCGGTCACCGCCACCGGGCGGGAGGCCGACGACTTGGCCGCCGCGCTGCGCAGCCTGCTCGGCGACGCCGCCGTGGCCGAGTTCCCGGCCTGGGAGACACTGCCGCACGAGCGGCTCTCCCCTCGCTCTGACACGGTCGGCCGACGTCTCGCGGTCCTGCGCAGGCTCACCCATCCCGAAGGCGACGGTGTGTCAGATTCAGGTGCGGTCGGCCTGCCTAAGGTCGTCGTCGCGCCCATCCGCGCCGTCCTGCAACCCCAGGTCGCCGGGCTCGGCGACTTGGAGCCGGTGCGCGTGGTGGCCGGGGACGAGATCGAACTCGACGAGGTCGTGAACCGCCTGGCCAATGCCGCCTACCTGCGCACCGACCTGGTGGAGAAGCGCGGTGACTTCGCCGTGCGCGGCGGCATCCTCGACGTCTTCCCGCCCACTGAGGAGCATCCGCTGCGGCTGGAGTTCTGGGGCGACAGCGTCGAGGAGATCCGCTATTTCAAGGTCGCCGACCAGCGCTCGCTCGAGGTCGCCCAGCACGGCCTGTGGGCGCCGCCGTGCCGCGAACTGCTGCTGACCGAGACCGTTCGCAAGCGGGCGCACGGCTTCGCCGCGGAGTTCCCCGCCCTCGCCGACGTCTTCGGGAAGATCGCCGAGGGTATCGCCGTGGAGGGGATGGAATCGCTCGCGCCGGTCCTGGTCGACCGGATGGAGCTGCTGATCGACCTGCTCCCGGAGGGCACGCACGTGGTCATGTGCGACCCGGAGCGGATCCGCGCCCGCGCCGCCGACCTGGTCAGCACGTCGCGCGAGTTCTTGGAGGCATCCTGGGCCGCGGCGGCGATGGGCGCGGCCGCGCCGCTGGACCTCAACGCCGCCTCCCTCTGGTCGCTCGCCGACGTGCGCGAACACGCCCGCGAGCTCGGCTTGTCCTGGTGGTCGGTGACCCCGTTCGTCGCCGACGCCGCGCTCGCCGAGTTCACCGACGACGTCCTCGAATCCGACGACACCGAGGCCTCGACGGCCGTCGCCGCGCCCGAGTACCGCGGCGAGACGGCGCGAGCGCTGTCCGACATCCACGGCTGGATCCACGACGGCTGGCGCGTAGTGCTGGTCACCGAGGGCCACGGCTCGGCCGAGCGCCTGGTCGAGGTGGCGAAGGCGGCCGATCTCGGCGCCCGGCTCGACCTTGAGCTGACCGGCCCGCCGGACCCCGGTGTCGTGCACGTCGCGACCGGCTCGATCGACCACGGCTTCGTGCTCGAGCGGGCCCGCACCGCAGTGCTCACCGAGACCGACATCGCCGGCCAGCGCTCAACCACTCGCGACATGCGCCGGATGCCGTCGCGCCGCCGCAACATGGTCGATCCGCTCCAGCTCAAGGCGGGCGACTACGTGGTCCACGAGGCGCACGGCGTCGGCCGCTACGTCGAGATGGTCCAGCGCACCGTCGCCGGGGCCACCCGCGAATACCTCGTCATCGAGTACGCCGCCAGCAAGCGCGGACAGCCCGGGGACCGCCTCTTCGTCCCCACCGACCAGCTCGAACAGGTCACCAAGTACGTCGGCGGCGAATCCCCGACCCTGCACCGGCTCGGCGGCGCGGACTGGCAGAAGGCCAAGAGCCGGGCGCGCAAGGCGGTCAAGGAGATCGCCGCGGACCTGATCAAGCTGTACTCGGCGCGGATGTCCGCGCCCGGCCACCAGTTCGGCCCGGACAGCCCCTGGCAGCGGGAGCTGGAGGACGCGTTCCCATATATCGAGACGCCCGACCAGCTCGCCTGTATCGAAGAGGTCAAGGCCGACATGGAGAAGCCGGTCCCGATGGACCGGCTCATCTGCGGCGACGTCGGCTACGGCAAGACCGAGATCGCGGTGCGCGCCGCGTTCAAGGCAGTGCAGGACGGCAAGCAGGTGGCGGTTCTCGTCCCCACCACGCTCCTCGTCCAGCAGCACTTGTCCACGTTCGCCGAGCGCTACGCCCAGTTCCCGATCAACATCAAGGCGCTCTCCCGGTTCCAGACCGACAAGGAGGTGGCCGAGGTGCTGCGCGGCCTGGCCGACGGCACGGTCGACGTCGTCATCGGCACCCACCGCCTCTTCTCCAAGGACGCCAGGTTCAAGGACCTGGGCCTAGTGATCGTGGACGAGGAGCAGCGCTTCGGCGTCGAGCACAAGGAGCACCTCAAGCAGATGCGGGCCAACGTGGACGTGCTGACGATGTCCGCGACGCCCATCCCGCGCACGCTCGAGATGGCGGTCACCGGCATCCGCGAGATGTCCACGATCCAGACCCCGCCCGAGGAACGCCACCCGGTGCTCACCTTCGTCGGCGCCTACGAGGAGAAGCAGATCGCCGCCGCGGTCCGGCGCGAGCTGCTGCGTGAGGGCCAGGTCTTCTACATCCACAACCGGGTCGAGTCGATCAACCGGGCCGCCAGCCGCCTCCGGGAGCTGGTCCCCGAGGCCCGGGTCGCCGTCGCGCACGGCCAGATGAACGAGCACACCCTCGAGCGCCTCATCGTCGACTTCTGGAACCGCGAGTTCGACGTGCTGGTGTGCACCACCATCGTCGAGTCCGGCATCGACATCGCCAACGCGAACACCCTGATCGTCGAGCGCGCGGATGCGTTCGGCCTCGCGCAGCTGCACCAGCTGCGCGGCCGGGTCGGCCGAGGCCGTGAGCGCGCCTACTCCTATTTCCTCTATCCGCCGGAGAAGCCGCTCACCGAGACCGCACACGAGCGCCTGGCCACGATCGCGCAGCACACGGACCTCGGCGCAGGTATGTACGTGGCGATGAAGGACCTGGAGATCCGCGGCGCGGGCAACCTGCTCGGCGGCGAGCAGTCCGGGCACATCGAGGGCGTCGGCTTCGACCTCTACGTACGCATGGTCGGCGAGGCGGTCAACGAGTTCCGCGCCCTGGCCGAAGGACGCACCGAGCCGGAGCCCGCGGACGTCCGGGTGGATCTGCCGATCGACGCGCACATCCCGCACGACTGGGTGCCGGACGAGCGGCTGCGCCTGGAGGCCTACAAGCGCATCGCCTCGATCACCGATCCGTCCGGCGTCACCGAGGTGCACGACGAGCTGGTCGACCGCTACGGGCAGCTGCCGCCGCCGGTCGGCAACCTCCTCGCGGTCGCCCTGTTCCGCGCGCACGCCCGGACCGCCGGGCTCACCGAGATCGCGATGCAGGGCAACTACATCAAGTTCGCCCCGGTCGAGCTGCGCGAGTCCCAGAGCATGCGGTTGCAGCGGGTGTATCCGAAGTCGCTGGTCAAGGCGCCGACCCAGACGATCCTGGTGCCCAAGCCGGTGACGCAGCGGCTCGGCGGCCAGCCGGTGACCGGGCTCGAACTGCTCAGCTGGTGCCGGGCGCTGATCGACGCCGTGCTCCTGATGTAGCTGTCTGCTGATGTGAGGGCGCCCCGTAACCTTGTCGGCATGGCGGCAGGAAGAATCGTCCTCATCTCCTTCTCCCCGCGCGTGGCGCCCGGCCTGCTCTCCGCCGCCGCGTGGCGGCTGATCACCACGGCCGGCGCCGTCGTGCACACCGGCTCGCCGGACCACCCCGCGCTGCCCTACCTCGACGACGCCGACGTGCAGATCGTGGTCTTCGACAGCGACGTGGACCCCCACGAGATCGCCCGCGACCTAGTGGGCCAGGCGCAGGCCGGCGCGACGGTGGCCTGGATCGCGGCCGACGACGGCGACCCCGAACTGACCCAGGCGCTCGGTGAGCAACTCGCGTTCGGCTCGGACGTCGAGCTGGAGCTGCTGCCCGGCAGCTACGACCTGCCCGGCGCCAAGGTCCTGGACCTCGTGCGGGTCATGGACCGGCTCCGCTCCCCGGGCGGCTGCCCTTGGGACGCCGAGCAGACGCACCAGTCGCTGGTGAAGTACCTGCTGGAGGAGGCCTACGAGACGGCCGAGACCATCGAGGACGGGCACCCGGACGAGCCCGGCCCGGGCCGCGACGCCCTGCGCGAGGAACTCGGCGACGTGCTGCTGCAGGTCGCTTTCCACTCCCGTATCGCCCAAGAGCACCCGGAAGACCCGTTCACCATCGACGACGTCGCGGAAGGGGTGGCGCGCAAGCTCATCGGCCGACACCCGCACGTCTTCGGGGGAGTGGTCGCCGAGACCGCCGCCGACGTCGAGGCGAACTGGGACAAGATCAAAGCCGCGGAGAAGGGTCGCACCTCGGCGGTCGAGGGGGTGCCGCTCGCCCAGCCCGCCCTTTCGCTGGCCGACAAGCTGTACAAGCGGGCGCGCAACGCGGGAGTCGCCGTCGAAGGGCCGGAACTGCCCCGTGAACTGCGCGAAAACATCACGAATCCGGACGGCGTCGGACAGTTGCTGCTCGCCGTTGTCGTGCACGCCAGATCGCTCGGCGTGGACAGCGAGGAGGCGCTGCGCGCGGCGGCACGGGGCCTTCGCGACGAGATCGTGGCGCTGGAGCCCTCGCCGGACCCCAGAGCGGCAGGTTAGTCTGAATCGTGTACCGGACGAAACGGCCCGGTCTCGTGATGCAGTAGGAGAGTCGGATCATGCTTAGAGGCGCGTTCGAGGGCTGGCATATCGTCCTCATTCTCGGGGTCGTCGTGGTGCTGTTCGGCTCCCGCAAGCTCCCCGACGCCGCCCGCTCCGTCGGCCAGTCGCTGCGCATCTTCAAGTCCGAGATGAAGGCGGCGGCCCAGGACGACCGGCCGGCCCAGTCGACCGCCGCGCCCGTCGCGCCGCAGGCCGTGGAGGGCAGGGTCGTCAATCAGCCGACCGCGCAGCCGGCGGACGCGGTGCCGCAGAGCACGACGACCCCCCAGGCGTAAGCACGTACGAGGTTTCCAGCGCGCCGTCGGCCTCAGAGTCGACCGGCGCGCTCGGTGTGTCCTGAACCGCCCCGGCGAACCGCCGCTAGGCCGCCTTACCCCGACTGTCCCGGCTTCAGCTCTTTTGGTCCCAACGTGGCTTCGACGTGCCAGGTTGATAGCACGATCGTGTGAATAGCGGAACTCTGACTTCCCTCATTCCGCCCGCGGGTGCAGGCTGATCTCGTGGAACCCGAACTTTCGCTGCCGTCCCGAGTAAGGGAGCAACTGGCCGCATACGCCCGGAGCTCCGGGCGCGCGGAGTCCGAGATCATGGC
>NZ_DASZGI010000029.1:0-11981 GCF_035938995.1 Actinocrinis sp.
GGCCCTCCCAGGAACCTGGGAGGGCCGCTTCGCTACGCCGCCGATTATTGGGAAACGCACATTCGGCGATTCTGGAGATCTAGGAACGAAACGGGCATATCGCTCACGGACACCTGCGCCACACGGCATGGTGCGCGGCCGCACGTCCGGGACGATCCGCCGGTTTCGCCGGATTCGGGCTAGAAGCCTATCCAGCGCTTGAACGAGCGCAGCGGCGCCCGCAGCGAGATCCGGCGCTTCGTCGGTGCGGACGGCCGCGGGGTGATCTCGCGCAGCAGCTCCACCGTCTGGGCCGCGCCGGCCAGCCGTGCGGAGTCGGTACGCACGCCGCCGGACGTCCTGACCAGCCGCGGGTCGGCCGATTCGGGCACGAGCGCGGTCAGATGGCGGTCCAGTCGGTCCCTGACCGCCCGGCCGCCCACATTCACGGGGGGCACGTAGGCGCCCCGTCGGGCCGCCTCGAATGCCTCCGCCCCGATCATTGGATGGTCCATGCCTGATACACCCACCCTGGAACGGTACCGCACGGACGCCTCCTACGACACGGCGGCCCACCCCCGCTGCGCCGATCGTGATGATCCTTGCTGATTCTTTACCCGGGGCGGCCGCCGTGCCCACCCCAGGAGTGTCAGGGCTGGAAGACTGCCTGGTGCGATCGGCCGTTCATGTTGTACATTCCGTGTCTGGCTCGGTGCGTTCAGTGGAGGCCCGGTACGGACCCGGTTTCCGCCAACCAGCCCGACAGGCCGGCACGGCGCCTGGCCTGGCAGCGCACCGTCCGAGCACGAGTGATCGGGGTCCGACGTGGTGGATCAGGGCACGGAAGGGCTTCTTCCCCTGTCCGCCCTCCGCCCCGTCCACCGGGCCATCACCGGGGTCAACACGGCAGTCGGTCTCGACGCCACCCTCCAGGCGATCGCCGACGGGGTCGCCGGCTGTACCCCCTTCAAGAACGTCGCGGTGAACGTCGTCCGCGAGGACGGCGACCTGCACTGCCGGGCCATCGCCGGGCCCCCTGAGCTGGCCGAAGCGCTGCTGGGCAACGTCTGCGCCCGCCGCGCCGCCGAGAAGCTGCTGGACATCGCCGAGCCGTGGGGCTCGCACTGGCTGCTGCGCGACACGCCGCTCGGGAGCGTTCCCGGCGGCATACGCTTCCCCGCCGGACCGCGCGAGAAGACGGAAGAGGCGCGAGAGGCAGCGGACGCCGCGGAGCCGGGCGCCGGTTCCTGGCTGGACGGTTACAGCCTGATGGCGCCGATGCGGGATGCGGCGGGGGAGCTGGTGGGCATCCTCTGGCTGGGCGATCCCGGGGACGGCCGGATACCCCCGGCCTGGGTCGGCGACGTGCTGGAGATGTTCACCGAGCAGGCCGCGATCGCCATCCTCAACGCGCGCCGCCATGACGAGTCGGCGCGCCGGCTGGCCCGGCTCGAGCAGGAGCGCGAGGAGTTGCGCTCCGACATAGCCGAGCGCCACCGCCGGGAGGAGCACCTGCGCCACCAGGCCCGGCACGACGCGCTCACCGGCCTGGCCAATCCGGTCGAGCTCAACGAGCGGCTGATCGCGATGCTGGCCGACCAGATCCCGATCGCGGTGGTGTTCTGCGACCTGGACCGGTTCAAGGAGGTCAACGACTCGCGCGGGCACGCCGTCGGCGACAACGTGCTGCGGGTGGTGGCCGAGCGGCTGCGCGGGGCGGTGCGCGGCGAGGACGTGGTCGCCCGGGTGGGCGGCGACGAGTTCGTGGTGGTGGCCGCCGGCATCGGGTCGGACGAGGCGAAGGTCCTCATGGACCGGATCGATCAGGCGTTCGCCCACCCGATGCCGATCGGCGGGGCCAAGCTGCTGGTACGGGTTTCGCTGGGGCTGGCCTACGAGCCGGCCCGGCCGGAGAACGCGCTGGCCGCCGAGGAGCGCGCGCAGGAGCTGCTCGGCTCGGCCGACCGGGAGATGTACGCCCGCAAGCGCGCGCGGGCTTCGTTCACGCGACTGTCGCGAGGGTGGGCGCGTAGGGCGACTGCACCCGGATGACCGGACCAGTGGGGCCGAGCCTGGCGTAGCCCCGGCCGGGCGGCATCATGCCGGCGCCGCCGAGTTCCAGCGTGCCGCCGAAGAGCAGGGTCGAGCCGGCCGGGTCCATTCGGCCCAGGGCGATGCGTGAACCGAGCCGGCCGAGCAGGGGAGCGCGTAGCGTGCCGAGCTGCTCGGAACGGGCCGTCACCACGAGGTTCAGGTCTCCCGGCCGGGACTTTCCCGCCAACGCGACTAAGGCGTCCTGCGGATCGGGCCGGCTCAGCTCGCGCGCGGCCGCGCACAGCTCGGGAAGGTCGTCGATGAAGAGCCACAGCGGGCGCTCGGGCTGGCGCTCTTCGCCGTCCTCTGCGGCCCCTGAGACGCCCTGCGGCGCCCTATCCGGTCTCTCAGTCGCGGCCGCCGGTGCAGGGAGCGTCAGGGGCCCGTTCGCGCCGCCGTAAGCGGCCCGGCGCTCGGCCTCGTTGCCGACCCAGTCCAAAAGCTCGAGCGAGTCTGCCGGGTCTTCGGCCACTCGGACGACGCCGGGCCGCCCGACGAGTGCTCGGTAATCCGCCGTGCGGTCGGTGTCCACGACCGCGATCCGGTGTCCGCGGTCGAGCGCCTGGCCGAGCAGCGCCCGTAGCGCCGTGGACTTCCCGCTCATCGGACCGCCGGTCAGCAGCAGGTGGGCGGTGCGGTCGGGCGCGCCGATCCGCCAGATTACCGGGGCCAGCTGCGCCACCACGAAGCCGGCCGGGACACCGCCGCGCGCCGCCGTCGCCTCCGGCGTCAGGGTGTCCTCGGTGCCGTCCGGATCGGGCACGAGCACTGGGATCGTGCGTCCGGCCGAGTCCGGATCGGTGAAGCCGAGCACGAACTCGATCTCGGCCACCGGCCATTGCTGCACGGCGACGTCCGACGCCAGCGGCGGCAGGACCCGCACCTCGAGCCGGTTGGCCTCCTCGTCCCAGGCGTACAGGTACTCGTTCGCGTGGCCGATCTTCCCTTCAAGCGCTCGCTCGACCTTGGCCCGGCTGTCCGCCTCGCCGTCCCGGAAGTACTCCGAGTAGTCGAACGCCAGGCGCACCAGCCGGTCCTGCTCGTCGAACTCCCAGGACTTGAAGGCGTCCCGGTAGCTGCCGCCCGGCTTGAAGTGCTTGTCCGGATCGTCGTCGTCCTGGAGGTAGGGGACCAGGCCGTTGTAGACCGCCTGGAGGCGCGAGATGTGCTGCTTGGTCTCCGTATCGGCGCCCTTGCGTGAGGTGTCCCGGCCCAGCCAGCCCGCGGTGGCGATGAAGGCGAGCACCACAAGCACTGGGCCGTAGCGAAGCACCACCACGCCGATAAGGCAGGCGACCACGACCACGACTTGGAGCCGGCGCTTTTCCTTCGACGAGCCACCCCACCACGCGCGCAGCAGGCCGAGGCCGCGACGGGTGCCGCGGGCCAGCACGATCAACGGATAGCAGATGTCGAAGACTCGAGCCCGCAGCTCCAGGGCCAGGCGGTGGGTGCGGCCGATCGCGGGGTGGCCGCGCACGGAGTCGTTGAACCAGACCACCAGTCCCGACTCGCGGACGGTCTGGCCCAGCCGCGTCCACATCGAGTCCGCGGTTCTGGCGGCCGGTGCCATGGGCGTACCTCTCGGCGCTGTGCCTTCTTGGACGCTGCGTCTTCTAGGGCTGTGTCTTCTTGGACAGCGTCTTCCTCGGCGGCTGGGGTCAGAAGTGCAGCCCGCTGATGAACCCGGTGATCGCCGAGGTGCTGGTGCGGATCTGCGACGCGATGGAGGTGGAGGCGAGGTAGAAGCCGAACAGCATGCAGACGATCATGTGCGAGATCTTCAGCCCGTCCTTGCGGAAGAGGATGAAGACGATGATCCCGAGCAGCAGTACACCGGAGACCGAGAGAACCACGATCGCTCCCTGTTTTGTCGGTTGGAACCGCCGGACCTGTGCGGAGCGCGCCCGGTGACGACGAGTGGCACGTTCACCCGGGATTCTCGCAGCAGAGGTGGGGCGGCATAACCGTCAAAAGGGTGGCATCTGGTCTTCTATCAACCATTCGGGTGGAAAAGCGGCATAGCGGCTCCGCCTAAAGAGTGACGGACCGTCCGCTCGCCACCGGAGCGGTCGCCCACCGGCCGTGGCGCATGACTCCGGTCGCCCGCAGATCCCCGTCGAGGACCACCAGATCCGCGTATTTGCCGACCTCGAGCGAGCCGACCCGGTCATCGAGGCCGAGTGCCCGCGCCGGGGTGAGCGAGGCGGACACCGCCGCCTCCTCGATCGGCACGCCGACGCTGAGCACGGTGTTGCGCAGCGCGTTGTCCATGGTGAGGGTCGACCCGGCCAGGGTGTCGGTACCGGCCACGCGCACCGCCCCGCCGCTCACCTCGACCGTCAGCGGGCCGAGCGGGTACTGGCCGTCGGCGGCGCCCGCGGCCTCCATCGCGTCGGTGATCAGCGCGACCCGGTGCGCGCCGGCCGCGGCGAACACCAGTCCGACGACGGAGGGGTGCACGTGCATCCCGTCGTTGACCAGCTCGACGAAGACCTCGTCGTGTTCGAGCGCGGCGGTGACCGGTCCCGGCTCGCGGTGGTGCACCGGCCGCATGGCGTTGAAGACGTGGGTGGCCACCCGCGCGCCGCGGGCGATCGCCCCGCCGGCCTCGGTGTAGGTGGCGTCGGTGTGCCCGAAGGCGGCGATCACGCCCGCGTCGGCGAGCAGCCCGGTCGCTTCGAGCCCGTATTCGAGCTCCGGGGCGAGGGTGACCATGCGCACCGCGCCCCGCCCGGCCTTGATCAGCCGCCGCACCGCGGACGGCTCGGGGTCGCGCAACAGGTTCGGATCGTGCGCCCCGCACCGGGAGCGGGCGATGAACGGGCCCTCGAGGTGGATGCCGGCCAGCAGCCCGTCCTCGACCAGTTCGGCCAGGTCGGAGACGTAGTGCTCGAGGTTGGCGATGGTGTCGGTGACCGTCGACGCCATGATCGTGGTGGTGCCGTGGGCCAGGTGGAACGCGACCGCGTCGCGGGCCTCCTCGATCCGCCCCGAGGAGAAGGCGCCGCCGCCCCCGCCGTGCACGTGCATGTCGACGAATCCGGGGACGACGTAGCTGCCGGAAAGGTCGATCGCGGCGCCGTTCCCGGCCACGGCCCCGTCGCTCGCGGGCGGGTCTCCGGCGCCGAGCGCGGCGATCCGCTCGCCGTCGGTGCTCAGCCAGCCGTCCTCGACGACGCGGCCGGGCAGTACGAGGCGGGCATGGCGCAGAACTGGCATCGGGACAACCTTGGGTGCTGGGCGGGCAGTCCGTGTCGAGGGGAGCGCGCGCCCCCGCGTTACTGGACCATATTGGTATAGACCTTAGCGGCAACACCTTACGCCACAGCGATCGGGCGGTGCCAGAGCGACGGCCAGGAGACATCCCGTTGCCAAGGTCGAGAACGGGGGCTGCCAAGGTCGAGGCCGGGGCGCCGGGACCGACCGGTCTCCGCCCTGGTCGGCTCTGGATCATCAGATCTCTTCCATGCCCGGTTGCGCTCGCGGACGCCACGGGCTCGCTCCACTCGACCTGTCAGTACTCGCGCTTACGATGACAATGGACGGGATGGACCGGCGGTCGTGGAGGGACGGGATGGCATCCGAATCACCGCACGACGACGCGACTTTCACGGCGGACCTGCCGGAGCAGCGCAACGCGCAGCCGTCCGAGGCGGCAGAAGCCTTTTTGCCGCGCCAGTCTGACGGCGGCTCAGCAACATCCGTCGAATCTCGTGACGTGCAGGCTCAAGAGGCGCAGGAGAAACACGAGTCACCGCGCGGCGAGCTCTCGGAGCGGGACCGAGCCGTGCTGACGTTCGAAAAGCAGCACTGGAAGTACGCCGGGTCGAAGGAACAGGCCATCCGCGACCAGTTCGGGATCTCCGCGAACCGGTACTACCAAGTCCTCAACGCGCTGCTTGACCGGCCCGAGGCGCTGGAGTTCGAGCCGACGGTGGTCGGCCGGCTGCGGCGGCGCCGCGAGGTGCGCCAGCGGGCCAGATCGAACCATCCCCGTCCGTGACGCGACTCACATCCAGCCGCGCGGAGGGCTCCCGACCTGCCGGCCGCTGACCTGCGCCGGGCTCAGGACGTGCGCATCCGTCCTCCAGCGGGCCGAAATACTTCACCTCGCCGGCGGCTCAGAGCGCCGCGAGCTGGTCCGCGAGCCACTGCTGCGGCGGAAGCGCCGCGCCCGCGGCGGCGAGCCGACCGCACCGCGCACGCCGCTCGTCGCGGTCCATCGCCAGTGCCTCGTGCAGCGCGTCCGCCGTTCCCGTGATGTCGTACGGGTTCACCACGAGCGCGTCCTCGCCCAGTTCCGCGAACGCACCGGCCTCCCGCGAAAGGACCAGGCCGCAGCCGCCGCCGGTGGCCGACGCGATGATCGGTATCTCTTTCGCCACCAGGTTCATCCCGTCCCGGATCGGGTTGACCAACGCCACGTCCGCGATCCGGTAGGCGGCGAGCGAGCGGGCGAAGTCGTCCTCGACGTGCAGGATCAGCGGCTGCCAGTCCGGGGTGCCGAACTCGTCCGAGATCTCCTTCGCCGTACTGGTCACGGCCGCCGTGTAGTCGCGGTACTCCGGCAGGTCGTAGCGGCTGGGATAGGCGAAGGCGATGTGCACGACGCGGCCGCGCCACTCCGGGTACCGGCGCAACAGGTCGGCATAGGCATCGAGCCCGCGCACGATGTTCTTCGACAGCTCGGTGCGGTCGACCCGCACGATCACCTGGCGGTCGCCGACCGCCTCGCGGAGCGTCGCGAGCCGGTCGTCGACATCGGAGCGCGAGGCCCGCTCGATCATCGACGGGGCGTCCACGCCGAGGCCGTGCACACCGATCCGGGTCGGCGTCTCGTGGCCCGCCCTGTCGCTGCTCACCGACATCCCGGCCGGGCCGTAGTCGGCCTGCGCGCCGAACTGCCGCACGCAGCAGTCCATGAAGGCGCGCGCCCAACGCTCCGTCAGGAAGCCGAGGTAATCAGCGCCGAGCATCCCTTCCAGCACCGCGTCCGCGATGTGGTCGGGCAGGATCCGGAAGTAGTCCGGCGGTGCCCAGGGGGTGTGCGAGAAGTGGCCTATGCGCAGGTCCGGCCGTAGATCCCGGAGCAGCTTCGGAACGAGGGCAAGATGGTAGTCCTGCACAAGGACGCGTGCCTCAGGCGCCGCCTCATCCGCTAAGGCATCCGCGAAAGCCTTGTTGTAGGCCGTGTATGCGTCCCATTCGAGGGCGGCCGCCTGCCCGAACGCCGGAGCGAACGGCGTCGCGTAGAGCATGTGCTGGATGAACCAGAGCGTGGAGTTGGCGACGCCGTTGTAGGCGCCGTGCAGCGTCTCCGGATCTATGTCCAGCAGCCGGACCGGCATCGAGGAGTCGACGAGGCCCGCGCGGTCGAGCCGTCCGCCCGGACATCTCTCGGCCGCCTCGCGGTCGCCGTCGGACAGCGCGGCGCAGACCCAGACCTGCCCGGCGCCGTCGGCAGCCACCGAGGACAGCCCGGAGACCAGTCCGCCGCCGCCCCGTTTCGCGGTCAGGACGCCGTCGTCCGAGGAGGTGAACGAGACCGGCCCCCGGTTCGAGGCGAGCAGAACCGAGGCCTTCTCCGTGCCGCGCATTTTCGTGATCGTTTCCTGCGTCGGGCCCGGTCCAACTCGTGTGCCCGGGCAGGCGTCCGGCCGGGCGTGTCGGCGCCGGCCGGTCGTGCGCGCCGCCCCGGTCGGGGCCGCGCCCACGTAGGCTGTTTCCCGGACGGTGGGGGCGAAACCCCTTACGGCCGGACCGGGACGACCGGGTCGTGTTGCGTTGCTCACCCTGCCCGTCCACCCGTCGAGACGCCAGTCGATCATGGTCACGTCGGCGCTGCCCACGGATTGAAACGGGGGTGGAGCCGCGGCGGCGTTCAGGTAGAGTGCCGTGCAGACAGTGCACTTCAGGTACAGTGCGACAAGAGCCGGTCGGTGCACCGGCGGACAACTTCATACTGGTTTTGCTCATCCAGAGGAGCTGAGGGAACGGCCCTGCGACGCTCCGGCAACCGCCCTGATGACTTCGCGCAGCGAGGCCCCATCGGGAGCAGGTGCCAAATCCGTCCCGCCGAGGTCCGGCGGGGAAGATGAGGAGAGAGGCCTCGCCCATGACTTTCGCACCCGCATCCACCACTGCCAACGCCGTTGCCGCCACCTCTGCCGGCACGCCGGGCGTCCCGTTGACCGCCTCCGGCCAGGCCGCGTTCGGCCGCGCGGTCGCGTTGTCCTGTCGGGAGTGCGGCGAGCGCAGCCCGATCGGCCCGCGGTACGTCTGCGAATCCTGTTTCGGCCCTCTGGAGACTGCCTACGACTTCGGCGCGATCACCCGCGCGGACATCGAGCGCGGGCCGGCCTCCATCTGGCGCTACGCGCCGCTGCTGCCGGTCCCCGCGGACGTCGCCGACCGGCCCAACCTCAACCCAGGCTGGACCCGCTTGGTACGCGCCGGGAACCTGGGCAAGGAGCTGGGCCTGCGGTCGCTGTATGTCAAGGACGACTCGGGCAACCCGACGCACTCGTTCAAGGACCGCGTCGTGGCCATCGCGCTCGAGGCGGCCCGCTCGCTCGGCTTCACTACCCTGTCCTGCTCCTCGACCGGCAACCTGGCCGGGGCGGTCGGCGCGGCGGCGGCGCGGGCCGGGCTCGACTCGTGCGTGTTCGTCCCGGCCGGCCTGGAGACCGGAAAGATCGTCATGGCCGCGGTCTACGGCGGCCGGCTGGTGGCCATCGACGGCACCTACGACGAGGTCAACCGGTTCTGCTCGGAGCTGATCGGCGACGAGGCCGGCGAGGGCTGGGGCTTCGTGAACGTCAACCTGCGCCCCTTCTACTCCGAGGGCTCCAAGACCCTGGCCTTCGAGATCGCCGAGCAGCTCGGCTGGCGGCTGCCCGCGCAGATCGTCATCCCGATCGCGTCCGGCTCGCAGCTGACCAAGATCGACAAGGGTTTCAAGGAGCTGATCGCACTGGGCCTGGTCGAGGACCGGCCCTACCGGATCTTCGGCGCGCAGGCGGAGGGGTGCTCGCCGGTGTCCGCCGCGTACAAGGCGGGGCGCGACGTGGTCCAGCCGGTGCGCCCGGACACGATCGCCAAGTCGCTGGCGATCGGCAACCCCGCCGACGGCCCGTACGTGCTGGACGCGGTCCGGCGCACCGGCGGGGCGGTGGAGGACGTCACCGACGCGCAGATCGTCGACGCGATCCGCCGGCTGGCGCGCACCGAGGGGATCTTCGCCGAGCCGGCGGGCGGGGTGACCGTCGCCGTCTTGAAGAAGCTGGCCGAGCAGGGGAAGCTCGACCCGGATGCGGAGACGGTCGTGATCAACTCCGGCGACGGGCTCAAGACCCTGGACGCGGTCGCCGGGACCGGCGTCACCGCCACCATCAAGCCCTCGCTGGCCGCGTTCCGCGCCGCGGGACTGTGATTCCCCTCCACCATCCCCGAGACGTCCGAGAGTAAGGAGCGCCAGCCATGGCCGTCACCGTTCGCATCCCGACCATTCTGCGCAGCTACACCGGCGGAGCCGCCGAGGTGCCTGCCGAAGGCGCGACCCTGGCCGAGGTCATCGACGCGCTGGAGGCGACCTACCCGGGCATCCGGGCGCGCGTGCTCGACGACTCCGGCAAGCTGCGCCGCTTCGTGAACGTCTACGTCGACGACGACGACGTGCGATTCGCCGACGGCCTGGCAACGCAGACCAAGGACGGCGCCGCGGTGTCGATCATCCCGGCGGTCGCCGGAGGCTGTTGAGCGGCGGTTGTTGATCGCCGACGAAGCGCGGACGGGCCGTCGGCTACCGGGATGAGTGCTCGGTGGCCGTCGGCCCTGTCGTCCCTCGCGCCGCCCGGCGAGATCGAATGCGCGCGCCCGGCTGCGGGCGGTCCGGTGCGGCGCGCCGGACAGCACCCCCTGCGTCATAGTCGGATCGGTGTGCTGTAACCTCCGCAGTAGCGCTAAGCCGCTGACGCGAGACAAACCGGGGTGACACAGCGTCAGGTGATCCCAGCCCGTGGTAGACCGTCCCACCGGCTGAGATGATCAGTAACCGTACGATTACGTTTCCTTGATCGCTGCCTGTTTCGCGGGATTTCGCCAGGGTTTGTCATGGCGCGAATCTGTTTTCTTGCTGCGATTTATCGTCCCAATGACCTGTTGCGCCATGGGCGGTTGAGGATAATCTCAGCGCCGGTCGCACAGTTCAGCGAGGCCGCGTTGGACACTCCACACACACCGTGTCCGGGCGGCGCAGTAGAACGACAGCAGTCATCACCGGCCCTGGCTTGAAATCTGAGGCTTCAGGGGGCGGGGGGACGAACGACCCGGTCCCGCGACGGGCGGGATCTACGAAGTGGGCCGGCAGCAAGGAGTTTGGAATGGCTCAAGGCACCGTCAAGTGGTTCAACGCGGAGAAGGGCTACGGCTTCATCGCGGTCGACGGTGGCGCGGACGTCTTCGTCCACTACAGCGCGATCCAGATGGATGGGTACCGGACCCTTGAGGAGGGGCAGCGAGTCGAGTTCGAGATCTCGCAAGGCCAGAAGGGTCCGCAAGCCGACATGGTTCGTGCTCTGTAGTTCGGTTTCATCGCCACACCTCTCGAGCGCCGACTCCCGAATGGGGGCCGGCGCTCGCGCTTGTTCGCCGCAGCGATAGCGGAATAAAGTTCTCCACTTATCTGGCGCGTCCTTTCCGTAGCCGGTTCGCTACGGACGGTGCGAATTCCTTTTCAATTGTCATTCCAGTCAGCCGACATATCAGATAACCGTGCGTCATCGGCGGGCTACTGAATTGACAAGGGGCGGCGAAAGGGTGGCGCGGCCGCAATCGTTGTTCGCCTCCGCCGCGGGATCTTTCGCTCCCCGTCGGCTCTCTGGCGGCTTCGTCGGGCCGCGACCGCCGGGGAACCCGGCTTGCACTCAGAGGTGCCGAGTGCTAATCATGGGAGCTGGCACTCTCCGGATGAGAGTGCTACCAGATGAAGATCCACCAGACGCAGCACCAAGAGATTCGCTTCCACTGGTGAGGTGCGCGAGCACCGGCCGTCGCGGGCGCCCGTGGAGCCATAAATTTTGTCCCTTTTCGGGAGGACTGAACCACATGGCTAAGATCATCGCGTTCGACGAGGAGGCGCGTCGCGGCCTCGAGCGCGGGATGAACCAGCTCGCGGACGCCGTGAAGGTGACGCTGGGGCCGAAGGGCCGCAACGTCGTGCTGGAGAAGAAGTGGGGCGCCCCCACCATCACCAACGACGGCGTCTCCATCGCCAAGGAGATCGAGCTCGAGGACCCGTACGAGAAGATCGGGGCCGAGCTGGTCAAGGAAGTCGCCAAGAAGACCGACGACGTCGCCGGCGACGGCACCACCACCGCGACCGTGCTGGCGCAGGCGCTGGTCCGCGAGGGCCTGCGCAATGTAGCCGCCGGCGCCAACCCGATCGCCCTGAAGCGGGGCATCGAGGCCGCCGTCGAGCGCATCAGCGAGGAGCTGTCCGCGCTGGCCAAGGAGGTCGAGACGCGCGAGCAGATCGCGTCGACCGCCTCCATCTCGGCCGCCGACCCGGCGATCGGCGAGCTGATCGCCGAGGCCATGGACAAGGCCGGCAAGGAAGGCGTCATCACCGTCGAGGAGAGCAACACCTTCGGCCTCGAGCTCGAGCTCACCGAGGGCATGCGCTTCGACAAGGGCTACATCAACTTCTACTTCGCCACCGACATGGAGCGGCAGGAGGCGGTCCTCGAGGACCCGTACATCCTGATCGCCAACTCCAAGATCAGCAACGTCAAGGACCTGCTGCCGATCCTGGAGAAGGTCATGCAGTCGGGCAAGCCGCTGCTGATCATCGCCGAGGACGTCGAGGGCGAGGCCCTGGCCACCCTGGTGGTCAACAAGATCCGCGG
>NZ_DASZGI010000030.1:0-13884 GCF_035938995.1 Actinocrinis sp.
CGCTCGCGTGTCGGCGACCGGCCGGTGTACGTGAGTATCGACGTCGACGCGCTGGACCCGGCGCACGCTCCGGGCACCGGAACGCCAGAGGCCGGGGGTCTGATGACACGGGAGCTTCAGATGATCCTGCACGGGTTCGCCGGTCTGCGGCTGGTCGGCGCCGACATCGTGGAAGTGTCCCCGCCCTACGACCACGCGGAGATCACGGCGCTCGCGGCGGCGAACCTCGCCTACGACCTGTTGGCCTTATTCGCGCTTGACGCCGAGGCTCCGCGCGACGGAACGCATTAAGGCGTAATAACCGGGAGGCGGTAGGATGCCCTACCGCCTCGCCCCGCCGGCGGGGTTCGTCCCAAGCTCAGGAGCGCAGCCCGTGACGAGCGGCACCCCTGCCGGAGACACCCCGATCGTCGACGGTGCCGACTACAGCGGTACCGATCGCCGCAACGTCGCCCATGGCAATGGCGACCTGGCGGGCCCGTCCGTGGACGGCGCGGCGCAACCCGTCGCGGCACTCGCGGCCGGAGACGAAGCGAGCGGTATACCCGGCGCCCATCCGCCCTCGCTCCGGGTCCGCCGCCTGATCCGCCGCTTCACGATCGACACCCGGCCGCTACGCCACCCCGCCTACCGCCGCCTCTGGTCCTCGTCGTTGGTCACCGCAGTCGGCAGCCAGCTCACCGCCGTCGCCGTGCCGAAGCAGATCTACGACATCACTCACTCCTCCGGCTGGATCGGCATCGCCAGCTTCGCGGGCCTGGCGCCGCTCATCGTGTTCGGGCTCTGGGGCGGCGCGATCGCCGACGCGTTCGACCGCCGCAAACTCATGCTGGCGACCAACTGCGGTGTGGCGCTCACCTCGATCGCCTTCTGGATCCAGGCCGCCATCGGTGTTCGCTCGGTGTGGCTGCTGGCCGGCCTCATGGCGCTCCAGCAGGCGATGTTCGGCCTGAACTCCCCGGCGCGCGGCGCGGCGATCCCGAGGCTCGTGCCCAAACGAGAACTGGCCGCCGCGAACGCGCTCGGCTCGACGACGATGCTGACCGGCGCCCTGTTCGGCCCGCTGCTCGCGGGCGCGCTCATTCCGATCATCGGACTGCCCACGCTCTACCTCATCGACGCGCTGGGCCTGACGGTCACCCTCTGGGCGGTCTTCCGGCTGCCCCCGCTCCCGCCTCTCCGGTCGACCGACCCGGACGCAACCGGCACGGACACGACCGGCCCAGGCACCGCCCCGTCGGCCGCGCCCCCGCGCCGCACGGGTCTGGCCGACGTCATCGACGGCTTCCGTTTCGTCTCCGGCAAACCGCTGCTCGCGCTCTCCTTCGTGGTGGACCTGATCGCGATGGTCCTCGGGATGCCGCGCGCCCTCTTCCCGCAGATCGCCGCCACCACTTTCGCGAGCAACCACTTCGCACTCGGTTTCCTCTACGCGGCGATGCCCGCCGGCGCGCTGATCGGCGGCCTGTTATCCGGCACCTACACCCGGCTGCGCCGCCACGGCCTGATGACGATCGCCGCGGTCGCCACCTGGGGTGTGGCCGTCACGGGCTTCGGCCTGGCCGGATCCCTTCCCGTCGCCTGCGCGTTCATGGCGCTGGGCGGCGCCGCGGACTTCGTGTCGATGGTGTTCCGCAGCGCGATCCTGCAAAGCACCACGCCGGACGACATGCGCGGGCGAATGCAGGGGGTCTTCATCGTGGTCGTGACCGGCGGTCCGCGCCTGGCCGACCTGGTTCACGGCCTCGGCGGGGCGGCCCTCGGCACCCGGACCGCCACGGTCGCCGGCGGCGCCGCAGTCTTCGTTTGCGTGCTCGTCCTTGCCGCGCTCACGCCGTCCTACCTGCGATACAAGGCCGCCGAGTAGAGCACACCAGGCTTCGCTGAGCATCCGTCACCACAGTCGCCCCACGCGTCCAAGCTGTCCCGATTGCGTGACAGATCCACTGCGCCGGGTTTTGGTGATCTGTGTCTTTCCTCACCCTCGATGAGATATCTGTAATAAATCCGTGACTACGGCCGGTTGGGTCGATTCGGGCTGGCATTGTGGTCGCTGTGCACCGCTCGGCGGACATGCCGGGCGGTTCCTCATTTCTCCATACAGCTTCATAAGGATCCATTCATCGCATAACAGCACGTTTCGTTCCTCACGCGCGGCGCTGTTCTACCCAGGGAGACTGAGTGACGGCGCTCGCACGGTGGTGCCATACCCATCGGCTGCTCGTGGTCCTTGTGTGGATCGCGGCCCTGGTCGGGCTCGGCGCCGCGACGATGTCCGCGGGCAGCGCCTACGGCAGCGAGTTCTCCCTTCCGAACACCGACTCGACCAAGGCGGACACGCTCTTCTCGCAGGCTTTCCCGGCGCAGCGGGGCGACGCGGCGACCCTTGTCTGGCGCGTGACGAGCGGCACCGTGCGCGCCCCCGCGGTCGAGGCTCGCATGTCCGCGACCCTCGGCTCTGCCAGTCGGCTGCCTGATGTGACCCAGGTCGCCAGCCCGTACTCCCCCGGCGGCGTCGGCCAGATCAGCGCGGACGGCAAGACCGCCTACGCCACGGTCCAGCTGGCCGACAGCGGCAAGCAGCTCTCCAGCGCCCAGATCCATACCCTGATCGACACCGCGCAGAAGGCCGCAGACCCCGGCCTCCAGGTCGAGCTCGGCGGCGGCGTGATCCAGTCCACCGAGCAGAGCCCCGCCTCGGACAGCGAGATCGTCGGCATCATCGCCGCGGCGATCGTGCTGTTCCTCGCCTTCGGCTCGCTCTTCGCGATGGCGCTGCCGATCCTCACCGGTGCGGCGGGCGTCGGCGGCGGCCTGTTCGCGGTCGGGCTGCTGAGCCACGCGATGAACATCGCCGACTTCGCGCCGACCCTCGGCGCGCTCATCGGCCTCGGCGTCGGGATCGACTACGCCCTGTTCATCGTGACGCGGTTCCGCTGCGCACTGCGCTCCGGAAAGTCGGCGGGCGAGGCAGTCGCCACCGCGGTCAACACTTCGGGACGCGCGGTGCTCTTCGCCGGCGGCACCGTCTGTATCGCGCTGCTCGGCATGTTCGTGCTCGGTCTCGGCTTCCTGGACGGGGTGGCGCTGGCCGCCTCGGTCACCGTCGGGTTCACCGTGCTGGCCGCGCTCACCCTGCTGCCGGCGATGCTCGGCGTCCTCGGGCCGCGGGTGTTCAGCCGGCGCGAGCGGCGGCGGATCGCCGCCGGTGAGCAGCCCGGCACGGAGCCCGGTACAACTGCGCACGGAACCGAGGACAAGTGGGGTCTGTGGCGGCGCTGGGCGCGAGCCGTGGAGCGGCGGCCGCACCTGACGAGCGTGGTCGCGCTCCTGCTGATGGTCATCTTGGCGATACCGACGCTGTCGCTGCGACTCGGCGCCGCGGATGCCGGGAACGATCCGGCGGGCACCACCACGCGCAAGGCATACGACCTGCTGGCTGAAGGCTTCGGCGCCGGGTTCAACGGGCCGCTGATCCTCGTCGCCGAAACGCCTTCGAGTGCTGACAAGGCGGCGGTCGGCCAACTGGCCGCCGCGGTCGCGACAGTCCCGGGCGTGGCCCACGTCTCGCCCGTCCAGCAGTCCGCGGACGGCAAGGTCGAAGCGGTCCAGGTGGTGTCCAGCACGTCACCGGACTCGCCGCAGACCACCGACCTGATCAACCGACTGCGCGCGGAGACGATCCCGAAGGCGGAGGCCGGCACGGGCCTGCGCGTCTACGTCGGCGGATCGACCGCGACCTACGCCGACTTCGCCTCCGTGCTGAGCGGCAAGCTGCCGCTGTTCGTCGGGCTGATCGTCGCGCTCGGCTTCATCCTGCTCGTGATCGCCTTCCGCTGCCTGATCGTGCCGCTCACCGCTGCGCTGATGAACCTGCTGGCCGCGGCCGCGTCGTTCGGGGTCGTCACCGCGTTCTTCGTCTGGGGCTGGGGCTCGGACGCGCTGGGCATGGGGCGGGCGGGGCCGGTCGAGGCGTTCCTGCCGGTGATGATGCTCGCGATCCTGTTCGGCCTGTCGATGGACTATCAGGTGTTCCTGGTCTCTCGCATGCACGAGGAGTGGGTACACCACCGGGACAACGCGCGCGCGGTGAAGATCGGCCAGGTGGAGACCTCGCGAGTGATCACCATCGCCGCGACCATCATGATCAGCGTGTTCTGCACCTTCGCGGTCGGCAGCGAACGGATCATCGGCGAGTTCGGGATCGGACTGGCCACCGCGGTGGCGCTGGACGCCTTCGTGCTGCGCACCGTGCTCGTCCCGGCGGTGATGCACCTGTTTGGCGGATTGAACTGGTGGCTGCCCAGGTGGCTGGACCGGCTCCTGCCGCACCTGCACGTCGAGCCGCCGCAAGCCGCCCTGCCCGACGC
The DNA here is from genome assembly GCF_035938995.1 of Actinocrinis sp. Lineage (GTDB taxonomy): Bacteria > Actinomycetota > Actinomycetes > Streptomycetales > Catenulisporaceae > DASZGI01. The sequence goes on from NZ_DASZGI010000030.1 coordinate 4,371, forward strand.
CGACGTTCCCGGCACGGACGTGCCCGCCGTCAAGCCCGCAGGCGGGCCGATCGTCATCCCGGCACAGCGCACCGCCGGGCGGAGCGTCACAGCTTACTGATGCGACGAGCGGGCTCGGTGCGGCCGGACCGAGCCCGAGACCCGCACACCACCTGCGGCACCAGGCCGAAACGACCGTGTGTGACACAGGTCACACCGCTGCGCTGCCGGCGCCGCCCTCGCGCGGCGCTTGGACTTATCACCAAGTTCTCCGGCGCGTAACGTCGCTGAGCGTAGGTCGCCGACAAAACCTGACGTGACCGGCTGTACGAAGCTACGAGAACTCGACGCGTCGTCACGCCGCGGCTACGCTCGGTACCGATCGCCGGTCGCGGCGGTCGGCAAGATTTCACGTGCGCGCTCGTGTGCTGATCGTCGGGCAGGGGCATCATTCTGCTTTCCGCTCCCACGATCACTGTGCAGGCCCCTCCGTCCAGGAACCGGAGCAGCGCCATGGCCTCCCCCGCCCTCGAGGGCCCGGTCGAGCTCGCCGACCCCGCGGCGCTCGCCGACAGCCCCTACGCCAACGCCGAACTCCTGCCCGTCCCGATCGCGAAGCGCACCTGGTCGCTCTACAACTACACCGCGCTGTGGATCGGCATGTCGCACAACCTGGTCACCTACACGCTCGCGGCCAGCCTCATCACCGTCGGGATGAGCCCGGCGCAGGCGCTGGTCACCATCGCCCTCGGCAACCTGGTCGTGCTGGTGCCGATGCTGCTCAACAGCCACGCCGGGACCAAGTACGGCATCCCGTTCCCGGTGTTCGCCCGCGCCTTCTACGGCGTGCGCGGCGCCAACTTCGCCGCCCTGCTGCGCGCGATCGTGGCCTGCGGCTGGTTCGGCATCCAGACCTGGATCGGCGGCGAGGGCATCAACGTCATCGCCGGAAAGCTGTTCGGCTCCTGGTGGACCGGCGCCTCCGTGGTCGGCGGGCAGCAGTGGACGCTGTGGCTGGCCTTCGCGATCTTCTGGATCATCCAGATGGCGGTCATCTGGCGGGGCATGGACGCCGTGCGGCGGTTCGAGAACTGGGCCGCGCCGTTCGTGCTCGTGGTCTTCCTCGCCGTGCTCGGCTGGGTGATCCACCGGGCGCACGGGGTCGGCGCGCTGCTGTCCCAGCCCTCCGCGCTCGGCTGGGGCAACCACTTCCTGCCGGTGTTCTGGCCGTCGCTGATGGCGATGATCGCGTTCTGGGCGACGCTGTCGTTGAACATGCCGGACTTCACCCGGTTCTCCCGCTCGCAGCGCGGCCAGGCCCTCGGCCAGGCGCTCGGCCTGCCGACCACGATGGCGTTCTTCTCCCTCATCGCGGTGATGATCACCTCCGGGACGGCGATCATCTACGGCAAGGCGATCTGGGACCCGACGCAGCTGGCCGCGAAGTTCTCCAACCCGTTCGTGGTCACTCTGGGGATCGTCACCCTCTTGGTCGCCACCGTCTCGGTGAACGTCGCCGCGAACGTGGTCAGCCCGTCCTACGACTTCTCCAACCTCGCCCCGCGGCTGATCTCGCGGCGGGTCGGCGGCCTGATCGCCGGCGTGATCGGGGTCGTCATCATGCCGTGGAGGCTGCTGAGCAACCCGCACGTGTACATCTACGACTGGCTGAATTTCTACGGCGGCGTGCTGGGCGCGGTCGCCGGGGTCCTGATCGCCGGGTACTGGATCCTCAAGCGCACCCGCCTGGACCTGGCCGACCTCTACCGCAAGGGCGGCGCGTACTGGTACGCCGGAGGATGGAGCTGGCAGGCGGTCGTGGCGACCGTGGTCGGCGCCGTGCTCGCGGTCGGCGGGGCGAGTACGCCGGCCGGCACCGCGGGCCCCTTCCCGGCCGCCGGGCTGATCCCGTTCCTCAAGCCCCTTTACTCCTACAGCTGGGCGGTCGGCTTCGGCACCGGTCTGGTGCTGTACCTGCTGCTGGCCGCGCCGGGCCGGGCCGCCGCTTCCACTCCGGCCGAGCCCGTGGCGGTCGCCGCCGGGGAGTAGCGGACCACAGAACCACGAAACGAGGGTGAGGCAGTGATGTCACAGATCGTGCGCGCCGCCCTGGTCCAGCAGAAGTGGACCGGCGAGAAGAAGACGATGATCGAGAACGCGGTCGGGCACGTCGAAGTAGCCGCGGCGCAGGGGGCCCAGGTCGTCTGCCTCCAGGAACTGTTCTACGGCCCCTACTTCTGCCAGGTGCAGGAGCCCGAGTACTTCGGGTACACCGAGGCGATCCCGGACGGCCCGACCACCAACCTGATGCGCGACGTGGCGCGCGACAACGGCGTGGTCCTGATCGCGCCGATGTACGAGCAGGAACAGCCGGGCGTGTACTACAACACGGCGGCGGTCATCGACGCGGACGGCACGTACCTCGGCAAGCACCGCAAGAATCACATTCCGCAGGTGCGCGGCTTCTGGGAGAAGTTCTACTTCCGGCCCGGCAACCTCGGCTACCCGGTGTTCGACACCGCGGTCGGCCGCATCGGGGTGTACATCTGCTATGAGCGGCACTTCCCCGAGGGCTGGCGGGCGCTGGGCCTGGCCGGCGCGCGCATCGTGTTCAACCCGTCCGCGACCAGCAGGGGTCTGTCGGAGTACCTGTGGCGGCTCGAGCAGCCAGCCGCCGCGGTCGCCAACGAGTACTTCGTCGGCGCGATCAACCGGGTCGGGATCGAACCGCTCGGCGACGACGACTTCTACGGCCAGTCCTACTTCGTCGACCCACGCGGCCAAACGGTCGGCGAGGCCGCGTCCGACTCCGCCGACGAGGTCGTGGTGCGCGACCTGGACATGGGCCTGCTGCAGGAAGTGCGCGACCTGTGGGCCTTCTACCGAGACCGGCGCCCAGACACCTACGGCCCGCTGACCGAGGCGTGAGGGCGCCGACGATGACGACACTCATCCACGGCGGCACGGTCCTGTCCGCCACCGGTTCGTACCCCGCGGACATCCTGGTCGAGGGCGAAACGGTCGCCGCCATCGCGGCACCCGACGGCGCGCTCGCCGCCGCGTGGCGGGATTTGGCGGACACCAAGATCGACGCCACCGGGAAGTACGTGCTGCCCGGCGGCATCGACGTGCACACGCACATGGAGTTGCCGTTCGGCGGCACCTTCGCCTCCGACACCTTCGAGACCGGGACGCGCGCCGCGGCGTGGGGCGGCACCACCTCGATCGTCGACTTCGCGGTGCAGAGCAAGGGCGGCTCGCTGCTGGCCGGGATCGAGGCCTGGCACGCGAAGGCCGACGGCAACTGCGCGATCGACTACGGCTTCCACGCGATCGTCTCGGACGTCAACGACAAGACGCTGGCCGAGATGGACTCGGCCGTGGACGCCGGGGTCACCAGCTTCAAGATGTTCATGGCGTACCCAGGGGTGTTCTACTCCACCGACGGCGACATCTTCCTGGCCATGCAGCGGGCCAAGGAGAACGGCGCGGTCATCATGATGCACGCGGAGAACGGCATCGCGATCGACCGCCTCGTCGCCCAGGCGCTCGCCGAAGGCCACGGCGATCCGGTCTACCACGGCCTGACGCGACCGCCGGAGCTCGAGGGCGAGGCCACCTCGCGGGCGATCCAGCTGGCCAAGGTCACCGGCGCACCGCTGTACATCGTGCACCTGACGGCCTCTCAGGCCCTCGACGCAGTCGCCGAGGCGCGCAACACCGGGCAGAACGTGTTCGCCGAGACCTGCCCGCAGTACCTCTACCTCGCCCTCGACGATCTCGCCAAGCCCGGCTTCGAGGGCGCGAAGTACGTCGCCTCCCCGCCGCTGCGCCCGCGCGAGCACGCCGACGCGCTGTGGAAGGGCCTGCGCACCAACGACCTCGCCGTGGTCTCCACGGACCACTGCCCCTTCTGCTTCAAGGACCAGAAGGAGCTCGGCCGCGGCGACTTCTCCAAGATCCCCAATGGGATCCCGGGCGTCGAGCACCGCATGGACCTGGTGTTCCAGGGCGTGGCCGCGGGGCATATCACGCTCGAACGCTGGGTCGAGCTGACGTCTACGTCCCCGGCGCGCATGTTCGGCCTCTACGGACGCAAGGGGGTCATCGCCCCCGGCGCCGACGCCGACATCGTCGTCTACGACCCGAACGCCCGCCAGACCATCAGCGTCGAGACCCACCACATGAACGTCGACTACTCGGCGTATGAGGGAATGGAGCTGACCGGGAAGGTGGACACCGTGCTGTCGCGCGGGGCGGTCCTCATCCGCGACGGCGCCTTCCACGGCCAGCCGGGGCACGGGAAGTTCCTGGCCCGCGGACTGTCGCAGTACCTCAACTGACCGGGAGGCGCAGCATGGATTTCGGCGTCGTCATGCAGACCGACCCGCCGGCGGCCAAGCTCATCGACACGATGCGGCAGGCCGAGCAGCTGGGCTTCGGGTATGGCTGGACTTTCGACTCGACGGTGCTGTGGCAGGAACCGTTCGTGATCTATTCGCGGATCCTGGCGGCCACCGAGCGGATGACCGTCGGACCCCTGGTCACCAATCCCGGCACCCGCGACTGGTCGGTCCTCGCGTCGCTGTTCGCGACCCTCAACGACATGTACGGCAACCGGACGATCTGCGCGATCGGCCGGGGCGATTCCGCGCTGCGCGTCGTGGGCCGCAAACCGGAGACGCTGGCGTCGGTGGCCGCGTGCATGCGCGCGGTCAAGGACCTGGCCGAGGGCCGCGAGACGGTGCTGAACGGCATCCCGGTCAAGATCCCGTGGGTGACGGACGGCAAACTTCCGGTGTGGATGGCCGCCTATGGGCCCAAGGCACTGAAGGTGGTCGGCGAGCAGGCCGACGGGTTCGTCCTGCAGTGTGCGGATCCGGACATCGCGCGATGGACGATCGGCTCGGTCAAGGAGGCGGCGAAGGCGGCCGGGCGCGATCCGGACCAGATCACCGTCTGTGTCTCGGCGCCCGCGTACGTGGCCGAAGACCTCGACCACGCCCGCGAGCAGACCCGCTGGTTCGGCGGGATGGTCGGGAACCACGTCGCTGACCTGGTCGCCCGCTACGGCGCCGACGGGCCGGTCCCGAGGGCGCTGACCGACTACATCAAGGGCCGGGAGGGCTACGACTACTCGCATCACGGCAGAGCAGGCAACCCCTCGACCGAGTTCGTCCCCGATGACATCGTGGACCGCTTCTGCGTGCTCGGCTCCGCACAGGCGCACCGCGAACGCCTCGCCGAGCTCGCGGAGATCGGAGTCGATCAGTTCGCGCTCTATCTGATGCATGATCAGAGCGAGCAGACGCTGTGGGCCTACGGGCAGGACGTCATCCCGGTACTGCGCTGACGCACAGGCAGCTGTCGTGTGCGGCGCCCGCGGGTGTCGCACACAACAGCTCCGCCGCGCATATAAGGCAGATCAGCCCGCAGATCCACCGTTGACGGGATTGCCGAGCCCGTCGAGCACCTCGGCGTGCGGGAACAGGGCGAGGGCGGAGCCGGGCAGCCACAGCTTCGAGCCGCGGATCCCCGAGCCGATGATGACCTCGGGCGTGGCGGCGACGGCGGCGTCGACCAGGATCGGCCAGTCGGCGGGCAGCCCCAGCGGTGTGATGCCGCCGTACTCCATCCCGGTGAGCGCAACGGCGTCGTCCATCGGGGCGAAGGAGATCTTGCGCGCGCCCAGGTGGCGGCGGGCCAGACCGTTGATATCGGCGCGGGTGGTCGCGAGCACCATGCACGCCGCGTAAGTGGTCGTGCCCGCCCGCTTCGCCGCGACGACGACGCAGTTGGCCGACTGCGAGAGCTCAACCCCGTACTCGGCGCAGAACGCGGCGGTGTCCGCGAGCGCGGGGTCGATCGCACCGACCCGGATGCTGTCGAGTGGCAGCGTCCCGGACAGTTCCGCCAGCGCCTTGGCAGTAGGCACGGCAAGCAGGTCGGGGCGGTCGGCGGCCGGTTGGAGGACGACGTTGGTAGGCACGGGCCCAGCATGCCACGCGGCCGGTCAGCGGGAGGTCGATGCGCATCGCCGCGAGGCGGCGGGCTCGGCTCCGCGGCGCGCCTGAACGACGCCGACGCGCGGCGCGACGGCGGGCTCAGCTTCGTGGGGCGCCCGAACGAGGCCGTGCGCGGCACGGCCGCGGGCCCGACTCCGTGGGGCCCGAACGACGACGACGCGCGGCGCGGCGGCACGGCCGCGGGCTCGGCTCCTAGAGCTTGCGAAAGCCCCGGGCCTCCTCCGCCGACGCGAGAACGGCTGCCAGGTCGCCGCCTGCCGCAGCCGTGACGACTGCGGAGACGGCCCCCTCGACCAGTGGCGCGTCGGCGATCACCGCCCGCGCCGAGCCGACGCTCGCCGCATCCCGCGCGGCAGCGCCGGAATCGTCCGCACGCTCTGGCGCACCGTTCAGCTCGGCGGCGTCCTCGAGCAGGGCCCTGACCGTGAGGACGGCGCTGCCGAGGTCGGCGAGCAGGAGCACGCCCGCACCGGCGTCGGCGTCCCGGATGGCGCTGCCGATCTTCTCGATGCTGGTGCCGAGGCTGCCATCGTCGGTCCCGCCCGCCGCGGCGATGGGCACCAGGTCGCCGCCCAGTTGGCGCGCCAGTTCGGCGACGCCTTCGGCCAGCCGCTCGCTGTGCGAGACCAGGACGATGCCGACGTGGGGTTCGGGCTGAGGCGCGGATTGCGCGTCGTCGGCGTCGGTGTCGGCGGTCACGCGACGTGGTCCGTCGAGTCGCTGCCAGTGTCGTCGCCGCTGGTGTCGTCGCCGTCGTCGTGTTCGCCGCCGTCGCCACTCCGGGTGTCGCCGCCGGCGTCGGCGCCGCTATGGCCACCCTCGATGGCGACAGCCGTGTCACGCAGGGCGGCGAGGATCAGCGCGGTCGACGCGGCTCCCGGGTCCTTGTGTCCGACGCTGCGCGGGCCCAAGTAGCTGGCCCGGCCCTTGTGCGCCTGCATCGGGATGGTGGCCTCCGCTCCCGCTTCGGCCGCGGCGGCGGCCGCCGTCAGGGCATCGCGCGGCGAAGCGCCTGCCAGCACGGCCTTGTCGAGGGTTTCGACCGCGGGCGCGAGCGCGTCGACCATCGTCTTGTCGCCGTCGTGGGCGGCGCCGAGCTTGCGCACGGCCGCGAGCGCCGCGCCGAGTGCTCCGGCGAGCCCGGCCAGGTCCACATCGGGTGCGTCGTTGAGTGCCTGGCCCGCGCGGCGGAACGCGGTGCCGTACAACGGCCCGGACGCTCCCCCGACCTTTGAGATCAGGGTCGTGCCGGTCAGCACCAGCACCGTCGCAGGGGTGCGCGGCGAGGAGACGTCGAAGGTGCGCATCACGGCGGCGAAACCCCGCGACAGGTTGGCGCCGTGGTCGCCGTCGCCGATCGCCGAGTCCAGCGCGGTCAGGTGTTCGCGTTCCGCTTCGACGGCGTCGGCGACACGGGTGATCCAGGCGCGGAAGAATGCAGTGTCGAACAAAACGGTGTCAGACGAAGCGGTGTCAGACGAAGCGTCGTCGAACGAAACAGAGTCGAAGCGGGCGTCGGGGCCGTCGGGCGGGTTCATCGGCGTCACCGGCCCCACCGCAGGGCGGGCGTTTCCACCGGCGCGTCCCAGAGTTCGGCGAGGCGATCGGTCAGGCGGCAGACGGTCAGCGAGAAGCCCTGCATCTCGAGGCTGGTGATGTAGTTGCCGATCAGGCTGCGGGTGATCCGTGCTCCGCGGGCCTGGAGCTGCTTGCTGACCTCGTTGAAGACGATGTAGAGCTCGATCAGCGGCGTCCCGCCCATGCCGTTGGCCATCACGAGCAGGTCGCCGGTCAGGTCCAGGTCTTCGGCGATGGCGTCGATCGCCGCAGTGACGAGCTCTGACGCGGGGGCCATCTCTCCGCGGCGGCGTCCGGGTTCGCCGTGGATGCCGATGCCGAGTTCGACCTCGGATTCGGTCAGGGTGAAGCCGGGCTTCCCGGCGGCGGGGGTGACGCACGGGGTCAGCGCCACGCCGAACGACCGGCTGCGCTCGTTGACCTCCCGGGCGACCGCCGCCACGGACGCGAGGGCCGCGCCCTGCTCGGCGAGGGCGCCAGCGATCTTCTCGGCGAACACGGTCGCCCCGGTCCCGCGCCGCCCGGCGGTGTAGAGCGAGTCCTCGACCGCGACGTCGTCGTTGATCAGGACCGACTCGACCGCGATGCCCTCGTCACCGGCCAGCTCTGCCGCCATCTGGAAGTTGAGCACATCGCCGGTGTAGTTCTTCACCAGGAACAGCACCCCCGCGCCGCCGTTCACCGCGCGGGCAGCCGCGAGCATCTGGTCAGGCACCGGGGAGGTGAAGATCTCGCCCGGGCAGGCCGCGTCGAGCATGCCGTGGCCGACGAAACCGCCGTGCAGCGGCTCGTGCCCGGACCCGCCGCCCGAGACCAGGCCCACCTTTCCGGGCCGGGGCGCGCCTGCCCGGCGCACAAGGCGGTTCTCGGGGTCGACGGCGAGCGAGGGGTGCGCGGCGGCCAGGCCCGCGAGCGCGTCGCCGACGACCGTGTCGGGCGCGTTGATCAGCTTTTTCACGTGTCTGATTATGCCCGGAGGGCGCACGGCGCCACACGGCCGCACCGGGCTCCGGTCGGCGACCGGGGTCAGGACACGTGGGTGCCGATGATCCGTCCGACGACGAACGTCACGCCCGCGGCCAGCCCGCCGACGATCACCTGGCGCAGCCCGGAGCGCAGCGGCGAGCGGCCGTTGAGCATCCCGATCCCGGCGCCGACCCCGAACAGCGCGACACCGAAAAGGCAGATCGCCCAGACGAGCGCGCCCGTGCCGCCGCCGATGAGGTAGGGCAGCACCACGACGAAGGCACCGCCGGCGAACGTCAGCAGACTCGAGACCGCAGCCGTCCAGGGCGAGCCGAGGGCGTCCGGGTCGAGGCCAAGCTCCTCGCGGGACAGCGTGTCGAGGGCAATCCGGCGGTCCGCCATGATGCTGTCGGCCACGCCCTCGGCCTTCTCCCGGCTCAGACCTTTGGCACGGTAGAGCAGCACGAGCTCGGCGCGCTCCTCCTCCGGGTTCTCGTCCAGCTCCCGCGCCTCCAGCGAGATCTCGCGCTCGTACATCTCCCGCTGGCTCGACATCGACACGTACTCCCCCGCCGCCATCGAGAACGAGCCGGCCAGCAGCCCCGCCACCCCGGCCAGCACGATCGCGGTGCGCGAGGAGCCCGATCCGGCAAAGCCCATCACCAGTGAAGTGTTCGAGACCAGGCCGTCGCTGACCCCGAACACGCCGGCGCGCAGCGCGCCGGAGCGGTCGCCGTGGTGCCAGCCCTCGCGGTGCGCGATCTTGTCCTGAGGGCTTGGCTTGCCGCCCTCGATGAGCGTGGCCAGGGTCCGCGCGTGCCCGCGCTCGTCCGCGGCCATGCCGGGCGCGGCGTCCGGGTCGGCGTCGTAGACCCCGGCGTCGGCGCGCTCGGCCCGCTCGACCATCGGCAGCACGGTGCGCGCGGAGAACCGGTGCGCCGCGAAGCCGAGCAGCCGGGTGCGCA
>NZ_DASZGI010000031.1:0-14881 GCF_035938995.1 Actinocrinis sp.
CAGATCGATGCGCAGCTCGGTGGGATACACCTCCGCGGTTCCCTCGTCCCACAACGCGGTGCGCACCGCGTCCTTGGCGGCCAGCCGGTCCGCCAGCCACCGGCCACGGTCGGTGGGCGATGTGCGTTCGTACTCGGCATAACCGGCCGCGCCGAGTTCGCTCCGGGCGAGCAGGTCACGGCTGGTGCGCGTCGCGCCGGTGCCGAACAGTGCGACCCAGCCGCCCGGCTGCCGCAGTGGTATGCAGTTGCTGCCCGGATACTTGAGGAACTCGAGCATCCGCTCGTCCGTCGCCGAACGCCACGCCGTCCACCCCTCGATCTGCGCCCAGACCGCGCCGTCTTGCAGGATCTGGGCGTCCGCGACGACTTCACGGCCCGTGACGGCGGTCATCCGCACTCGGAACTCCAGCTCGTCGCCGGGTGCGGGGTGGTCTGCGAAGAAGCGCAGGTGTCTGATACCCACCGGGATCATGCCGTCGTACCGGTAGCCGGAGGCGCGGAAGGCGCACACCAGGACGTGGCCGACGTTGTCGAGGACCATGCCCGGCGCGGCGCCCACGGTCACGATCGCCCGCGCGTGACCGTCGCCGGCCGCCAGCATCTCCGTAATGCCCTGATACGCCGGGCCGTGGAACACGGTGCGTTGCGCGTAGAAGTCCTTCGCGGTGATCTCAGGGGGCTGTTCGGATGACGCGCTGAACTGCCACGGCGTCGCGGCGGGCGGGTAATCGTCCGCGAGCTCGACGCGCGCCGAAGCGCAATCGCCGAAGCGGACGTGATATTCGCCGGATTCGTCCAGCGTCGTGATGATGCGGACCTGCTGAGGCGGCGCGGCGAGCACCCAGCGGTCGAACCGTACGTTGCGCACCGCTGTGGGCACGCGGCCGGGCGATGCTGCGGCAGCCTCGGCGAGCATGTGATGGAGAGTCGTCGTGGCGGGGAGGACCGGGAATCCGTCTTCGGGCCAGGGCCAGTCGTCCGGCTGTCTGAACAGGCAGTGGTCGATCAGGTAAGGCATGGCGGCGAGGGACACGTCGAGGGTGCTCTCGCGTACCGAACGTGGGTTCTGACGGATGGCGAAATCTCCATTCCGCACGCTGATCACTGCCGTGTACCCTGCACACGCAAAGCTCCATCGAACATACCTTTCGGGGCTCTCGCTCAAACCAGGGGGGATATACGCATGCCTGATTCCGAGTCCGAGTCGGAATCCACAAACGCGCCATCGTCGTCGCCTGAGCTCCTCCCGCCGTCGTCGGCGGAGGACTCCGGCTGGGCCCAGCCGGACGGCACGGTGCGCTCCGAGCAGGACCACGCGGGGGCGGAGTCGGAGACGGTGGCTCAGTCCGCAACTGTCCAGGCTTCAGTGGCGTTGGCCGTGACCGTGGCCGTGGCCCAGCCGGATCCGACGACGCCTTCTATTTCTATCGAGCCCCCGCTCGGCACAGTTCCGGCCACGCAAAAGCCCAAGCGCAAGCGGGTCCTGTGGATCACCGCAGTAGTTGTGGTGCTGGCCTTGGTGTCCGTCGGTGTGGTGGCCCTCACGTCCGGACGGAGCGGCAACTCGGTTGTCGCGATGGTGCATTGTCAGCCCTCTAAGCTCACGACGTGCCTCATCAAGGCTCCCGCCGGAGCCGAGCAGCTCAGCGGCTCCAGCCCGTGGGATCAGGACACCGCGCCGACCACGGACCTTTACAGCTCCAACATCACCCGTGACGCTGCGGGCGTCAGCGACGACACCTCGTCGTTCACGACCACGGACGGGCTTCAGCATCTCGCGCACGCCGACTGGAACGCCGTCGACGGGAACAACGTCGATCTCGTGCTGCTCCAGTTCGCCAGCCAGAAGGGCGCGCGGGCCTGGAACGCGACCCGCACGGCCGAGATCGCGGCCGCCTATCCGGGCCAATCGGTCACCATTCCGGGCGACACGGCCGCGAAGGCCTTCGCCGCCACCAAGGCGGACAAGCAGGGGAACATCGACGCGGCTTACTCGACCGTCGTTGGGAACCTCGTGCTCAACGTCGCGTACTCCAGCCCGATGAAGCTCAGCGCCGCGGATCTCGAAACCTGGGCCGGCACCGAGCTGGCGTCGCTGCGCACCGCTCCGGCCGCGCCCGCCGACCAGCCCGACGTCGCCCCGGGCGGCGAGCAGCTCGCCTGCGGCCAGCTCACCTCGTGCCTCATGCCGATGCCCAGCGGCGCCGAACGCTGGACCTCGCCCACCGACAGTCACTGGGTGGCCGGCTCGACCCTCACGTCGAGCCAGTTCATCCAGCTCTCTTACGACAGCAAGGCGGACACGCAGACGCAGGTGTCGTCGAACTTCAGCTCGGACGGGGTCTCGGCCATCGCGCACGAGGACTGGGACACGGACGGCGGGAACAAGCAGGCGGACATCTACCTGATCCAGACCATCACCGCGACCGGCGCCAACGAGCTGAGCGGCAAGAACTTCGGCGACCCCGAGTGGAATCCGGGTCAGAGCGGCGTCAGCTACACGATCCCCAACGAGCCCGGAGCGCAGGCGTGGTACGCGAACAAGCCGGACTCGAACGGCTTCATCGGCTTCTACTTCACGCAGGCCATCGGCAACGTCATCGTCAACGGCTGGCTGTACTTCTCCGGCTCCTTCGACTCCGGCACCGCCAACAGCTGGACCCAGTCCGAGCTCAATCTGATCAACCACACCGCGAGTTCGCAGCCCATGGGCCTGTTCCCGCTGAACGCGCCCACTCTTCCGGCCTTCAGCCAGGGAACCTGCCCGGCCTCCGGCGACTGCCTGCTGCCGCTGCCTGGCGGTGCCACTGACACCACCGCGTCCTCGTTCCACGCCGACAAGAGCGTCGACGACTACTCCTATGCCTCTCAGTACGAGTCCGCGACGAGCACCGACACCGCCAAGTGGATGGACTCCGACGGCTTCAAGAGCGCCGAACACCGCTCCTGGACCGCGGCCGACGGAGCCACCGCTGACGCGGTGCTGCTGAAATACGGCAATCCGGCGGAGGCGAAAGCAGCGGCGCAGCTCGAATACGGGATCAACGTCTCGAATGACCGCGACTGCACCGACGCGGCCGTGCTGCCCGACTCGCAGTGCGTGGCCGCGCCGGTCAGCGTCGCCGACCTCCTGCAGAAAGAGACCATCTGGGTGCTGGCCTGGAAGGGCGACTACGAGGTGAGCATCGCCGTGACGCGGTCGAACGCGGCCGACGTCGCCGAGGCCTACGCCTGGGCGCAGCAACAGTTCGAACTGCTGTCGGCCGCGACGAGCTGAGCCCGCTCACCGAAGCGGCTCTCCCGCCTCGTGGATTCGGGATCGCGAGGCGGGAGAGGATGGTGGTGTGGCTGACGCGGTCTCCGACCTGGCCGTCGTCGAGGAACGGATCGTAGCCGTCCTCGACGACGACCGGGCAGCTCGGATCGTCTCCCGCTACTTCGCCGAGACGATGGGCCGGGCCGCCGAACGGCTCGACGACGGCACCGTCTTCCTGGTCACCGGGGACATCCCGGCGATGTGGCTGCGCGACTCGGCGGCGCAGGTCATGCCGTTCCTGCGGCTCGCCGCGGCGCGGTGGGCCGAGGAGTTCGTCGTCGCGGTGCTGCGAAGGCAACTGGAGTTCGTGGCGCTCGACCCTTACGCGAACGCCTTCAACGTCCGCCCGAACGGCGCGGGACACCGGGACGCCACGAACCCGAATCCGTGGGTGTGGGAGCGCAAGTACGAGGTCGACTCGCTCTGCTTTCCGCTGCTGCTCGCCTATCGGACGTGGCGCCGCTACGGTCGCACCGACATTTTCGACGCACGGTTCTGGCACGTAGTCGGGCTGATCCTGGACACCTGGGAGACCGAGCAGGACCACGAAGCGCGCTCCGCCTACCGGTTCCGGCGCGCCCGCGGCCCGTTCTCCCGCACGCTCACACGCCGCGGACGCGGACCCGAGGTCGCCGTCACCGGAATGACCTGGAGTGGATTCCGGCCAAGCGACGACGCCGCCCGCTACGGCTACAACGTGCCGGGCAACATGTTCGCCAGCGTCGTGCTCGGCTGCCTAGCTGAGATCGCCGAGGCGGCACCGGGCTCACGCGCCGAGACGGCACAGCGGGCGCTCGGTCTGCGTGCGGCGATCGAGGCCGGCATCCGCGCCCACGCTGTGATCTCGGATCCGACAACCGGACCGCGCTGGGCCTATGAGGTCGACGGCCGAGGCGGTGTGCTGGAGATGGACGACGCGAACATCCCCAGCCTGCTCGCGCTTCCCCTACTCGGATACTGCCGCCCGGACGATCCGACGTATCTCGCGACGCGCGCGTTCGTGCTCAGCGACCGCAACCCGCACTACTACCGTGGCTCTGCGGCGTCCGGGGTCGGCAGTCCGCACACTCCGCGGCGCCACGTCTGGCCCATCGCGGTCGCGGCCGCCGCCCTCACCAGCACGAACCCGGCGGACAAGCCAGCCGCGATCGAAAACCTGCTGGCCACCGCCGCCGGAACGGCCCGCATCCACGAATCCCTGCACGTCGACCGGCCCGCGCGGTGGACCCGTGCGTGGTTCTCCTGGGCCGAGGCTATGTTCGCCGAACTCGTCCTCGACACCTGCGGATACGGCTATCCGGAAGGCGTTTGACCTGCGGCGCCTGCGGCCTCGGGTGTTGGCGTGCCCAACACGGATTGTGCGGGTAACTCGTCGCCGGGCAAGCCGAGGTCGGCGTAAAGCTGCCGGGCTTGGGCCGCATGGCTGCGGGCGGTTGTGTCGTCCTGATGCGTCAGAGCGATGCCGCGGTGGGCGCGAGCCTGCTGGTAGCGGTTGTTCACGCGGCGGGCCAGGGCGAGGCCCTGCTTGTAGCGTTCAAGAGACTCAGCGGCGCGCCCGAGGGCACGCAGCGTGTCGGCGAGATCGTTCAGCGCCTCGGCCTCGCTGGTGCGCGCGTCGCAGCTGCGGATAAGCCGAAGTGCCTCGTCGTGGCTCTCGAGCGCTTCGCGCGCCTTTCCCTGGAGGCCGAGGATGGCGCCGAGCAGTGAATGCAGCTGGCCTTGGGCGAGAAAGTCGCGCGCACCCTCCGCGCTCACGGCCGGTAGCGCTGTGTACATTGGCTCTTCGAAGTTGACCGGGGCGCGTATATCTTGCCCCGTTCAGGTGTTCGGCGCGCAAGAGGGAGATCGGCGGGCCGTGCCGCCTCCGGCCACCGGCCGGCGGCCACCGAGTGATCTTCGGCCGCCCTCGGCCCTCGGTGACATCGAGCGGCCCATTTCGCCCGCGCAGAGCAAATCAGTACCGCTCATATGTCAGACTTCTCGCAGGATTCTTCGAATACGCGTCCGGGGTCTCGCGAATTCGGGTACGAACCCGGTGCGGACGCGTGCCGACATGCGGAGGGCGGCATGGTCTTCGAGAGCATTCCGCCCGACCTGCTGTACACGAACCGGCCGCATCCGGCGCGCATCTACGACTACTTCCTCGGCGGCCGCGACAACTACGAGGTCGACCGGTTCGCCGCCGAGGAGATCATGCTGGCGCTGCCCCGCATCTACGAAGCCGCACGCGCCAACCGCGAGTTCCTGCACCGCGTCGTGCGCACCGTCGTCGACGCCGGGGTGCGCCAGATCATCGACATCGGGACCGGCATCCCCACCTCGCCCAACACCCACGAGGTGGCCCAAGCCCTCGCCCCGGGCACCCGCGTGGTCTACGTGGACAACGACCCGGTCGTGCAGGCCCACGCCGACGCCCGCCTCATCGGCGCCCGCGACACCGTCTTCGCGCGGGCCGACTTCCGCGAGCCGCGGGACATCCTGGAGCACCCGGCGGTCACCTCGATGATCGACTTCTCCCGGCCGGTCGCGCTGATCCTCATCGCGATCCTGCACTTCATCACCGAGCTGGAGGACCCGGGCCGGTGCATCGGCGAGCTGGGCGCCGCGCTCGCTCCCGGCAGCTACCTGGCCCTCTCGCACGCCACCGACGACGGCGTGACGGACGACGCCCAAGCCGCGGTCAAGATATTCACCCAGGCCACGACCCCGCTCACGCTGCGCCACCGGCCACAGGTGCTCGAACTCTTCGACGGCTTCGAACTGCTCGCCCCCGGCCTGGTCACGGTGGCGCAATGGCGCCCGGACCCGGCCGGGGGCGAGCCCCCGCGGTTCGGCATTTACGCAGGAGCGGGCATCAAAAAGTAGAGCGTACGGCGCCGCGCGCTCACCAAGCCCGATCGGCCGCCGCGGCGGCGAGCTGCCTCAGATCGGCGTGTGCGGCGTGGTCGAGATCAAGGCCCTCCAACCGCTCGAGGGCGGACTCGGTCCGGCGGCGGATCTCGCCGAGCGTCCAGTCGCGTCCACCGGCCTGCTCCACCGACTTCGCCGCGACGCGCAGCTCGCGCTGATTGAGCGGCCTGCGCTTCCCATAAAGCTCGGCCAGCCGCGCGGCGGCGGCGCCACCGGACGACAACGCCGCCACCACCGGGGCGCTCTTCTTGCGGGCCCGCAGATCCGAACCGGCCGGCTTTCCGGTCACCCGCGGGTCGCCCCAGATCCCGAGCAGGTCGTCGACCAGCTGAAACGCGACGCCCAGGTCCGTGCCGAATCCGCTGAACCGGCCGCGCCACTCCGGTGGCGCCCCCGCGTACGAGGCCCCGGCCCGGCACGCGAAGCCCAGCAGCGATCCCGACTTCGCCTCCAGCATGGAAAGGCACTGCCGCAGGGTGATCGAAGGCAGACGCTCATAGCGCAGGTCGCGCTCCTGACCGCTGGACAGCACCCGCAGGGTACGAGTCAGCTCCGCCGCCGTGACGGGCGCCGCCGGATGCGGATCCTCGGTCAGCGTCTCGAACGCCAAGGCCAGCAGCGCGTCCCCGGCCAGGATCGCCGCCGGCACACCGAACCTCGCCCACGCGGTGGGGCGGTGCCGGCGCAGCTTGTCGCCGTCCATGATGTCGTCGTGGACCAGCGTTGCGTTGTGTATGAGTTCGACCGCGACGCAGGCCGACACCGCGTCCGACGGATCGCCGCCCGCCGCGGCCGCGCTCAGCAGGCACAGGGCCGGACGCAGGAGCTTGCCTCCGTCGCGCGGACCGCCCGCGGCGTCGAAACCCAGCTGGTAGCAGCACAGCGCGGCCAACTCGGGGTCGAGCCGCGCGATCCAGGCACGCAGCGCCGGGGGGATCAGGGCCCTGGCCATGACGAGGCCGCGCGGACCGCCGGGCGCGGGCGGAGCCTGCGGCGCGAGCGAGCTCACCCGGCTCCTCCGGCGACCGCCTCCAGATCGTCGTGCCCTGGTCCGGTCGGACCATAGCGCGGCGTTCGCGCGGACCAGTCCAGGTTGCCGCGCATCCACGCCCGCATCGCGCCGAGGCAGACCTCTACTTCGCGAGGACAGTCCACGCGATCCAGCAGGCGCTGCTCGTCGTCGAGGTAGTCCTCGACCCGCTTGTGGATGTCCGCGGCGACGCGCGTGGCTGCCTGTGCGCGATCGAGCTCGAGGTGGTGTTCGACCACATACACGAGGTTGTGGTACTCGCCGAGGGCGCGTTCCTTGTCGACTGAGTAGAGGTCGTTCGTCCAGCACACCACGTCGCATGCGGCTGCGAGCGCGGCTTGGAATGTTCCGTCCGCATACGCGTCGTCCGGCACGTCGATGCCGTGCAGCACCTCGACCAGGTCCATGCACACATAGATGGCCCCGGTATGCCGCCGTTTCTCGATGTACACGCTCGGATCTGGTACGAGGCCAACGGCGCGGTTGTCCGCCTCCCAGAGCGCCGCGGCTCCAGCAGCGAGTATGTGCGCTGTGAAGCGTTGTCGCCATGCCGCCGTCGCTTCTGGCGCCGTGCGGCTCCACAGGTTTGCGAGTGCTGCGATCAGCGGTGCGTAGTACGGCCGGGGGCCGTGGTCCCCGGGCGAGTCGAGGACCTCCATGATGCCGACGACCAGCGCGTTCACCTGGCGCGGGTCGTAGCCGATGAACCCGTCGTCGAGTTGGTCGTCGAGCAGGAACAGCCAGGCGAACCAGTCAGCGATCAGACACAGGGCGACTTCGTCGATCGTCGGATGGGTCAGCGCCGCGAAGCCCGCGAAATCGGCCTCGGCGAAGCGCCGCGCCGCTGCGGGCTGGACGACCAGCCGCTGCTCCCGCACCCATCGGTCGAGGTGTGCGCGCGCCGCGTCGCCGTGCGGATTGCGGCCGGGCGGAAACGGAAGGCTGATCACCGCGCCTCCAACTCGAGCCGGATCGGCCGGTCGGGCCGCAAGGTGATCATCGGCTTCACCCGCACGGGTGCGCCGGGCGCCGGGCGCAGCCGGTACGTCTGCAGAATCATCGCGGTGATCACCAGCAGCTCGGCCAGCGCGAAGTGCTTGCCGATGCAGATACGCGGCCCGCTGCCGAACGGCTGGTAGGCGTTGCGCGGGCGGGCCGCCTTGCCGGCAGCGGTGAACCGCTCGGGGTCGAACCGCTCGGGATCCGGCCAGAACTCGGGGTGCCGATGCAGGGTGAAGTAATTGATGTAGACACCTGATCGGGCGGGAATGCGGTAGCCGTCGATCTCGTCGTCATGCACCACGCCGCGCATCGTCTGCCAGGCGGGGGTGTTCATCCGCAGCGTCTCGTCCGCCACCATCCGCAGATAGGTCAGGCGCCCGAGATCCCCGAAGCCGGGAGTGCGCCCGCCGAGTTCGGCGTCTACCTCGGCGTGCAGCCGCCGCTGGATCTCCTGGTCCCGCGCCACGTGGTGCAACAGCCAACTGACCGCGAGAGTCGCCGTCTCGTAGCCGCCGATCATGATGTTGACCACCTCCTCGTGCAGTTGCTGCGCGGGCATCGGCTCGCCGGTCTCCTCGTCGATCGCCTCGGCGAGCACCGCGAGCAGATCATCACCCTGATAGCCGGGCGCGCGGCGGCGCTCGATCAGCTCGTCGACATACCGGTCGAACCAGGCGATCAGCCGGCGAAGCTTCAGATGCGCCGGGGTCGGCACGCTCAGCGGCGGGAACGGGAAGCGGAAGAAGTCGGTCATGATGGTGTTCGCCCGGGTGAACGCCTGCTCGAGCGCCTCGCTGGACTGGCCGACGTCCGTGCCGAACAGGTTGCGTCCGACGATCCGCAGCGCGAGCTGCCCGGTCTCCGAGCTCACGTCCACCACCCCGCCGCCGGGGTGGCGTTGCCGCCAGCGCTCGAGCATGTCGGCGGTCTCGGCCGTCATGTTCCCGACGAACGCGGCGGTCTTGGGCCGGTGGAAAGAGGGTTGCATCAGCCTTCGCTGCCGGTGCCAGAGCTCTCCGCCGACGGCCCCGATCAGGCCATTGCGAAGCACGGGGCGCACCGCGCGGAACAGCGCCGTGTCCTTGTTGTAGTTCTCGTGGTTGTCGACCAGCACGTGCTGCACGTAGTCGGGATGGTTGACCATGATCAGGGGTGTGCCGAGCAGCCGGATGCGCACGATGTCGGGGTTGGCGCGCAGGGCGGCGGCGAGGAACCCGATCTGGTCGTGGTGGAAGGCCAGCGTGGTGGCGACGCTCGAGCGGCCGCAAGCCTCCGGAATGAGCCGCGCCGCGGCGGGCCGGGTCATCGTGACCATGCACTCGCCTCCGAGGTGAGTGTGGGGGAGTGGTCGGGCAGTCGTGCGGGTCGGCGCGCCGCGATCGCGCGCCGTGCGGTGATGTTCGAGGGTTGAGTCGGTGGTGGGTGGCGCCGCGCGTGTCTCGACTACTTGAAGCCGACGCCCGCGTAGATGCTGAAGCGTGCGGCGACGCCGCCGTCTTCTTCCGGACGCCACTGGGCGACGCTGACCAGACCGGGGTCGATCAGGTCGAAGCCGTCGAAGAGGTCGAGCACCCGCGCCCGGCTGCGCACGTTGATGGTCGAGGTGGCGCCGCGGAAGACCCGCACCACGTCGTCGAGGTTGTCGACGTCGTCGCCGCTGGCGTGGGTGAGTGCCAGACAGCTGCCCGGTGCCATCGCGTCGCGCAGTGCGGCGAGGGTGGCGGCGGGGTTCTCCGCGTCCGTGATGAAGTGCAGCACCGCGACCAGGAACACGGCCACGGGCTTGTCGAAGTCGATCGCGGCCTTGGTCACCGGGTGGTCCAGGATCGACCAGGGATCGCGCAGGTCCGCGGACGCGAAAGCGGCGTGGGAGGCGTTGGTCAGCCTCGCGTGCGCGTGCGCCCCGACGATGGGGTCGTTGTCGACGTACACCACGCGGGTGCGCGGGGCGAGCGCCTGGGCCACCTCGTGGGTGTTGGGCGAGGTGGGGATGCCGGTGCCGATGTCGATGATCTGGCGGATCCCGGCGCGCACCACGGCACGCACCGCACGGTGCAGGAACGCGCGGTTCTCGCGCGCCGCGGCGCGTACCCTCGGCAGCGCCTCGATGATCCGGTGCGCCGCGTCACGGTCGAGCTCGTAGTTGTCCCGGCCGCCGAGCAGGTAGTCGTAGATCCGCGCCGGATGCGGCCGGTCACCGGGCACCGCGCCGGACGGAAGACTGCCATAGGTCACGCCAACGCTCCTTGTGAGTCCCCTGATCCGGCACGGGGAGCATGCCGGGGTTTGGCTCGCATCCGGAGGTTCTGATGGACCGTCAGGACGCAGTCTCGCATAGTTTCACCGGGCAGCGCACGGCACAGCGGCAACTCTTGTGTCACAGACCTCAGATGTCCCGCGCCGTGGCGCGCCCCTGGCTCGATCGGTCGATCGAGCCAGGGGCGAGTGGGCAGCGGGTCCGGTGGGGGGCGCTAGCTGTGGTCGACGATGCTGTAGATGCCCCAGCCGATCGCGGCCAGGACGACGGCGAAGCACACCGTCGCCGCGACCAGGCCGAGCGGCCCGGCGGTGACGGCCTGGTCGCCGTCCTGTCCGTCCGGCGCGGTCGCGGTGCGCGGGTAGAGCGCCCGCAGACCGATCGCGAACAGCGCGGGCAGGCCGGCGCCGGCCAGCAGCCCGATGACCACGATCTTCCACAGCGCGGAGAGGTTGATCCAGGAGTTCATCGGTGTACGCCTCGCTTCCTCGCCTTTCGGCTTCTCGTCACCGGGTTTCCGTCACCGGGCGCTACGCCGGGCTGGCCGCGGTCGCGGGCACCGGAGCGACCGAACCGGTCCACTCGGCATTGACGTTGCCCGCGGTGACCGCGGTCTGGCGCGAGCGGAGGTAGAAGGCCAGCGAGCCGGCCACCAGCGCGACGAAGATGACACTGACCCCTGCGGTGCCGCCGACGCCGCGGGCCGCGTCGTCGGCCAGCGCGCCGACCACGCCCGCGGAGGGAAGTGTGAGGATCCAGGCGGTCGCCATCCGACCGGCCACCCCCCAGCGCACCTCCGCGCCGCGCTTGCCCACCCCGGAGCCGAGGATCGAGCCGGTGGCCACGTGCGTGGTGGACAGCGAGTAGCCGAAGTTGCTCGACAGCAGGATGACCGCGGCCGAGGCGGACTCGGCGGCCATGCCCTGCGGCGCCTCGATCTCGACCAGACCCTTGCCCAGGGCCCTGATGACCCGCCAGCCACCGACGTAGGTGCCGAGGCTGATCGCCAGTGCGCAGGAGACTATGACCCAGGTGGGCGCCTTCGCTCCGGAGTGCAGCGAGCCGTTGGCGATGAGGGCCAGGGTGATCACGCCCATGGTCTTCTGCGCGTCGTTGGTGCCGTGCGCGAGCGAGACCATGGAGGCCGAGCCGATCTGGCCGATCTTGAAGCCGCGACCGCGTGCCGAGGCGGCCATCTCGCGGGTCAGCCGGTAGACCAGGTAGGTGCCGATCGCGGCGACCACTCCGGCGATGACCGGTGAGAGCACCGCGGGGAGGATCACCTTGGACACCACACCGTGCCAGAGCACCGCGTGTCCGCCGGCCGCGGCGAGGGTGGAGCCGATCACCCCGCCGATCAGCGCGTGGGAGGAACTCGACGGGATGCCGAAGAACCACGTCGCCAGGTTCCACAGGATGCCGCCGACCAGGCCCGCGAAGACCACGGTCGGGGTGACCAGGTGGCTCTGCACCAGGCCGCTGGCGATGGTGGCGGCGACGCTGAACGAAAGGAACGCGCCGACCAGGTTAAGCACTCCGGAGAGCGCGACCGCGATGCGCGGCGGAAGCGCGCCGGTCGCGATGGACGTGGCCATCGCGTTGCCGGTGTCGTGGAAGCCGTTGGTGAAGTCGAATGCCAGAGCCGTGACGACTACGAGCGCCATCAGCACGTCATTACTGGTCACACCGGAAAAGTATGCGGGTGGTCGCTGACGAGGAAGGGACGCACGTGAGAAAACACCTGTGTGTCACGGAATATTCATCCGCCCGTGCTGTTCCGCGACTGATCAACTACTGAAGGTGATGGAAGGCCGCGGCGATCACCTACCGCGGCTCGACGACGCTCCGTACCGCCTGAGCATCGCGGCCCGGTGCTCGTGGAGCGTCGCAGTGACCGAGCTCAGGTGCCTTGCCCGGTCAGATGACTAGCGCCGGGAGATCTCGTACGGGTGCGTGATGATCTCCATGACGTGCCTGGTCGGATCCTCGAAATAGAGGCCGCGTCCGCCGTGGTCGTAGTTGATCTCGCCGGCCTGCCGCATGGCCCGGTCCGCGAAGTAGCCGATCCCGGCCGTCTTCATCCGGGCGACGGCCGCGTCGAACTCCTCCTCGTAGATGAGGAACGCGTAATGCTGCCTGGTGATCGGCTCCGTGCGGGCCACGGCGAAGTCCAGTTCGACCCCGTTGGCGGTCACGACCGGGACGAACGGCCCCCAAGGCACCCCGACCTCGAGCCCGAGGACGTACGCGAGGAACCGGGCGGACTCCCGGCTGTTCCGGCTGTAGACGATCGTGTGGTTCAATTCGACGGCCATGGGTGGGATTGTCCCCAGCGGCGATGTCGCGAGGCTCGACGGCGGCTGTAGATCGCGCTGCTGTACATCGCACGGCTGCAGATCCACGGCGCGGCGTCGCAGAGTTCGAGCGGCGCTCGGCGCCCCGCGTGCAACACCTGCACAAGTGATGAATCTTGCAGAGGTTTCCGCTTCTCGCTACGGTGACTGAGCCGTGGTGTTCGGGAAGACCGGTGTGAAACCGGGGCGGCCCTCGCCACTGTGATCGGGAAGTGCCTGTTCCAGCCCTCCTTTTCTCGGGAGGTAGCCACTGGACGCCTGGGGGTGTCCGGGAAGGCGGAGCGGGCGCGTTCGACCCGTCAGCCAGGAGACCGGCCGCGGCACCGTTGTCGACCATCCACGAGGTGCTGGAGGCGGTCCGCGTGAGCGTGCCCGAGAACTTGCGTGCTTCCCCCCGGACGAGCGCGCGCTGGCGACGCGCGGACTGGACCCGGTTCGCCGGCCTGCTCGCGGTGATCGCCGCACTGCACGTCGCAGCCTTCGGAATCCTGGTCGTGCTCATCACCCCGCACCACTACACCGTGGGCAAACAGGTATTCGGGTTCGGACTCGGAATCACCGCGTACACGCTCGGGATGCGCCACGCCTTCGACGCCGACCACATCGCAGCCATCGACAACACCACCCGCAAGCTCATGGCGGACGGAAAGCGCCCGGTCTCGGTCGGTTTCTGGTTCGCCCTCGGGCACTCGACGATCGTCGTGCTGCTCGCGGCGGGGATCGCGGCGGGCACCCGCCAGGTCGCCTCGCTCACCAGCGACGGCTCCTCGGCGCGCCAGACTCTCGGCGTGGTGTCGACGAGCGCATCAGGCGGCTTCCTCTACCTGATCGGGATCCTGAACCTCGTCGCGCTCGTCGGCATCGCCAAGATGTACCGCGCGCTGCGGCGCGGAGAGTTCGACGAGGCGAAGCTGACCGAGCAGCTGGACAAGCGCGGCTTCCTGAACCGGATCCTGGGTCGGCTGACGAAGTCGATCACCCGGCCCGGGCAGATGTACCCGGTCGGGCTGCTGTTCGGCATCGGCTTCGACACCGCGACCGAGGTGCTGCTGCTCGCCCTGGCCGGGTCCACCGCCGCGGCGGGGCTGCCCTGGTACGCGATCCTGTGCCTGCCGCTGCTGTTCACCGCGGGCATGTCGCTGTTCGACACCCTCGACGGCACGTTCATGAACTTCGCCTACCACTGGGCGTTCTCGAACCCGGTCCGCAAGGTGTACTACAACCTGACCATCACCGGCCTGTCGGTCGCGGTCGCCCTCGTCATCGGCAGCATCGAACTGATCGGCGTCGCCCACGACCAGCTGGGCTTCGTCAACCCCGTCACCGACTGGATCTCGAATCTGAACCTGAACAATGTCGGCTTCGTCATCGTCGGCGCGTTCATCGTCGTCTGGGCGGTCGCGATCGGCTACTGGAAGCTCGCCCGGGTCGAACACCGCTGGCAGTTCGCCGACTCCGATCAGGCGTAGCCCGCGTCGCGACCGACCATCGAGGCCTGATCCGCGCTGACGGCGCGTGCCCCAGACGCGACGGATCCCCGGGCCCCGGCCTCATTCCGGACCGGAAGCCCGGGGATCGTGTCGTGCCGGCCTCCTAGGACACGACTTTGATATAGCTCATCAGGCTACTGCCACGCGTTTCTCAGTATCCGCTGCCACTGGTGTAAGTAGACGACGGCGACCCACCGGACGACGAGCCGGCCTTGGCTCCGGTCGGAGTCACCGCCCACCACTTGGCGCCGGAGGCGTTGAGGCCCTGGCCCTTGGCGTCGCCGGCGGCGTGGTCGCCCGTGAAGGTGTACAGCGGCCAGCCGGCGAGGGTCAGCTGCTTTGTGCCGTCAGATCGGGTAATGGTGCCGAGCAGAGAGGCGGATATCCCCTGGACCTGCGGCGTTCCGGATCCGGCGGTCACCGGCGGCCAGTAGGTGGTGCACGAGCTGCTGCAGTTCGAGGTCGGCGGGTTGTTCGAGTCGGCATCGAATCGGTAGACGGTCATCCCCTGCCCGTTGAC
>NZ_DASZGI010000032.1:0-2484 GCF_035938995.1 Actinocrinis sp.
CACTGTCCCGGTCGCGAAGGCCATCGGCGCGTTCCTTGGGACTGTCGCGAACGGCGATGACATCGTCGATGCGCATGTCGTCATGCTCGCCCGCCGCCACGCGATGCCCGTGATCACCACCGATCCCGACGATCTGCGGGCACTCGACCCGAAGGCAGCAGTGATCGAGTTGTAGAGCGGGGCGGAGGGCGGACGGCCGCGTGCCAGTGCGGCCGGAACACCTGGCCGTGCCCGTGCCCGAACGGATCAGCGGTCGCGGACTGCGTCCAGGGCGAGCAGCGCGACGTGGAGCGAAAGGCAGGATTCGACGGAGTCGAGGTCCACGCCGAGGACGCGCTCGATGCGGTGCAAGCGCTCGTAGAAGGACGGGCGGGACAGGTGCGCGGCGTCGGCGGCGGCTGACTTGTTGCGGCCCTGGTCGAGGTAGATGCCGAGCATCGCGACCAGGTTCGTGCCTCGCTCGGTGTCGTATGCCAGGAGCGGACCGAGTTCGCGTTCTACGTACGTTTGCAGCCGTGCGTCGTCGCGCAGCAGGTGCAGCAGACCGCGCAGGCGCACGTCCACGAGCCGGTGGTACGGGGGGCCGCCCACCTGTCTTACTGCGGCGTCCGCCACTTGGACGGCCTCGAGCAGGGACCGCCTTGCGTCGCGTACCGCGCCGACCGACGTGCCGACCGCGATCGCGAATTCGCTGGCGTCGGGACCCGCCAGCTTTCTTACTGTGGCGGCGAACGCGCCGAGGGCGGAATCCTCCCGGTCCTGCGGGCCGAGCGCGAGCAGCAGGCCGACCGAGTGGTCGTCCACCGCGCCGATCAGCGCGGACAGCCGCTTCTCCCGGATCGCCGCAGCGGCGTGGTCGGTCAGCTCCCGCAGGCGCGCCTGGTTCTCCATGGTCGCGCCCTGGATCGACGAGGGCTGCGACGCGCCAGCGCTCTTGAGCCGCAGCACGATGCCCACCAGACGCTTGCCGTCGAGGCCGACGCCGATCGCCCGGGCCCGCAGCGCGACCTCCGCGGCCGAGTGGTCGTGGTTGAGGATCGCGGCGAGCAGGGTGCGGTGGGTTTGGCGTTCGAGGGATTCGCGGTCCCGCTGCATCAACCGGTTGAGTGCGAGCGTTGCCGCGCCGCGCTCGGCCAGCATGGTCAACCGCGTCGGCGCTGGGGCCGGCACGCCGTCGCACACGATCACCAGGCGTCCCCAGTCCTGCCCGCGCGCGCCGACGACCGTGGTCAGCCAGCCGGAACGCTCGTCGTACGCGGTGCGAGAAGCCGGTCGGACCGCACGCGACCGCCCCTCCCACCCGTCGAGCAGGGCCTCAGCGGAGGCGCCGATCGCGTCATAGACCAGGACCTGGTGCGCGAGGTTCTCGAGCACGACCGGGTGCTCCGCCATCTTCGCGATCTGCCGCACCACCTCGCCCGGCTCGGCGCCCTCCACCGCCAGCTCGGTGAAGGTCTGGTGCACCTCCTCCGAGGAGCGCAGCTCGGCCAGCTGGGTGTCGATGATCCGCGCGTGCACGGCTTCCGTAATGGTGACGAAACGCGTGTCGCGCCCCAGCGTGATCACGGGGAGGCGGTGTTTCTCGGCGGCGAGCAGGAGCGGTTTGGGTGGGGCTTCCGGGTACCGGCGGCCGAGCTCCACGACGAGGCCGGCGGCGCCGAGCGCGGCGAGCTCGGCGACGAACTTGGCCAGCGCCTCACGGTCGTCGGGCCAAGCGATCGCCGTGGACAGCACCAGCTCACCGCCGCGCAGGATCTCGCGTACGTCAGTTAGCTCGGTGACGTGCACCCACCGGACCCGGCGGTCAAGGCCGGCCGCGCCCGCCACCACGCGCGGATTGCCCTGCTTCACCGCGTCCAGCGCGAGCACTTCGGCGACAGTCGGGAAGCCGGGATGTATGGGCGATTCGTCAGGCATCGGAGCGCGGCCTTAGGAAGAGGGGTGAGGGCTGATTCACGAGTGCGTTACACCATGAGCGGACACAGTGTCTGTCACAGGTGGGTGTGGCATGCACTGTGACATCTGGACGCGGCGGAGGCAAGGGGCGGAGGGTGGGTGACACCGGTCACGGTTTTGTTGAGATTCCGTGGCCTCGATGATTTAGACCTACGGAATCCCTTGTTCCAAGGGCCTATGTCTGTCACGATCCTCATCCATGAAGCTCCCACCCGACACCAGGGACGGGCAGCACACAGGCGACAGGTTGTGAAGGACTTCCTCGCGCACACATATCCAGCGTTCCGGGAGCGGTAGTGCACCAGTACATCGGCGGGCGGCTGCTCGAGGCGGCCGGGGACGAGGCCTGCGCGGTTCTCAACCCGGCCACCGGCCAGACCGTCGCCACCGCGGTGCTCGCCGGACCCGCCGAGGTGGACGCGGCCGTGGCGGCCGCCCGCGCGGCGTTCCCGGGCTGGTCGGGCGCCACACCCGCGGAGCGTTCGGCCGCGCTGCACCGGCTGGCCGAGGTCCTCGGCGAGCGCGCGG
>NZ_DASZGI010000033.1:0-19532 GCF_035938995.1 Actinocrinis sp.
CTGGTTCGGCATCATCAGACGCCTGTCTCCGGGCCGCACACGCACCCGGGTTCTCACCTCGCCCACGGCGACGCCGACCACAGTACCGACGCACGAAAGGCCGCGAGTGCATCCCCAGTACCCCGAACGCCCGATCCGACACAGCCGAGCGCCACTCGACACAGCATGAACACGGGATCTGCGACGAGGTCGAACAGGTCGCCGAACGTGCGACGGAGCCGTTGACTTACTGGACTGTCCCGACGAGGCCGCTCGAGCACTCGACGACGTGGGTCCTCGCCTGTCGAGTGCTCGATCGGGCGCAAGCGCGCGGCGCGTACCACCTGGGTGAGGTTGGGCAATGCCCGAGCTGAAGCGGCTGCATGCTGGCCATGCCCTGGCAGTCTTAGCCTTCGAGTTGGCGGATCGAGCCCACTTCGCTGACGGGAACGGTGATCGCCACCCGGCTCCGGGCGGGCCTGGCTTGGCTGGACGCCTGCGGCCATACCGGAGCTAATCGATTCCCGGGTGTACTTGCCGTCGGCGCGCGGCGGGTTGGTTCCAGGCCGGTAGCGGGGTGCGCGCAGCCCGCCACCGCTGGTGCAGCGGTGGCGGGCTGGTTTTCGTGCTACTCGGGTGTGCCCTTTGGTACTACTCGGGTGTTCCCGAGGGCTTGTCAGCGCGAGTCGCGGTCAGCTGTGGTTCTTCTTGCCCGGAAGCGCGACGGGTGCCGAGGTGGTGGTGTGCACCTGGCCGGGGTGGACCTGGATGCGCTTAGCGTGCGCTTCCTTTGGCTTGGGCACGGTGATCAGCAGGACGCCGTCCTGGGCCGAGGCGTCGATCGCCTCTGTCGTGACGTTGCCGGGCAGGGTGATCGAGCGAAGGAACGGCCCGAAGCGGCGCTCGGCGCGGTGCACCGTCTGCTCCGAGGAGTCCTCGGCGTGGTGCCGCTCGCCCCGGATCGTCATCACACCGGACTGGCAGGTGAGCTCCAGCTCGTCGATCCCGACGCCGGGAAGCTCGACCGTCACCAGATAGGCGTCCTTGCTCTCGGCGATGTCGACCGCCGGCACCCACGCGTTGTTGCTGGGACCCTCGTATGCGTGGCCGAACCTCAGGCCGCGCGCCTGGCGCAGCATCTCCTCCTGCGCATCGCGCAGATCTTCGAACAAGTCAGTCAGAACCGTCATGCAGTTCTCCTTTTGTCTGGCCGGGCCGGCGGCCCGGAGGCCCGACAGTAAATGACTAAGTGAACGGCATTCGCTTCCGAGCTACAATGTTTACACTACAGTGAACGCCGTTCACAGTCAAACGGGACATGAGGGGTCGAATATGGTGCAGCCGCGACAGGGCGGCACAGAGGGCGCGGAGAGTGCGGACGGCGCGGGCTCACGCCCGCTGTGGTTCATCCCGCCGGCCGGCCAGGAAGCCCAGCGCAGGGTGTTGACCCGCGAACGCGTCGTCGTCGAGGCCCTGGCGATCATCGCGGAGCACGGCGTAGACGCGTTGAGCATGCGCGCCCTGGCCACGCGTCTAGGAGTGGTTCCCGGGGCGCTGTACCGCCACGTGCTCAACAAGGAACAACTTCACGACCTCGTGCTCGACGGGGTGCTGGCCGAGGTTGACACGCGGATCGAGAAGCGCCTGACCTGGATCGAGCAGATCACGGTGCTCGCCCACCGGCTGCGCGCGGTCCTGGAGGCGCATCCCGGCATCGCGGGGCTGCTCAAGACCCGCGACCCGCTCGGACCGCACTCCCTCGCGCTGGCCGAGGCGTTCCTGGCGTCCCTGAGCGGAGCCGGTTTGCCGCCGCGCCAAGCAGGCCTGGCCTACTCCCTGATCTACGGTCACATCCTCGGGTTCGCCTTGGACGGTCCCAGCAGCGTGAACGAACAGCGCGTGCGCGACACCGCGACCAGGGCCGAACTGCACACCTTCCTGCGCGCCCTGCCGCCCGACCGCTTTCCCACCCTGGTCGCCCTCGGCGAGCACGTGTGGGTCGACAACCGCGACGAACGCTTCACCACCGGCCTGGATACGATCCTGCACGGCCTCGAAACCACGTGGCCCCCGACCGGCGACGCTGCCGCCTGACAAACTCAGCACTGAACGGGGACTGTCCCCGTACTGAGCGGGGACTGCCGCCGCCTTCCACGACGCAGCACCGCCTGACCCCCGGTGGCGAAGCGGCACCTGAGCGTGGGTCGGGTAGCCCGCCTCAGGTGCTGCGGGCGGCGGCAGAGGGAGCGGCCTCGGTCGCGGCAGCAGAGGACAGGACGGCTGTGGCTCGTAGTTGGGCCAGCCGTCGTTTTGCGGGCAGCAGGACGAGTGCGAGCAGCACGCCGACGCCGAACAGGGCTGCGGCGACGCCGAACGCGAGCGTGTAGCCGTGCGTGGCGGCGGCCGCTGCCACCGCTCGCGACGGGGTCGGGTGGGCTGCGAGGTAGCGGGCCGTCGCGGTGAGTGCGACCGTGCTCAGCGCGGCGGTGCCGATGGATCCGCCGACCTGCTGCATCGTGTTGACCAGCGCGGAGGCGACGCCGGAGTCCTGGGGGCGTACGCCGGCCGTGGCGGTGTTGATGGCCGGAGCGATGATCATGCCGAAGCCTAAACCCATGACCACCAGCGAGGGCAGGACGCCTGAGACGTAGCCGGAAGTCGCGGTGAGCCGCGTGAGATATGCCATCGCGCCGCCGCCGAGGAGCATGCCGGTGGCGATCAGCGTGCGTGGCCCGAGCCGCGGAAGCAGGAAGATACTGGAGGTGTTGGAGGCGGCCAGGATGCACGCGATCATCGGCAGGAAGGCCAGACCGGTGCCCACCGGCGTGTAGCCCTTGACCGTCTGCAGGTAGTAGGTCAGGAACAGGAACACGCCGAAGATCGCGATGCCGGCCACGCCGACGGCGACGTACGCACCGCCGCGGGTGCGGTCCAGGATCACCGGCAGCGGCAGCAGCGGATGGCGCACGCGCCGCTCGGCGGCGGCGAACCCGGCAAGCAGTGCCAGGCCGGCGGCCAGTGACCCGAGGGTGAGCGCGGCGCTCCAGCCGGCGGTCTCGGCGTGGGAGAAGCCGAACACGATACAGAACAGCCCGGTGCAGGCCAGCAGCGTGCCGGCCCAGTCCATGCGCGGCCGCCTCGCGGGGCGGGGAGTGTGCATGTAGACCAGCGCGCCGGCTACGGCGATTGCGGCGAAAATCAGGTTGACGTACAGCGTCCAGCGCCAGTTCAGGTACTCGGTGAGGACTCCGCCGAGGATGAGGCCGACGGCTCCGCCGCCGCCGGCCACGGATCCGAACACCCCGAACGCCCGGCCCCGCTCGCGCGGCTCGCGAAACGTGCTGACCAGGGTGCCCAGAGCCGCGGGGGCCAGGATCGCGCCGAACGCGCCCTGCAGGGTGCGGGCCGTGACCAGCATCCCGAAGGAGGCGGAGGCTCCGCCCAGGGCCGAGGCCCCCGCGAAGCCGATCAGACCCGTGATGAACACGGCCTTGCGGCTGAACATGTCGCCGATGCGCCCGCCGAGCAGCAGCAGGCTGCCGAAGGCCAGCGCGTACGCGGTCACCACCCACTGCCGGTCGCCGTCGGCGAACCCCAGGTCGCGTTGGGCGGAGGGCAGCGCGATGTTCACGATGGTCGAGTCGAGCACCACCATCAGTTGGGCGATGGCCACGATCATCAGGACCAGCCATCGGTGCTCCGCGTGCGGATCTGGCGGATCTGTCTGAGTCGACTTCGGGGCGTTGACGGTGCGTCGTGCCATCACGGGTCCTCTTCCCGAGAATGCGGCGGCACGCGCCGACGGGCGGGCGGCGCAGGCCACGAGCAATCAAGCCCCGTACATCCAGCGAGCGACCGGTCGGCAGCGCCGACGACAGCGGCCCGATGGCGATGAGCGGGGGCGGCATCAGGGCGAACTCCCGGCCGGCGAACGCCGGTCAAGTCCGCGCAGCGCCGCCGAGGTCTGGAACAACGCGCGTTCACTAGGCCGTGCACGGTGGAATGAGATTCCCCGCAGGGCCGGAAACCCCAGCATACGCCTCCGCTGCCGCGGAGATCAGACACGACAGTTGCCCGCCGCCGCCGGGCCCCGTCATGTCGACAGCGGCTGGGCCTGCCCGTCCCCGGCGACGTCTTGCACCATTCTGATCAAGCCCTCAAGCTGATCGATGACGTGGCTGAACAAGTCGGCGGTGCGCTCATCGCGAACCAGCGAGAACGCGAAGTGCACATCCATATCCGCCTGGAACAATCGTTCCGCGATCGCATCGGCGATCCTGACATCATCCTGTGGCACCGAGCCCGCCATATCCCGCACTCCTGTGGGCAGCTCGCCGGAAAGACTCGCGTGCAGATAGCTGCCGGGGGCCGGAGCAGTTGCGCTGCGGCACCAAGCCTACCCTGCATGTAACCGCCGTCGTCGAAACCGACCGCACCTGGCTCCGGCGCCGTGTGACTCCGGGGCGCCAGGCACCCCTATTCATCGCTGCCCGCCGGCGCGCCCGCACCGACGTCCTGGTCTGCACACTGCCCTGCCGCCTCACCACCCGATAGTCGGCTCGGCGGGCAGCGGGCATCTCGCTGTCGGGTTTCACGCGTGCATGGCTGCGAGTAGTGTCGAGCTCGCCCCAGGCACCCCGGACCTCGGCGCCGTGATTCGCGGCGCGCAGGTCGCGTCACCAAGTCGGCCTGACTCTCCGGTGGTCGTGCCTGGTCGGCTACGCACTCGGTGCTCCCGCTCCCGGAAGCGTGAGGCAGTGCGCCCTTGCCCCATCCTGGCCGAGGACGCGAGGCTCATCGCGCCAAGCGCCGCGAGGAGGCACACGACGGCAGGCAAGGCTAAGGTGCAGGTACGCCGGTTCCACCTGGTCCGCGGCCGTCTGGCGCCGGGCCACGCGCAGCCAACAACCCGGATGGTGCGAATTCCATGAGCCAGGCCACGGTACGGGCAGCCGACGCCTTGGTGATCTTCGGGATCACCGGGGACCTAGCCCGCAAGATGACATTTCATGCGCTCTACCGCCTGGAGGCGGCCGGGCGGCTGGACTGCCCGATCATGGGGGTGGCGCGCGAGGACTGGTCGGATGACCACCTGCGTGGTGCGGTGAAGGATGCTGTGGGGGCGGCCGAGCAGGCGGTGGACC
Organism: Actinocrinis sp.; assembly: GCF_035938995.1. Lineage (GTDB taxonomy): Bacteria > Actinomycetota > Actinomycetes > Streptomycetales > Catenulisporaceae > DASZGI01. The sequence continues at coordinate 5,124 of NZ_DASZGI010000033.1, forward strand.
AGGCGGCGTTGGAGCGACTGGGCGCACGTCTCAGCTACCTGCGTGGTGACTTCGCCGATCCGGCCCTTTACCAGGAGCTGGCCGACAGGCTCAAGGGCGCGTCCACACCGCTGTTCTATCTGGAGATCCCGCCCGCGCTGTTCGCCCCCGTGACGGTGGCGCTTGGCCGAGCGGATCTGACCGCGCGCGGCCGGGTGATGGTCGAGAAGCCGTTCGGCCACGACCTGGCGTCGGCGCAGGCCTTGAACGGCGAGCTGCACCAGGTGCTCGGCGAGGAGCAGATCCTGCGCATCGACCACTTCCTGGGCAAGCAGCCCGTCCTGGACATCCTCTACCTGCGCTTCGCCAACGCGCTGCTCGAGCCGGTGTGGAATCGCGACCACGTGGCCGCCGTGCAGGTCACGCTGGCCGAGGACTTCGGGGTCGAGGACCGGGGCGCCTTCTATGACCCGGTGGGAGCGCTGCGGGACGTAGTGCAGAACCATCTGTTACAGGTGCTGGCCCTGATCGCCATGGAAGCGCCGCCCGGGTCCGGACCCGGAGGGCTGTGGGACCAGAGGGCCGAGGTGTTCCGCGCCATGGCGCAGGTCGACCCGGCCAGGTGCGTCCGTGGCCAGTACGAGGGCTATACGAAGATCCCCGGAGTCGCGGACGGCTCCGAGACCGAGACGTACGTGGCACTGCGCCTGGCGGTGGACAGCGGGCGCTGGGCCGGCGTTCCGTTCTTCATCCGGGCCGGCAAGGCGCTCGCCGCCAAGGCGACCGAAGTCAGGGTGATCTTCAAGCGCCCGCCCCGCCTGGCCTTCCTGGACGAGCCGCACCATACGGACCCGAACCAGCTGGTGCTGCGGATCGACCCGGATCCGAGCTTGCGGCTTGCCATGCTGTCCAAGGGGCCGGAGGGCACGTCGTCCAGAGACGTGCACCTCGACCTGCCCTTCGCCGCGGAACTCGGCAAGCCGCCCGAGCCGTATGAGCGCCTTCTCCACGACGCGCTGGTCGGCGATCGGTCTTTGTTCACCCGGGAGGACTCCGTGGAGGAGACCTGGCGCATCCTCCAGCCGCTGCTCGACCATCCCCCCGCCGTTGTCCCCTACGCGCCCGGATCGTGGGGGCCTCCCCAGGCGAACGAACTGCTGAAGGGCCATTCGCCCTGGCAACCGCCTTGGCTTCCTGTCTCGGGGGTAAGCGGGAATTGACCGGGCCCACGGCAGAGCCACACGGACACCCGGCGCGGCGATTACCAGCGAAGGAGAACAGGCGATGACGACAGACAAGCCGATGCAGTTGGGCATGGTCGGACTCGGGCGAATGGGCGCGAACATCGTCCGGCGTCTGATGCGCGACGGCCACACCTGCGTGGTCTTCGACGTGAACCCCGAGGTGGTCAAGGCGCTGGAGAGCGAAGGCGCCACCGGGGCGAGCTCGGTGGAGGACTTCGTCCAGAAGCTGACCGCGCCCCGGGCCGCGTGGGTGATGGTGCCCGCCGGTGAGCTGACCGAAAAGGCCATCGAAGACCTGGCCTCGCACATGGCCGCCGGGGACACGATCATCGACGGCGGGAACTCCTACTACCGCGACGACATCCGCCGGGCCGCCGCCCTGGCCGGCCGGGGCATCCACCTGGTCGACTGCGGGACGAGCGGCGGGGTGTGGGGCCTCGAGCGCGGCTACTGCCTGATGATCGGGGGCGACCCCGCCGTCGTCGAGCGCCTGGGCCCGCTCTTCGCGACCATCGCCCCCGGTGTCGACAGCGCCCCCCGGACCCCGGGACGCACCGGGCAACCCGATCCGGCTGAGCAGGGGTTCCTGCACTGCGGCCCGAACGGCGCCGGACACTTCGTGAAGATGATCCACAACGGCATCGAGTACGGGATGATGGCCTCGCTGGCCGAGGGTCTCAATATCCTGCGCAACGCCGACGCCGGCGCGCGTAGCGCCGAGGCCGACGCCGAGACCGCGCCCATGGAAGAGCCCGAGTTCTACCAGTTCGACATCGACACGGCCGCGGTGAGCGAAGTCTGGCGCCGCGGCAGCGTCGTCGGGTCCTGGCTGTTGGATCTGACCGCGGCCGCCCTGTTCCGGTCCCCCGACCTCAAAGAGTTCGCCGGACGCGTGTCGGATTCGGGGGAAGGCCGGTGGACCTCGATCGCGGCCATCGACGAAGGCGTGCCCGCCCCGGTACTCACCAGCGCCCTGTATTCGCGGTTCGCCTCTCGGGGGCTGGACGACTTCGCCGACAAGGCCCTGTCCGCTATGCGCAAGGGTTTCGGCGGCCACGACGAGAAGAAGATCTGATTCGACCGTCGAAAGGCAGCCATGCGCATCGTACGAGCGCTGATCAACGGTCCGGCTCGCGAGGCTGACAGCGTCGGGCGACACGGCCGTCACCGTGCGGGATGGCGCCGGCCGTGAGCGAGGCGGTCTCCCTCGGGCCGCCCGCCCCCGCCGACGGCGCCCGGGTGATCCGCCTGTCCGAACTGTTGCGCCGCCCGCTCGCCGATCGGGGCGGCGAGTCGCTGGGCCGGGTCACGGACGTGATCGTGCGGCTGCGGGGCGCCGACTACCCGCCGGTGATCGGGCTGGTCGCGAAGGTCAACCGTCGGCAGGTGTTCATCCCGATCGCTCAGGCGGCGTCCTTCGACGGTGCGGTGCTGAAACTGGCCAGCGCGAAGGTGGACCTGCGGCACTTCGAGCGGCGCGACGGGGAGGTACTGCTGCGCGCCGACGTGCTGGGCCACCGGCTGATCGACGTGCACGCGGTCCGCTTCGTGCGGGCCCGCGACCTGGATCTGGCGCAGTACGGCGACGGTTGGGTGCTGCGCAGCGTGGACGTGCGCCGGCCCGGCAGGCTCGGGTCGGCCCTCGGCCGACGCCATGCCGGGCGCACCTCGCTGGACTGGGCCGTGTTCGAGCCGTTGATCGGCCACACCCTCAGCGCGTCCGCGCGCGGATCGGCGGCCCGGATCGGCCGGCTGAAGCCGGCGCAGATCGCCGATCTGCTCGAGAACGCCTCGAAGCAGGAGCAGCAGGAGATCCTCGACCACGTCCACGCGGACCCGGAGTTGGAGGCGGACGTCTTCGAGGAGTTGGCCGAGGACCGCGCCGCGCGGCTGCTCGACGCGCGCACCGACGGCGAGATCGCCGCGGTATTGGCCCGGATGCGGGCGGACGACGCCGCCGACGCGATCGGCGAGCTGCCCCAGCGTCGGCGCCAGCCGGTCCTGGACCTGCTGCCGGCCGGGCAGCGAACCAAGGTGCTGACGTTGATGGGGTTCAACCCGGGCAGTGCCGGCGGCCTGATGGGCGTGGACTTCATCGCCATGCCCGCCGCCACCTCCGTCGGCCAAGCGCTGTCCGCGGTGCGGGCGGCTCGCACACTCCAACCCGAGGCGCTGACCTCCGTCCAAGTCCTGGACGAGAGCGGCCGCCTGCGGGGCGTGGCCACCCTGGTCGCCCTCGTTCAGGCAGAGCCGAACGCATCCCTGGCCGAGGTCTGCGACACGGATCCGGTCCGGGTGGGACCCGACACGGACATGGTGGACGTGGCGGTGCTGATGGCCGATCACAACCTGATCACCGTCCCCGTTGTGGACGGCGGCGATCACCCGCTCGGCGTGATCACGGTCGACGACATCCTGGAAGCGACCTTGCCACAGGACTGGCGCCGCCGGGAACCCGCCCCGCCACCCAGTGCCGGTCACCCGGCTGACGTGCGGGGCTCCGCGATTCCGCCGGCTGCGCGCGAGGGCCGGGACGGGACACCCAGTGAACCAGGACCCTGAGGCGTCAGTCGGCCCGGGCCCGCCTCCGCGGCCCGGCCCCGAGCCCCCGGTCCACTCGGGCGGCGGTCAGGACGGCGTCAAGCCCGAGCGCGCCATGCCCGCCACGGCGGTGCTCGATACGGCGCACCTAGGCGACATCGAGGGCGCGCTCGGGCGCATCCGCGTGGACGATCTGGACACCGGTCGCACCCTGAGGCGCCGTCTGCTCACCTTCCTGGCGATCGTCGGCCCCGGGTTGATCGTCATGGTGGGTGACAACGACGCGGGCGGGGTGTCCACCTACGCCCAGGCCGGCCAGAACTACGGTTACAGCCTGCTGTGGGTGCTGGTGCTGCTGATCCCGGTGCTGATCGTCAACCAGGAGATGGTGGTGCGGCTCGGCGCCGTCACCGGCGTCGGCCACGCCCGCCTGATCTTCGAGCGGTTCGGGCGGTTCTGGGGCGCGTTCAGCGTCGGCGACCTGTTCCTGCTCAACTTCCTGACGATCGTCACCGAGTTCATCGGCGTCTCGCTCGCGCTGGCCTACTTCGGGGTCAGCCGCTATATCGCGGTGCCCATCTCGGCCCTCCTGCTGGTGGGGATCACGGCGAGCGGGAGCTTCCGTCGCTGGGAACGCGCCATGCTCGGCTTCATCGCCGCCAGCCTGATCCTGCTCCCGCTCGCGCTGCTCTCCCATCCGCGCTACGGCTTGGCGGGGTACCACCTGCTGGTCCCCGGGGTGCAGGGCGGCGTCTCCTCGGACGCGGTGCTGCTGATCATCGCGATCGTCGGGACCACGGTCGCGCCGTGGCAGTTGTTCTTCCAGCAGTCCAACGTCATCGACAAGCGGATCACGCCCCGGTTCATGGGCTACGAGCGCGCCGACACGGTCCTGGGCTCGTTCGTCGTGGTCCTCGGCGCCGTCGCGATCATCGTGGTCGCGGACTTCGCCGCTGGCGGGACCGGCGCGGTAGGGCACTTCACCGACGCACTCGGCATGGCGAACCTGCTCGGCGATCACAGCCGCGTGCTCGGCGCCCTGTTCGCCATCGTGCTGCTGGACGCGAGCATCATCGGTGCCGCCGCCGTGACCCTGGCCACCAGCTACACCTTCGGGGACGTGTTCGGCGTCAAGCACTCGCTGCACCGCAGCCTGCGCGAGGCCAAGCAGTTCTACGCCAGCTACACGGCGTTCGTGCTCGTAGCCGCGGCGGTCGTGATGATTCCCGGCGCGCCCCTCGGCCTGATCACCACCAGCGTCCAAGCGCTCGCCGGGCTGCTGCTGCCCAGCGCCAGCGTGTTCCTGCTGCTGCTGTGCAACGACGCCGAGGTGCTCGGCCCCTGGACCAACCCGCGCTGGCTCAACACGCTGGCGACCGTGATCATCGCGGTGCTGCTCGTACTGTCCGGGATCCTGGTGATCACCACCCTGTTCACCGGCATCGACACGACCCGGGTGGCGCTCTGGCTCGGCGGCGCCATGGCAGGCGGGCTCCTCGCCGCCGCGGTCGCACTCCGGGTCGCCCGTCACCGCCGCGCCCCTCACGCCCCCGCCGCACCCGCGAGCAGGAGCCAGCGAGCCACGTGGCGCATGCCGCCGGTGGCGATGCTCAAACCCGTCGCCTGGTCGCCCGGCACCAAGCTCGGCATGAGCGCGCTGCGTGGCTACCTGGCCATCGCCGGAATCCTGCTCATCGTCAAAGCCGTCCAGCTCAGCGGGCACTGACGCAGAACCCTTCCGTGGTCCGAGCCCGATCCTCTTTCAGGCAGGCAGGCCCCTCTCGGCCGCACGTCGTCTTGCCGGTCGATGAGCAGCGAGGATCGCCCGCGGGAGTCATCCCACGGCAACGGCATCCACTCGCGCAGGCACCAGGCGCTCTCGGGCGCGCCGGACGGGTGTCGGCATAGGCTGGGCGGGTGAACAGCCTCGATGGGTTCGACGACGCGGTGCTGGCCCGGGTTGACGCGGTCGGCGCCCGTGCCGTGGAAGAGGGTCAAGCGCCCGGCGTGGTTGCGGCGGTGGCCCGGGGTGAGAGCGTGCATGTCGCGACGGCGGGGGTGATGGCGGTCGGCGGGGCGTCGATGCGGCGCGACACGTTGTTTCGGATTTCGTCGATGACCAAGCCGATGACGGCGGCGGTCGTGCTCTCTCTGGTCGATGACGGCATGTTGGAGCTGAACGGGCCGGTCGAAGAACTGCTGCCCGAATTGGCCGACCGTCGGGTGCTGGAGCGCCCGGACGGGCCGCTTGGACAGACGGTCCCCGCTGTGCGCTCGATCACGGTGCGCGACCTGCTCACATTTACCTGGGGATTCGGGATGCAGGGCGCGATGTTCATGGCGGCGCAGCCGTGGCCGATCGTCACCGCGGCGACGCAGCGCCGGCTGGCGACCTTCGGGCCGCCGCAGCCCGCATCCATGCCAGATCCGGACACGTGGATGGCCCGGCTTGGCGAGCTGCCGCTGCTGGCCCAACCCGGCGAACGGTGGCTCTACCAGTCCGGTTCGCAGGTGCTCGGAGTGCTGGCGGCTCGCGCGGCCAGCGCTCCGTTCGAGGACGTCCTGCGTGAGCGGGTGCTCGGCCCGCTCGGCATGAAGGACACCGCATTCCACGCGACTGTCACCTCTCGGCTCTCCACGGCGTATGAGAACCATGACGGCCGGCTCGTCGTGAGCGACCCGCAGGACGGACAGTGGTCACGCCCGCCGGCCTTCCCCGACGGCAGTGGCGGACTGGTGTCCTCGGTCGACGACGTGGTCGCGTTCGGGCGGATGCTGATGCGCGGGGGTAGCCCCGTGCTGACCTCGGCAACGGTCGCCGAGATGACGCGCGATCAACTGACCGCTCCGCAGCGAGCGAACGTGTGGCCCGGTTTCAGTTTCCTCGACAACCGCGGCTGGGGCTACGGGCTCTCAGTACTCGACGACGGCCGCTACACCTGGGAGGGCGGGCTCGGGACAGCATGGTCGAACGTGCCCTCACAAGATCTCACCGTCGCGGTTCTGACCCAACGCGCCGCCGACGACACCGGAATGCCAGCCGTATGCGACCAGGTCCTGGCCGCCGCCCGCAGCACATGATCGCGCTACGCCGTGTCGGTAGGCGCAACTCGCTGTGCGTGAAGACCGATGCGGGCACGCGCCGTCGGCCTTTCGCGCCGCCACAGATGAACAAGAACGTGTCGGCCGGGGTATCACAGGGTGCTGAGTGGGTTTGGCCAGTCTTGGTGGGAGCGCTGTGGTATGCGGCCAGCCGGGGTGTCCGGCTGGCCGCACCTACCGCCTGCGCGGGCCGTGCGCGTGGTTGTGGCGGCTAGCTCGGTTAGCTCACTGGGCGTAGATGGGTCCGGTGGTCTCGGTGCACTTGATCTCGGTGTGGGCGGTGTTGTAGTAGTAGCAGCCGGCGCCGGGTGTGCTGGTGTACCCGGCCGGGCTGAACAGCAGGACGTTGTCGTTCACGCCCCAGGTGCCGCTGAAGATCCCGTAGACCGCGCCGGTGGAGGTGCTGGAGCTCGCGTAGTGGTCGTACGAGCTGCCGAACGCGTAGGCGTTGGAGCTGCCCCACTGGAACAGCACGGTGGTGCCCTGCATGCGCAGCACGATGTTGCAGCTGACCGTGGCGGACCAGCTGATCTCTCCGTTGGAGAAGTTGTCGTTCACGTACGGGTAGCTCACCGTGCAGCTGTAGGCGATGTTGGGCGTGACCACGCCGGGCCGCGCGATCGGGGCGAACAGCACGGTCCCGGCGGGGACCGCCGTGCTCGAGCCCTGGTGGGTGCCGGAGGCTGCAAGGTCGCCGGTGACGGTGCTGTCCGGCTGGGTGGCGGTGGCGGTGGCGGGGTGCGCGGTAGCCGCGGCCGCCGGGGACGCAGCGACCGCGGACGCTGCCAGAGCGCACGCCGCGGCGAGGGCTATGACGGCGAGGCGAGGTCGTGTGGCAAGGGTCATGACGTCGGGTCCTATCGTGCGGGCGGGTGATCAGTGATCACGGATCACCCGCGGCTGCGAACAGTGTCATGGTTCTGCCGTGCCGGAAGCTTCCGTCCTTCTTTGTAGACGTGTTGTAGAACCCTGTCAAACGCCCGAGAATCGAACCGATCGCGGCGTATGGGCGAACTGTGCGGCTGGGCACCGGATGTCCTGCGTTCTCGGTCGGCTCGGCCGTGCAGCAGCGCCGCCTTTCCCTGACCGGTGACGGGATCCCCGGCGACGATCGCGACCGAGGTGGGGCGGCGGGTTCGCGTGGCGGTGAGGACCTGCGACTCGTTTCGGGCATCGCAGTGCGCTCCTCGCGCGGCCCGTCGCGGAGGTGGGTCGCCGACGTCGACGGCGCGGGCCGCACATTCGACCGCCCTCGGCGCTACGACCAGGAGGTTCCCGGCACATTGAACGAAACGCCGGCGGGCGTACGTACCCATAAGCGGAGTTCGACGTCGGCGGGCTTCGCCCGGCACCGGCCCGGGTCCCGCGGGAGACGGCATTTGAAGCCCGCGGGATAAGGCTTTTTCGACCACGCCGCGCGATGTCTCGCTACGATCGGTGTTACGGTCCGATGCTGGGAGTATCCGCCATGGTTGTCGGAAACCGCGCCCTGATTGTGGGACGGGACGCGCAACTGGCCGCCCTGAACCGCCTCGTGGACCGCGCCACCAAAGGGCGTGGCGGACTGGCCTGGATCGAGGGCGAACCAGGCATCGGCAAAACCGCACTCGCGGACGCCGTAGCCGCTCGCGCCGAGGCCGCGGGGCACCGGGTGTTGCGCGGCAGCGGCGACGAACTGATGGAACCCTTCCCCCTGCGCCTGATGGCCGAATGCCTCCAGATCTCCGCCCGCTCACCCGATCCCGCGGTCGCGGAGATCACAGCCCTGCTGCGCGGCGGCGACGACCAACTGGGAGCCGCGGGCCCCGTGCTGGCCGCCGCGGAACGGATGCTGGAACTGGTGGACCGGCTGTGCACCGCCTCCCCGGTCACCCTGATCGTGGAAGACCTACACTGCGCCGACGAACACAGCCTCCTGCTCTGGGGCCGGCTCGCCCGCGCAATAGACCAGATCCCGCTCCTTCTCGTCGGCGCCACGCGGTCTCTGCCCCGGCGGCACGCCGTGGACCGGCTCCGCGATCTGGCGGAGAAGCGCGAGGGGACGGTGGTGGACCTGCCGCCGCTGAATCCGTGCGAGGTGGCCGAACTCGCCGGCCGGATCGCAGGCGGCGCACCAGGCACCCGGCTGGCGGCCGAGCTCGAGTGCGCCGGCGGCAACCCGCTCTACGTACGTGAGCTGATGGACCGCCTCATCGGCGGTGCCTTGGTGAAGGCGGAGCAGGGTGTGGCCGAACTGCACGGCGACGCGGGGGCCATGCCCACCTCGCTCGCCGTGGTGATCAACAGGCGCCTCGGCTTCCTGACCGAGCCGACCCGCCGGGCGCTGCGCGTCGCGGCGCTGCTCGGCAACGAAGTCGATGTCGGAGACTGGGCACTGGTGGCCGGCCGGCCGATCCTGGAAATGGCCGACGTCGCCGCGGAGGCGATGGCCGGTGGCGTGCTCAGCGACGTCGGCGGGCGGCTGCGCTTCCGCCACGAGCTGATCCGCCAAGCGCTCGTCGAACAGACACCGAAGACCATGCGTAGCGCGCTGCACAGATACATCGCCCAAAGCCTGGCCGAGACCGGGCGCGGCGTCGACGCGGTGGCCCCGCACCTGCTCGCGGTGCGCGACGTCTCCGGCGACTGGGAGCTGGCCTGGCTGCTCCGCGTCGGCGAACCCGCCCTCTACGCGGCGCTTCCGGTCGCCGCCGAGCTGCTGGAACGCGCGGTCGGCTCGATCGAGCCCGCCGATCCGCGGTGGATCGCGCTGGCGACCCGCCTGGCGCAGGTGCTGTTCTGGCTCGGCCGCGACGCGTCGGCGTACGGGCTCGCCCGCGATATCGCGCAGCACGCCGACGACCCCGTCCTGGTCTGCCGGATGCGCATCCAGATGATCCGGCTCGCCGGGCGGCTCGGCCGGTTCCACGAAGTGCTGCCGCTGACCATTCAGCCGGAGGACGACGCGATCCCGCTGCTCTGGCGGTCCCGGCTGGCCGCCTGGTCCGCGCTCATCCTGCTCTACTCGGGGCGGCAGGAGGAGAGCCTGGCCACCGCCCGCGCCGCGCTCGACCTCGCCGTGGCCTCCGGCGATCCCCTCTCCACGGCGACCGCGTACCACGCCGCGATCGTCTGCGGAGACCCGGCCGACCGGGCCGCCCACATGGCCGACGCGCTCGCCGCGCTCACCAGCCGGGACCTGGAGTCGATGGATCTGCGGATGATGCTGCTGGCGAACAACATCACGCTGCAACAGGACCTGGGCCGGGCCGACGCGTGTGAGGAGGCGCTGGCCGAGGCGCTGCGGCTGGGCGAGCGCAGCGGGAGCTTCCGGGCCGCGTCGATCCAGGCCGGGGCCGTCGGCGTGTCCTACCAGCACGGCCGGTTCGACGACGCGCTGGTGCACATCGAGGGAATCGATGCGGAGACCTTCGACAACGAGGAGATGCTCCAGGTCCACGGCGACGCCGCGATGATCGCGCTGCACCGCGAGGATCGCGACGCCGCGGACGCGCGCCTGCGTATCGCGATCGGTTCCGAACCGCTCGACCCCGAGCATCCGCCCGCACCGAGCTATCCGCTGACCGAGGCGCTGGCTATGCGCGCCGAGGTGGACGGCGACCCGCGGCTCGCCTGCGCGCTGATGACCCCGTGGCTGGACGCGCCGCTCGGACTGCGCCGCCAGGAGCGCCACGACGACCTGCCTTACCTGGTCTCGCTGGCCCTGGAAGTCGGCGAAGACGAGACCGTGGCCCGCGCCGTGCGCCTGGCCGAGAAGGACACCGCCGAGGACCCGTCGCCGAGCCGCTCCTGCGCCGCCCGCTGCTGCCGCGCGCTGGTCGACGACGATGTGGACGAACTGCTTGCGCTGGCCGAGGAGTTCCGCGGCTACCGGTGGACCATGAAGGCGGCATTCGCCTTCGAACAAGCGGCGGTCCGCCTGGCGAAGGCGGGCCAGACCGTGCGCGCCCGCGCGGCGCTCAACGACGCGGTACGGCTCTACTCGGACACCGGCGCGACCTGGAACATCAAGCGGGCCGACGCGCGACTGCGACCGTACGGCGTGCGCCGCGGCCCGCGCAGCGTCCACCGCCGCGCCACGGTCGGCTGGGAGGCGTTGACGCCCAGCGAGCACGCGATCGCCCAACTGGTCGCCCGCGGACGCTCGAACCCTGATATAGCCGCGGAACTCTTCCTGTCCCGCCGCACCGTGCAGACCCACGTCTCCCGCATCCTGGCGAAGCTCCAGATGCAGTCCCGAATGGACGTGATCCGGGCCGCCGCCGAACACGGTGCGCTGCGCCCGACGGGCACCGCAGGAGCTTGATTCCCCACAGGAGGATCGCGCACGACGAGCTGCTGGACGCCTGGAGCCCGCTGCGGGAACCGCAAGACACTGCGCGGCAGCGTGCCCTCGGTCCTCGCCGACATCGACTGACACGCAGCAAGGCCGACGATGCGAGCCGGGCATCCGCCCCGGCCGATCGGTCCGCCTGCTGAGGGCTTATGCGATCCCGGTGCCAGCGACGGACGGGCGACCGGCTTCAGTGACTGTCAGCGAGCCGAGCTCCTCAAGGGAGCGGGCCGACGCCGAGCCCGGCTCGGCGTGGTAGATCGCCAGGATCTGGCCGCCGGAGTCGGCGAGCGGCAGTTTCTCCCGGCGCAGCTCGAGCATGCCGACCTTCGGGTGGCGCAGCCGCATTGAGCCTCCGGCCAGCGGGGCGACGTCATGGCGGGCCCATAGCCGCCGGAACGGTTCGCTGCCCAGTGACAGCTCGCCGATCAGCTGGACGATCCGCGGGTCGTCGACATCGCTGCCCACGGATGCGCGGAACCCGGCGACCAAGCCTCTGGCGGCCTGTTCCCAGTCCCAGCAGAGCTCCTGCTCGTCGGGGTCGAGGAAGATCGCGCGCAGCCGGTTGACACCCGGCCGGATGTTCGGCGACACGGCGGTGGCCAGCCGGTTCGCGGCGAGCACGTCGAACATCCGGCTCTCCACGAACGCCGGCAGGTTGATCACGTCGAGTAGTTGCCGGATCCCGGCCGGGACCACCTCGCGGCGTGGCCGGCGGGGCGTGGCCGGGCGGGCGGCCGACAGGCTCAGCAGGTGCGCGGTGGCGGCCTGATCCAGCCGCAGAACCCGCGCCAGGGCCTCGAGCACCTGCGGAGACGGATTGCGGTCGCGGCCCTGCTCCAGCCGGAGGTAGTAGTCGGCGCTGATACCGGCCAGCGTCGCGACCTCCTCGCGGCGCAGCCCCGGAGTACGGCGCACGCCCACGACCGGCAGTCCCACCTCCGCCGGGTCGATCAGCTCGCGGCGCGCCCGAAGGTACTCCCCCAGCGCATTCGGCCTGCTCATATCTCCGATCGTACGAGCTCGGCAGCGCACGTGCCTGGTCCCGTCACTCCCAGGAAGAACGGGGCACAGGCTATGTCCGCGAGCGCCCGATACCGTCAGATCGCCGCCGGAGATTCCGGCGAGCGGGAAGGAACGTATGGCAGACAACGAGCTTCCCGGCGGCGCCTACCGCGTCGGCGACCTCACCGTCACCCGGTTCGGCTACGGCGCCATGCAGCTGGCCGGACCCGGCGTCTTCGGGCCGCCGAAAGACCGCCGCGCCGCGATCGAAGTCCTGCGCACCGCCGTCGAGCTGGGCATTCGGCACATCGACACGGCTGACTTCTACGGCCCGCACGTGACCAACGAGCTCATCCGCGAGGCGCTCGCGCCGTACCCGGACGACCTGCGCATCGTCACCAAGGTCGGCGCCCGCCGCGACGGGCAGGGCGCGTGGCTCCACGCCCGCACCCCGGCCGAGCTGGTGCAGCAGGTCCACGACAACCTCCGACGCCTCGGTCTCGAAGCCCTGGACGTGGTGAACCTGCGGGTCGGCGGCTTCGACTCGCCCGAACCGGGCTCGATCGCCGAGCCGTTTGGCGCGCTCGCGGAACTGCGCGAGCAGGGGCTGATCCGGCACCTCGGACTGAGCACGATCAACGCGGACCAGCTCGCCGAAGCACAGTCGATCGCCCCGGTGGTGTGCGTGCAGAACTTCTACAACATCGCTAACCGGCAGGACGATGCCCTGCTCGACAGCACGGCGCGACAGGACATCGCGTACGTGCCGTATTTCCCGCTCGGCGGCATGTCGCCGCTTCAGTCGGACGCCTTGCACCGGATCGCCGTGCAGCTCGAGGCCACACCGCTGTCCGTGGCACTGGCCTGGCTGCTGCAACGCTCGCCGAACCTGCTGCTCATCCCCGGCACGTCCTCGGTAGCGCACCTGCGCGAGAACATCGCCGGCGCCGCCGTGGAGCTGCCCGCCGACGCACTCGCCGAGCTGGACGCCATCGGTGGTGGATCGTAACTTTCGAGCACAGTCGAACACGTGTCTCGACGACACGAACCGGCCCACGACGCCGGGCGCACGGCTGCAGATCTGGGGCTGCACCGGCGGCTCTGACCAGCAGTGGAACCTGTCCTCGCCGCTAACTGTCAGCGTGAATCGCCCCTCGTCCCGGTGCCCGACCAACCGCCAGCCGCCGCCATTGACAGAGCACTAAGAAACCTGTCCTATGTACTGGGTTCGGCCACAAGTTCGAACCCGTACTCCGGGCCGGTCGGCCGGGGTAGGTATCCACCAAGGGGGGCCATGAACATCGCGCGCAAGGCCAGTCTCGCCATGCTCGCCGCTACGTCGATCGCGGCGGCGGGAATTTCCTCGGCCGAGGCCTCGACCGGTCCGCGCCCTGCCGCGACCGCCGCCGCGCTCTATTCCGTCACCGATCTGGGCACCCTCGGGACCGGGAACCTGAGCGTGGCCAACGCGATCAACAACGCCGGCGTGGTCGTCGGCTACACCGAACCGACCCCCGGCCTGCCGCACGCCTTCCGCTGGTCCGGGGGCACAATGACCGACCTGGGCATTGAGCCGGGCGGCGACAGCAGCGTGGCGAACGCGATCAACGACGCCGGGCAGGTCGCCGGGACCGCGGACCGGCATTCCGGCGGGTACGGCTACCCGGTGCGCTGGAGCGCCGCCGGCACGCTGACCGATCTCGGCGGCACGATCACCAACGAACTGGGCGTCGGCAACGCGATCGACCCGGCCGGCCAGGTGGCCGGCGGACAGCGCCCGGCCGACTCCGAGGGCAGCCCGATCGCGGAGCTGTACGACACCAACGGCACAGCGACCTACCTGGGCAACCCGCCCGACAGCCTCAACGCCGCGACCGGGATCAACGCGGTGGACCAAGTGGTCGGCAGTCCCGCGTTCGTCTGGAAATCCGGCACGCTGACCATGCTGCCTGCAGCGGCCGGCGCCCCGGCGGGCGACGCAGGCGCCACCGCGATCAACATCTCCGGACAGATCGTCGGCTGGTCCGGCATCGCGGGCAGCTCCGGCGCGCAGCACGCGGCGCTGTGGTCCGGCGGCACGGTCACCGACCTGGGCACCATCGACTCCATCGCCTACAACCAGGCCAACGCGATCAACGCGGCCGGGCAGATCGTCGGCACCGCCGACCCCCACTGCGTACCGTGCGCGAACCCGGTGGCCTGGCT
>NZ_DASZGI010000034.1:0-13202 GCF_035938995.1 Actinocrinis sp.
TGATCTGGCGGCCGTGCATACTGCGGAACTCGTCGAGCGAGCGCCGGGCGATCTCCACCTCTTCCTGGGCGCGCTCGCGGGCGGACTGGATCTCCTTCTCGACGGCACGCTGGCGCGCCTTGATCTCGGCGTCGCGCGCGCCCTCCTTCTCGAGCGCCTTGAGCTCCTCCTCGAGGGCCTTGAAGCGGCGGTCGATGTCGAGGTCGCGCTTCTTCTCGATGTCCGCGATCTCCTCGGCCATCTCGTTCTCGAGGCTCGGGAGGTCCTGGTGGCGCTTCTCCTCGTCGACCCAGGTGACCAGGTTGGCGGCGAAGTAGATGACCTTCTCCAGCTGCTTGGCCTTGAGCTCCTCACGGGGCTCGGTGCCCATGAGCAGGTAGGCGAGCCAGCTGCGGGTGCCGCGCAGGTACCAGATGTGCACGACCGGCGCGGCCAGTTCGATGTGGCCCATGCGGTCGCGGCGAACCTTCGAACGCGTGACCTCGACGCCGCAGCGCTCGCAGATGATGCCCTTGAAGCGCACGCGCTTGTACTTGCCGCAGTAGCACTCCCAGTCCTTGGTCGGACCGAAGATCTTCTCGCAGAAGAGCCCGTCCTTCTCGGGGCGCAGCGTGCGGTAGTTGATCGTCTCCGGCTTCTTGACCTCGCCGTTGGACCAGCCGCGGATGGAGTCGCCGGTGGCGAGCCCGATGCGCAGCTGGTCGAAGGTGTTGACATCCAGAGCCATTAGGAGAAGCTCCTCTCTGCGGCGCGCCGCTCGTCCTCTTCGTCCGAGCCGCGCTCGTTGCGGCTGATGTCGATGCCCAGCTCCTCGGCGGTGCGGAACACGTCCTCGTCCAGCTCGTGCATCTCGATCTCACGGCCGTCCACGGCCAGGACCTCGACGTCGAGACAGAGCGACTGCATCTCCTTGATGAGCACCTTGAAGCTCTCGGGGATCCCCGGCTCGGGGATGTTCTCGCCCTTGACGATGGCCTCGTAGACCTTCACCCGGCCGGTCACGTCGTCCGACTTGATGGTCAGCAGCTCCTGCAGCGCGTAGGCCGCGCCGTAGGCCTCGAGCGCCCACACCTCCATCTCGCCGAACCGCTGGCCGCCGAACTGGGCCTTACCGCCCAGCGGCTGCTGCGTGATCATCGAGTAGGGGCCGGTCGACCGGGCGTGCAGCTTGTCGTCGACCAGGTGGTGCAGCTTGAGGATGTACATGTAGCCGACCGCGATCGGGTACGGGAACGGCTCGCCGGAGCGGCCGTCGAACATGCGCGCCTTGCCGGAGCGGCCGACCAGCTGCACCCCGTCCCGGTTGGGCAGGGTGGAGCCGAGCAGGCCGGTGATCTCGTCCTCGCGGGCGCCGTCGAAGACCGGGGTCGCCACGTTGGTGCCGGGCTCGGCCTCGTGCGCGCCGATGGCCTGGAGCTGGCGCTTCCATTCCTCGTCGTCGCCCTCGACCTGCCAGCCGGTCTTGGCCACCCAGCCCAGGTGGGTCTCCATGACCTGCCCCGGGTTCATCCGGGAGGGGACACCCAGCGGGTTGAGGATGATGTCCACCGGGGTGCCGTCCTCGAGGAACGGCATGTCCTCCTGCGGCAGGATCTTGGCGATGACGCCCTTGTTGCCGTGCCGGCCGGCCAGCTTGTCGCCGTGGGTGATCTTGCGCTTCTGCGCCACATACACCCGGACCAGCTGGTTGACGCCGGGCGGCAGTTCGTCGCCCTCGTCCCGGTCGAAGATGCGCACGCCGATGACCTTGCCCTCTTCGCCGTGCGGCACCTTGAGGGAGGTGTCCCGGACCTCGCGGGCCTTCTCGCCGAAGATCGCGCGCAGCAGCCGCTCCTCCGGGGTCAGCTCCGTCTCGCCCTTGGGCGTGACCTTGCCGACCAGGATGTCGCCGGGCACCACGTCCGCGCCGATCCGGATGATGCCGCGGTCGTCGAGGTCCGCGAGCACCTCCTCGGACACGTTCGGGATGTCCCGGGTGATCTCCTCCGGACCCAGCTTGGTGTCGCGGGCGTCGACCTCATGCTCCTCGATGTGGATCGAGGACAGGACGTCGTCCTGCACCAGCCGCTGGGAGAGGATGATCGCATCCTCGTAGTTGTGGCCTTCCCACGGCATGAACGCGACCAGCAGGTTCTTGCCGAGCGCCATCTCGCCCTGCTGGGTGCACGGGCCGTCGGCGAGCACCTGGCCGAGCTCGACCCGGGCGCCCTCGTCCACGATCACCTTCTGGTTGAACGAGGTGCCCTGGTTGGAGCGCTGGAACTTGGCCACCCGGTAGGTGGTCTGGGTGCCGTCGTCGTTGGCGGTGGTGACGTAGTCGGCGGTGACCTCGGTGACCACGCCGGGCTTCCCGGCGGAGATCACGTCGGACGCGTCGACCGCGGCGCGGTACTCCATGCCGGTGCCGACCAGCGGGGACTCGCTGCGCAGCAGCGGGACCGCCTGGCGCATCATGTTCGCGCCCATCAGCGCCCGGTTGGCGTCGTCGTGCTCGAGGAACGGGATCATGGCGGTCGCCACCGACACCATCTGGCGCGGCGAGACGTCCATGTAGTCCACGTCGGCCGGCGGGATGTAGTCCACCTCGCCGCCACGGCGGCGCACCAGGACGCGCTCGTCGGTGAAGGTGTCGTCGGCGGCCAGCGGGGAGTTGGCCTGCGCGATGACGAAGCGGTCCTCCTCGTCGGCGGTCAGGTAGTCCACCTGGTCGGTGACCCGGCCGTTCTCGACCTTGCGGTACGGGGTCTCGACGAAGCCGAAGGCGTTGATCCGCCCGTAGGAGGCCAACGAGCCGATCAGGCCGATGTTCGGGCCTTCCGGGGTCTCGATCGGGCACATCCGGCCGTAGTGGGAGGAGTGCACGTCGCGGACCTCGAAGCCGGCCCGCTCACGGGACAGGCCGCCGGGGCCCAGCGCCGAGAGGCGGCGCTTGTGCGTGAGGCCGGACAGCGGGTTGGTCTGGTCCATGAACTGGGACAGCTGGCTGGTGCCGAAGAACTCCTTGATGGAGGCGACGACCGGCCGGATGTTGATCAGCGTCTGCGGCGTGATCGCCTCGACGTCCTGCGTGGTCATCCGCTCGCGCACGACCCGCTCCATGCGGGCCAGGCCGGTGCGGACCTGGTTCTGGATCAGCTCGCCGACGGTGCGCAGGCGGCGGTTGCCGAAGTGGTCGATGTCGTCGACCTCGACCACGATGGTGGGCGCGCCCTCGCGGGCCGGGGGCATCTCGATCTCGCCCGCGTGCAGCTTCACCATGTAGCGGATGGTGGCGACGATGTCGTCCACGGTCAGCACGCCCTGGTCGAGCGGCTGGTCCACGCCCAGCTTCTTGTTGATCTTGTAGCGGCCGACCTTGGCGAGGTCGTAGCGCTTGGGGTTGAAGTAGAGGTTCTCCAACAGGTTCTGCGCGGCCTCGCGGGTCGGCGGCTCGCCCGGCCGCAGCTTGCGGTAGATGTCGAGCAGCGCGTCGTCCTGGGTGGCGGTGTGGTCCTTCTCCAGGGTCAGGCGCATCGACTCGTACTCGCCGAACTCCTCGAGGATCTTGGCGTCGTCCCAGCCGAGCGCCTTGAGCAGGACGGTGACGTTCTGCTTGCGCTTGCGGTCGATGCGCACGCCCACCGTGTCGCGCTTGTCGATCTCCAGCTCGAGCCAGGCGCCGCGCGAGGGGATGACCTTCGCGTTGAAGACGTCCTTGTCGCTGGTCTTGTCGACGGAGCGCTCGAAGTACACGCCGGGCGACCGGACGAGCTGGGAGACCACGACCCGCTCGGTGCCGTTGATGATGAAGGTGCCCTTGTTGGTCATGAGCGGGAAGTCGCCCATGAACACGGTCTGGCTCTTGATCTCGCCGGTCTCGTTGTTGGTGAACTCAGCGGTCACGAACAGCGGCGCGGCGTAGGTGAAGTCGCGCTCCTTGCACTCGTCGATCGAGTACTTGGCGGGCTCGAAGCGGTGGTCGCGGAAGGTCAGCGACATCGACCCGGAGAAGTCCTCGATCGGAGAGATCTCCTCGAAGATTTCCTCCAGGCCGGAGGTGGTGGGAACGTCGACGCCCCGGGCCTGCTGGGCGGCGATGCGGTCCTTCCAGATCTGGTTTCCGACCAGCCAGTCGAAACTCTCCGTCTGGAGCGCCAAGAGGTTGGGGACCTCGAGCGGCTCGCGGATCTTGGCGAAGGAGACCCTGCGGGGGGCGGTGCTGGAGGCGTTCTGGTTGTTACCGTTCACGGTGCGCGAGGCGGCGGTGGCCAAGGTGACGGGGTCCTTCCGAGGGCTCGGACTCACTGCGCGCCGCCTGTACGATCATGCCCCGGTACAGGATCCGCCCACGGGTCGCCGGACGGTGGGTGGAGGAGTTACCGACCGACTCCGGAGCGTGCGAGGATGGTAGAAGGCAGCGCAAACGAGCAGTGTAGCCGAAAGGCCAACTGCTGTCGAGCCCGGTTCCTCGACTTGGTTCTTTTCCCAGGTCGGCGGCGGTAACCGGGCGCGTCGCGCCAGCGGACGCGAAGCGTGCTGAGCGCTGTCCCGGGTCCTCCACCCGGGTGCGGTGAGCCCTCCCGCCGCGCCCGGTCGAGGAAACTACTCCTCGCCACCGACAAGGACCATCGAACACAAGTCCTCGTACCGGTCCGACTTCAGTCCGCGGATCCGCCCCGATGTGCGCTGCCATGGAAACAGGGCGGTCGCGGTGCAACCAGACGTCCGAAGAATCGCGCGCCTAGAGCTTTTCGTCAAGACTTACCAGCCACGCGGGGTGTCTCGTCGCCGGTCAGGGCCGGTATCGGGGACCACCTGCGCTATCCGCATTGTGAGGATGCTGGTGGAGTGTCACTCGAGTGGAGCGCCCGGTTGACTCTTTCGGGTGCATGTGGAGAACAAGGGGTGAAAATCCGGCGGGGGCGCGATCCGGTCTCCCGGATCGCGCCCCCGTGGGACGCAAGTCGACCGCCCGGCGTTGTCGCACGCCGTGCGCGGTAACCGCGGCGTGTCCGCTACTTGACGGTGACGCCGGCGCCGACGGCCTTGAGGGCGTCGGCGGCCTTTTCCGCGGCCTCCTTGTTGACCTTCTCGAGCAGCGCCTTCGGCGCGCCGTCGACGAGGTCCTTGGCCTCCTTCAGACCCAGCGAGGTCAGCTCGCGCACGACCTTGATGACCTGGATCTTCTTCTCGCCGGCGGACTCGAGGATGACGTCGAACTCGTCCTGCTCGACGACTTCCTCGGCGGCGGCGGCCGGACCGGCCTGGACGACGGCGGCGGCCGGGGCCGCGGCCTTGACGTCGAAGGTGTCCTCGAACAGCTTGACGAACTCGGACAGCTCGATGAGGGTCATCTCCTTGAAGGACTCAAGGAGCGCTTCGTTGCTCAGCTTCGCCATGATCGGCGTTTCCTTTCGATGGGGCGGCGGTGCGCCGGAAAACTACGAGTGGGGGCGGGACTTGCTACTCGGCCGGGGCCGCGTCGCTCGGTGCTGCGTCGGACACGGCGGTGTCGGATACAGCGGTGTCAGATACAACGGCGTCGGACACAGCGTCGTCAGACACTGCGTTATCGGACACCGCGTTATCGGACACGGCGGCACCGCCCTGCTCGACCTTGGCGCGCAGCGCGTCCGCGGTGCGGGCGAACTGCGTCAGCGGCGCCTGGAAGAGCGCGGCGGCATTCGCCAGCGACGCCTTCATGGCGCCGGCCGCCTTGGCCAGCAGGACCTCTCGCGACTCGAGGTCGGCGAGCTTGGTGACGTCGGTGGCGGACAGCGCTTTGCCGTCCATCACGCCGCCCTTGATCACCAGCAGCGGGTTCGCCTTCGCGAAGTCGCGCAGACCCTTGGCCGCCTCCACCGCGTCGCCCTTGACGAAGGCGATGGCGGAGGGGCCGGCGAGCAGCGCGTCCAGACCGGCGATGCCCGCCTCGGCGGCGGCACGCTTGGTCAGGGTGTTCTTCACGACGGCGTACTGCGTGTCCGCGCCCAGGGAACGACGCAGCTGCTTGAGCTGCTTCACGGTGAGCCCGCGGTACTCGGTCAGCAATGCCGCGCTGGACCCACGGAACTGCTCCGTGATCTCCTCGACGGCGGCCTGACGCTCAGCCTTCGCCATGGCCCTCCTTCCGGGACGGTTGTTTCGGACCGCCGGCCCCGCACGCCTGGGAAGGAAAAGCAGAAAGCCCCGGCGCAAGCGCACGGGGCGTGCCACGCCGAGGCCGGACTGTGCCATGCACAACCAGGCAGCCCCAGCGCGAAGCGGGACACTCCACACACCTGCGCGGGCCGCCCGCGGGGCGCCTCCTCACCCGCCAGGCGGGTGGTTCGACGTTCCACGGGACCTTCGGCTGCCTTCCCCGCCCGGAGGTCCGGGCAGGCTGGCGCGACCAGCGGTCATTGGATGCTGTCAAGCATACATGACGTGGGGGCAGGCAATTCAAACTTCATTGCTTGATGGGCTTCATCGGCCCACTCACTTCCCCAGCTACTCCCTTATCCGATGTTCATATGTTAACAAGATCGAGTGGCCCCCAGTTCACTGCCGCGCCGGCACGTGGCCCTCCGGCTCACCACACTGCGCCGACGAACAGCCGAACGCCGCGCCCTGATTCACAGGACGCGGCGCACAAAGCAACCACCCGTACGGGCGGGATCGACGTAACTCGGCTCAGCTGGTCGGCGAGGACAGCGCTCCGCCCAGCATCGACGAGGCGTCGGCGACCTGGTCAGCCGGCGGCGCGGTGATCGACACCGGTGCGCCCCAGCCGGACAGGTGCAGGTCGACCTTCTCGGCGCCCGCGCTGGTGGTCATGCTGATGGTCTCCTCGACCGGCAGCCCGTCCGAGGCGACCCAGACGTCGATCTTCTCGTTGCTCACGCCGGCGCTGCTCAGCATCGACTTGAGCTGGGATATCTGAGCCGGGGTCAGGTTCTTCGCAGCCTGCGAGCTGTCGAAGGCGGTAGCCGGGTCCACGGTGCCGCTGTAGTGGGTGGCCTGCACGCCGTCCACCGTGTCGGTACCGACCTTCGTGACGTCTCCGGACGCCAGCAGCGGCTGGAGCTGCGAGGTCGGGTCGGTGTTCTTCGCGGAGTCGACCAGCTGCTGGATCGTCGAGCCCAGCGACCCCATCGAGCTGAGGCTGATCTTCGCCCACGGCTTGCCGCCCAGTTCCGCCGAGAGCGCCGGGATCTTCATGTACAGGTCGTTGTCGAGCCAGATCTCCGAGATCTGCATCCCGGCGATGCCCATGTTCATCGACATCTCGATGTTGTTGCCGAACTGCTCTTGGGCATCGAGCGTGCCGGTCCCCTGCGGGCTGCTGATGGTGCCGTGCACCCTGACCGTCTTGTCGTTCGCGGCCTTGCTGAGCGCCGCCTGGATCTCGGAGACCGGCGAGAGGTTGATCGCCGCCCCGCCGTTCGCGTTGTTGTTGCTTCCCCCGTTCGAGCTGGTGTTGCCGCTCCCGTTGTTCGTGCATGCCGCGGTCAGCGCGAGCGCCAAAACCGCACCGCCTGCCAGGAACCCGTATCGCTTGGACATGTGCCAGAACCTTCCCATGGGTAGTGGACACCTCCCCCGTCACCCGATCTGCTTAAAAGCTACCCTCCGCCGCCGATGGGCGTACCGGCCGTACGTACCGATTTGGCACTGAAACGGCCGCCGAAACGATGACGGCGCCTCGCCACCGGTTGGTGGCGAGGCGCCGTGGACGCCTGAGGGCGTGGAGTTCGCGCGCGTCCCGGACGCGGTTCGGCTACGCCTCTTCGTCGGCGAGCAGGGACCGGGTGCGGTTCGGGTCCACCGGGACGCCGGGGCCCATCGTCGTGGTGAAGGTGATCTTCTTCAGGTACCGGCCCTTCGCGGCGGACGGCTTGACCCGCAGGATCTCGTCCAGCGCGGCGGCGTAGTTCTCCACCAGCTGCTGGTCGGTGAACGAGGCCTTGCCGATCACCAGGTGCAGGTTCGCGTGCCGGTCGACCCGGAACTCGATCTTGCCGCCCTTGATCTCGGTGACGGCCTTCACCACGTCCGGGGTGACCGTGCCGGTCTTCGGGTTCGGCATCAGGCCGCGCGGGCCGAGCACCCGGCCCAGCCGGCCGACCTTGCCCATCAGGTCGGGGGTGGCGACGACGGCGTCGAAGTCGAGGAAGCCCTTGGATACCTCGTCGATCAGCTCGTCGCCGCCGACGAAGTCCGCGCCCGCGGCGCGGGCGGCCTCTGCACGGTCGCCGGTGGCGAAGACCAGGACCCGGGCGGTCTTACCGGTGCCGTGCGGGAGGATGACGGTCGAGCGGACCATCTGGTCGGCCTTGCGGGGGTCGACCCCGAGCCGGAGGGCGACCTCCACGGTCGCGTCGAACTTCACCTTTGAGGTGGCCTTGGCCAGGCGCACCGCCTCCAGCGGGCTGTACAGCGCCTCGCGGTCCACGGTGGCCGCGGCGGACTGGTAGTTCTTGCTGCGCTTCATTGTCGAAAGCTCCTGTGGGATCAAACGGAGTCGTGGTCACCGCGGGCCGCGCGAGGCCCTGCCACGGTGGGCCGGATGCTTGAGGACGTAAGGACGTCCGCGCTCCGGCGCTGTGCTGCGCTGCGGTCGCCGGCCTCAGTCCTGGACGGTGACGCCCATCGAGCGGGCGGTACCGGCGATGATCTTCGCCGCGGCGTCCAGGTCGTTGGCGTTCAGGTCCTCGAGCTTGGTCTGGGCGATCTCGCGCACCTGGGCCTGGGTCAGCGTGCCGACCTTGGTCTTGTGCGGCACCGCGCTGCCCTTCTCCAGGCCCGCGGCCTTGAGGATGAGCCGGGCGGCCGGCGGGGTCTTGGTGACGAAGGTGAAGGACCGGTCCTCGAAGACCGAGATCTCCACCGGGACGATCTGCCCGCGCTGCGCCTCGGTGGCCGCGTTGTACTGCTTGCAGAACTCCATGATGTTGACGCCGTGCTGGCCCAGCGCGGGACCGACCGGCGGGGCCGGGTTCGCCATACCGGCCTTGATTTGCAGCTTGATGACAGCCGCGAGCTTCTTCTTGGGAGGCATGCTCCGGGTCCTAACTGTGGAAGTGATGCCCTTGATCTGGCGCACGAGGGCCCCGACGCCTCGCCAGGCGCCTGGAAAGGGGGTCATGGCACAGCTGTCAAGGTTACCCGAACGCCCCGGTCGGGCCAAAAAGGGTGATCTTGCAAGCGGTCCGCGCCCATCGGCGCGCTCCGCAGACGGCAGAACAGCGCCGCGGCGCCCCCGATTCCCGCACCCGCATAGGGCGTGGGACCAGCGGCGCCGCGAACCGAAACCGAAGCCCTGACTCGCCTAGTTCTTCTGGATCTGGTTGAACGACAGCTCGACCGGCGTCTCCCGGCCGAAGATCTCCACCAGTCCCTTGACCTTCTGCGAGTCGGCGTTGATCTCGTTGATCGTGGCCTGCAGCGTGGCGAACGGCCCGTCGATCACCGTCACCGAGTCGCCGACCTCGAAGTCCAGCACCTTCACCTCGACCGGGGCCTTGGGGGCGCCGTCGGCCTGCGGCTGGTCCGCCATGAGGATCTTGGCCACCTCGTCGGTGGTCAGCGGGAACGGCTCGTGCGCGTTGCCCACGAAGCCGGTCACACCGGGGGTGTTGCGCACCGCGCCCCAGGAGTCCGGGGTCAGGTCCATCCGGACCAGCACATAGCCGGGGAACTTGTTCCGCTTGACCTTCTTGCGCTGGCCGTTCTTGACCTCGACCGCCTCCTCCATCGGCACCTCGATCTGGAAGATGAAGTCCTCCATGTTGAGGGACTGGATGCGGGTCTCCAGGTTCTGCTTCACCCGGTTCTCGTAGCCGGCGTACGAGTGCACGACGTACCAGTCGCCGGGGGCGCGGCGCAGCGCCTCGCGGAACTCGTCGATACCGGTCGGCACCTCGGGCTCGGGGACGTCCTCGGGCGTGTCCACTTCGGGCGTGTCGACTTCGGGGTACGCGGTGGCCTCGACGGGGGCGTCGGCGTCGTCGAACGGCGCGTCGGCCGTGACGGCTCCCGGCTCGTCGAAGTCCACCGAATCGGTCATGTCGGACACTGCGGCCTCTTCTTCCTTCAGCTCACGTGTGCGCCGCGCGACGTCGGGCACGCCGCGGCTACTCTCACTGCTTCAAGACTAGCCGCAATGACGCGCGCGCTTCGCCGCACGCGCTCGGGTCAGCCGAAGACCGCCTGAACCGCCCTGGTCAGGCCGAAGTCGATGAGCGCGACGATGCCGATGATGCACAGCACGAACACGATCACGACCGAGGTGTAGGTGAACAGCTCGGTGCGGGTCGGCCAGACCACCTTGCGCAGTTCGGCGACGATCTGCCGGTAGAACAGGGTGGGCGAGGTGCGCTTCTTGCGGGGCGCGGCCTTCTTCGCGGGACGGCCGGCGGACGCCCGGTCCTTCTTCGCGTCCTTCGCGGCCTTTCTGGAGGTGGCCTTGGTGCGCTCGGCCGCGTCCTGCGGCTCGACCGCCTGGGGGGCCCCGTCCAGGTCCTCGGCGTCGCTGCGCGTCTGGCTCACCTGCTACCTCACCCTGATCCGTATGAGTGGCGCGTTGCACCGGACAGCGTACGACGCAAGCCGCGCCAGGGCCACCTCCGCTGATGAAGGTTGCCCTGGCGCGGCCGGGTTCCGCCATACCGCTGTGGTGCAGGGCCGGAGGGACTTGAACCCCCAACCCCCGGTTTTGGAGACCGGTGCTCTGCCAATTGAGCTACGACCCTTTGCGTCCCAGGCCACACCCGGAATTCAGGTACTCGCAAGGAACGAGGGAAGTCTAGACGGTCCGACCGCGCCGCGTCGAATGAGTACGGCCGCGCGGCCAACCCGCGCGGCGACCGGCCAAGTCGCCACCTCTATCTCTATATGTGAGGGCGTGGGCCCGATGTCGACTCCGCACCGGGCCCACGCCCTCACTTTCTTCACTTTTATTCGCGCTGCGTCTTTATTCGCACTGCGTCACGCTCCGGCGCCGGCGGCCACGTAGACCTTCGCCTGCGCGCGGGGCGTCAGCCACATCGCGAGGGAGGCGACGACGAGGAGCGCGGCGCCGGTCCACACCGCCGGCGTCAGACCATTGATGAAGTGCTGCGCGGCGCTCAGCGTACGGGTCGGGCCGTAGCCGCCGTGGGCCGAGAAGATCGCGCCCATCACCGCGATGCCGAGGACCCCGCCCAGCTCCCGGAGGGCGTTGTTGACGCCGGACGCGATGCCCTCCTGCTCCCGCCGCACCGAGCCGAACAGCAGGTTGGCGATCGGGGCGAAGAACATGCCGTTGCCGATCCCGCCGAGGACCAGGCCGGGGATCAGTTGTGCGTACGGCACGTGCGGGGTGGTCACGGCGGCCAGCCAGCCGAGCGCGACCGCCTGGATCAGCAACCCGGTGCCGACGATCGCCCGGCCGCCGATCCGGTCGGACAGGGCGCCGGCGATCGGGGCGATGACCATCGGCAGCGCGGTCCACGGCAGTATCCGCACGCCCGCGGCAAGCGGCGAGTAGCCCCAGACGCCCTGGAACAGCTGGATCAGGAAGAAGACCGAGCCGAACATCCCGAAGAACATCAGCAGCGAAGCAACGTTGACCAGCGAGAAGGCGCGGCTGCGGAAGAGCGTGAGCGGAAGCATCGGGTGCGGGGAGCGCAGTTCCTGGACGATGAACGCCGCCAGGAGCGCGGCGCCGCCGATGAAGCCGCCGAGCACCTGCGGGTTGGTCCAGCCGATCGAACCGCCGCGGATCAGACCCAGCACGACGCCGAACAGACCGAGGCTGGCCAGCACCGTGCCGGTCAGGTCGAGGCGACGGGCCGGGCCACGGCTCTCGGTGAGCCAGAACCGGGAGACCGGCACCAGCACCAGGCCGATCGGAACGTTGAGCCAGAAGATCCACTGCCACGAGGCGGCCTCGACGACGCCGCCGCCGATCACCGGGCCGAGAGCGATCGCGAGCCCGGCCAGCGCGCCCCAGCCGCCGATCGCCAGCCCGCGCCGCTCGGGACGGACCGCCGCCGACAGAAGCGTGAGGGTCAGCGGGACGACGATCGCACCGCCGAGTCCCTGCACAGCGCGGGCGGCGATGAGGCTGCCGATGTCCGGAGCGAGCGCGGACGCGACCGACGCCAAGGTGAAGAGCGAGAGCCCGAGCGTGAACAGGCGCTTGCGGCCGAAGCGGTCACCCAGAGTCGAGCCGGTGAGCAGGAAGACCGCGAACGTGAGGGTGTAGGCCGAGACGGTCCACTGAAGTCCCTGAAGACCTGCGTGCAGCGACTTCTGGATCGACGGCAGCGCGGAGGTGACCACGAGGTTGTCGAGCTGGGCCATGAACATGGCGGCCGCGACGACGATGAATGTGCGTATCGGGTGACCAATGGTGGAGGCGGCCGCAGCAGCGCCGATGTTCTTCGGCTCATCGGGCAGCACATCCGTCGGTGGATCCGCGACAGCGGTAGCCGGTCGCCCGGATTCGGTGCCGCCGGCCCGGCCCACAGCTGCCGCGTGCGCCCGACCCGAGGCATCCCCCGCCGCCGTCATTTGCATCTGGCCCTCGCGATCTCTCGCACGGGCCACACCCAGTTCTCGTCCCTCGATGCCTTCTGCCGTCGTCCTACTCATCTGCCCACACCCCTTAAGCAAAGTTATCGATAACTAACTTCGATAAGTAGTAATCAGTCACTAATTTCAGTCGTCAGAAATCGGCCCGAGGGATACCGCTCTCGGGTTTTGCGGCTAAGCGCCTAACGCAGCACGTGCTTCACGTTCGTCAATGCCTCGAGGATCGGCGCCCACGCCGTGTCAGTGCCCTCGATCTGCCCGACCGCCGCGATGACGTTGCAGAACATCCCCATCGCGAAGAACGTCACCCGGGATTCGACCGACACCCCGCCGGTCAGCTTCTCGATCTCGTTCCAGAGGTCCTGCAGACAGCGCCGGGTCTGGTGCTGGACGTCGTCGTCGTAACACGCCGCGAACGTCTGGAGTTGCATCAGCAGCCACTCGCGGTCCGTGATCAGCTTCTCCTGATACGCCCTGCCCATGGCTTCCAGCGCCTCGGTGCCGGTCTTGCCGCCCGCGGCTTCCCGCAGGAGCAGCAGCGTGTCGTTCATGTTCCGCTCGCTCGCCACGAGGAAGAGGTCCTTCTTCGTCGGAAACAGCCGGAACAGGTAGGGCTGCGAGACGCCGACCCGCTTGGCGACCGCCGCCGTGGTCGCGCCCTCGTA
>NZ_DASZGI010000035.1:0-15560 GCF_035938995.1 Actinocrinis sp.
AGCGCCTACCCGGCGTTCGCCACTACCGGCGGCACGACGGTCGAGCGGCAGGAGGCCGCCGCGTTCCTGGCCAACGTGGACCACGAGACCGGCGGACTGGTCTACATCAACGAGATCGACCAGTCCGGGGACTACTGCGCCGCCGAGTCCTACGGCTGCCCGGCCGGCACCTACGCCTACTACGGCCGCGGCCCCATGCAGATCTCCTGGAACTTCAACTACGAAGCCGCCGGCCAGGCCATCGGCCAAGACCTGCTGGACAACCCCAACCTGGTCTCCACCAACGCGGCGATCTCCTGGGAGACCGCCCTGTGGTATTGGATGACCGGGACCGGAGGCGGCTCGATGACCTCCCACCAGGCGATGGTCAGCGGGGCCGGATTCGGCGACACCATCCGCGCCATCAACAACATCGAATGCAACGGCGGCAACACAGCCGAGATGCAGGACCGGGTCAACGACTACGAGTCCTTCACCTCCATCCTCGGCGTCTCCCCAGGCGGAAACCTCACCTGCTAACGCAGCGACGTGACCCGCCGTCTAACACAACACCGTGATGCGGCGATCTCAGCGCCGACGCCGGCTCCCTGGCAGCGCACCTAGCGCCAGGGAGCCGGGCATGTACGCTCGCACGCAATCGCTTCCGCGCAAAGGCCAAAGGCCAGCGGCATAAGCATCCTGTAGCGGAGATCGCCGAAACGCCGCCTCACACCACCCGACGAGTTCAAAAGGCAAACCGGTACGGGACCGTGATCGGTCGCGGCAGTACGCGATCTCTCGACCCAGTCAGGGCGGCTGCTAGGGCGCCGGGTCGGTGCTCGGTCCGATGCGCAGCGTGTTGCCGTCGGGATCGACAACGGCGAAAGCCGTGGGTCCATAGTGTGAAGAGATCGACATGTCCAGGCATTCCACGCCGTCCCCGGCCCACGTGGCGCGCAGGGCCTGCGGGTCGGTGACTCTTACGTAGCAGCCAATGCAATTGGCTGCCGGGTCGAGTTCGGGCTGTCGGTAGATGTGCAGTTCCGCATCGCTCCAGGCCAGGCGAGCGTAGTCTTCGGCGTGTTCGAGCACCCGGAAGCCGAGGTAGCGGTAGTGGGCCAGAGAGCGGTCCAGGTTGACGCTGGGCAGGACCGGGACCAGCGTGGCGCGGTGCGTCGACATCGGGCCATCGCACCGCGGGCGCGGCGCGGGCGGGGGTTTACTGACAGTTTTCTAACGCTCCGGCTCCGGATTCTCGCGCAGCTTTTACGGCCCGCGCGTGCGGCTCCGCTCGACCCGCGGTCGGTCAGTCGGAGGGTGAGGGCAGCAGTTCGTAGATCGGGTTGAACATGGCGCGGTGCCCGT
Source organism: Actinocrinis sp. (assembly GCF_035938995.1). Lineage (GTDB taxonomy): Bacteria > Actinomycetota > Actinomycetes > Streptomycetales > Catenulisporaceae > DASZGI01. Next base: position 1,345 of record NZ_DASZGI010000035.1, read on the forward strand.
CCAGGGTGGTGATGCGTCCACGGACCCGGATGTGGCGGCCGGCGGTGATCCCGGGGATGTCTCGGCGTCCGAGCCAGACCACTGCGACGTCACCGGTGCCATCCCACAGGTCTGCTTCGAGGGACGGCACGCCGGCGCGGGGGCGGATGGTGACGGTGCGCAGGGTGCCCGCGATGCATACCTTCTCGCGGTCGGTGCATTGGGCGATGGGGCGCGCCCCGGCAGCGGCGATGCGTTCCTGGAGTTCCTCGGCATGCAGCGTGGTCGCATCGGCGGTGAGCCGGTCGAGCAGGCGGCGTAGCCCGCGGCGCGGCCGGCGCGGCACGGTATCAGGGGCGGCATCACGGCCGGAGGCCCGGGCGTCAGCGGACGGGTTGGCTGGTCGGGTCATCGTTGACTCCCACCGAGGGCTGGGGTGCTGCCGGGGCGCCCGCGCCGGTGGCGGAGCGCAGCTGGTAGGGCACGCTGGCGACCACTACGCGGCGCTGGTAGAGCAATCTGCCCTTAAGCCGCAGCGCGGACTGGTTATGCAACAGCTGCTCCCACCAGTGACCGAGCACATATTCGGGGATAAATACGGTCACGATATCGTTCGGGTTCTCACTGCGCAGCCGTTTGACGTACTCGACCACTGGCCGGGTCACCTCCCGAAACGGCGAGGCGATGATGGTCAGCGGCACCGGGATCTCGTGCTGGTCCCACTGCTGCTTAAGCGCCGCGGTCTCCCGCTCGTCCAGGTCCACCGTGACCGCTTCCAGCCGACTGGGCCGGGTGGCTTTCGCGTACCCCAGGGCGCGCAGCGTCGGCAGGTGCACCTTGGAGACCAGCACGATCGCGTGGTTATTGGACGGCGGCACGACCTTGGCCGAGCCGGGCGGAGCCAGTTCGGCCGCGACCGCCGCGTAGTGTCGCTGGATACCGCGCATCAGCAGCCAGATCAGCGGCATCGCGACCACCACGATCCAGGCGCCCTTGGCGAACTTGGTCGCCAGCACGATTGCGAGCACGGCGGCGGTGAACCCGGCGCCGATCGCGTTGATCACCCGTGAGCGCATCATGTGCCGCCGCAAACCCGGATCAGTGGTCTGCGGCAGCAGCCGGTTCCAGTGCCGGATCATCCCGGTCTGGCTACATACAAAGGACACGAATACGCCGACGATGTACAGCTGGATCAGTCGGGTCGGCGACGCGTGGAACACGACGACCAACAGGATCGCGAAGCCAGCCAGCAGCAGGATGCCATTCGAGAAGGCCAGCCGGTCGCCGCGGGTATGCAGCTGGCGCGGCAGATAGCCGTCGCGGGCCAGGATCGAGGCGAGCACTGGGAAACCGTTGAACGCGGTGTTCGCGGCCAGTACCAGGATCAGCGCGGTGACGACCTGCAACACGAAGAACATCGGCGAGCCGCCGAACACCGACCTGGCCACCTGCGCGATCACCGTGCGCGGGGTGGATCCGGCGGGCAGCCCGATCAGGTCGGAGGCGTCGGCCGCGTGTACGTGCCCGGCCAACGCCAGCGCGGTGACCCCGGCGAACATCGCCACCGCGATCGCGCCCAGCAGCGCCAGCGTGGTCGCGGCGTTCTTGCTCTTGGGCGGCTTGAACGCGGGCACACCGTTGCTGATCGCCTCGACCCCGGTCAGCGCGGTGCAGCCCGAGGAGAACGCGCGCAGCAGCAGGAACACCAGCGCCAGCCCACCGAAACTGCCGGTGGCCTTGATCTGGTAACCGGCGCTCTCGGCCACCAAGTGGTGACCGGTGGCCAGCTTGGCCACGCCCCAAAGGATCATCGCGGCGACCGCGGCGATGAAGCAGTAGGTCGGCACCGCGAACGCAGCGCCCGACTCGCGCACCCCGCGCAGGTTCATCAGTGTGATCACCGCGATCACCGCGACCGAGATCAGCACGACGTGGGCGTCGAGTGTCGGGAACGCGGAGGCCAGATTCGCCACCCCGGACGACACCGACACGGCCACGGTGAGGGTGTAGTCCACCATCAGCGCGCTTGCCACGGTCAGCCCAACCTTCGGGCCGAGGTTGGTGGTGGCCACCTCGTAGTCCCCGCCGCCGGAGGGGTAGGCATGCACGTTCTGCCGATACGAGGCGACCACCACCAGCATCAGCAGGCCGACCGCGGCCGCGATGTACCAGGTGAAGTGCAGCAGCGCGATTCCGCCCGCGGACAGTACGAGCAGGATCTCCTCGGTCGCGTACGCCACCGACGACAGTGCGTCAGACGCGAACACCGGCAAGGCGATCCGCTTTGGCAGCGTCGCCTCCCCCAGCATCTCGCTGCGCACCGGCGTGCCCACCAGAACCCGTTTCAACAACCCCATCGTCGACGCCACGTCGGCATGCTAGGGCCCAGTGGGCGACCATAGCGAGCGTCACCGTGGAATCTAGGAAATCGCCCGTTTACCAACTGCGTGCCACGCCACCGACGCGGAACTCGGACTCACCGCGCGGCGTCGTGGTGCGTGCTCGCAGTGGATTACCGATGGTGTGGCGGCGGCGGGGGGATGGTGTCGACGCCGGGCGCGGGGACCGGCCAGACCAGGAACACAGCGCAAGGAGCGTGGTCGACGATGAAGCGGCTGGCACGGCCGAGACTCTTGGGGCCGAGCCTGGCCTGGTCGCCGTCACGCGCGAGGATCAGCAGTTCGGCGCCCTCCGCGGCTGCGACCACCGCACGTTCGGGGCGGCCGGTGCGCTGTTGCTGGTCGCAGTCGCGCCCCAGACGGTCGGCGGCTGCCTGCAACAGGTCGGTCGCGGACGCTGCGCTCAAATGTTCAAGCCGAGTGCCGGGGTCCCGCTCGCGATGGCCGCGGCCGAGCAGCCCGGCGTAGGCGCCGTGCGCCACTTCAGGCACACTCGCCTCGGTCACGTGCAGCAGCACGATCTCGGCGCCGGCGGGGGCGTAGGTGCGGGTGGCGTCGACGACGGCGGGCCAGGAGCCCTCGACGATCCAGGCCACGACGGTCATGGCGGTCACGGCGGTCAGCCTCCGATCAGGCGCAACGACGCCCACAATGCCACGCTCGCCGCCGTCAGCGCGGCAGGCACGGTAAGCAGCCCGAGGCGGGTGAACTCGCCCAGGTCCACCTGGACATCGTGGGCGTGCACGATACGTCGCCACAGCAGCGTGGCCAGGGAGCCGGCGTAGGTCAGGTTCGGGCCGATGTTCACCCCGAGCAGCACCGCCAGCACCGCGCCCGCCCCGTGCGGCGCGGTCAGCGGCAGCAGGACTAGGACCGCTGGCAGATTGTTGATGACGTTCGCGAGCAACGCCGCCAGGGCCGCGAGCGCGAGCAGCGCCAGCAACGAGGTGCCGGAGGGGATCAGGTGTCCCAGTGCCCCGGCCAGGCCGTGGTCGACGACGGCGCGCACGACGATCCCCAGCGCCAGCACGAAGGCCAGGAACGCCGGGGATGCCGCGGCTACGAGCCCGGACACGGTGGTGCGCCGCTGGTGCAGGGCGCGGGCGGCGAGTACCAGCGCCCCGACCGCGGCCACCCAGGCCGGATTGATGCCGGCGGCCGAGGCGAGCGCGAACCCGGCGAGCGTGAGTGCGACGACGAGCAGGGTGAACATCGGCATCGGCGGCAGTTCGCCGCCGAGTGCCGCGGTCGCGCCGACGCGGAGGTCCGAGGCGAAGAAGCGCCGGAAGGCCAGGTACTCGACGCCGATCGCGGCCAGCCACGGCAGCGCCATCAACACGGCGAACCGGGTGAAGCTGAGCCCCGCGGAGGCGAAGGCCAGCAGGTTGGTCAGGTTCGAGACCGGCAGCAGCAGCGAGGCGCTGTTCGATAGATGGGCACAGGCATACACGTGCGGCTTCGCCCGCACCCCTAGGCGCCCCGCCGTGGCGAACACCACCGGGGTCAGCAGCACCACCGTCGCGTCCAGGCTCAGCACCGCCGTGGTCACCGACGCGATCACGAACACCCACGCCAGCAGCCGCCCCGGACGACCTGACGCGGCGCGGCCCATCCACGCCCCGCAGGCACTGAACAAGCCCTCGTCATCGCACAGCTTCGCCAGCACCAGCACCGCCGCCAGGAACCCGACCACCGGGCCCAGCCGCTGCGCCTCCACCCGCACGTGCGCCCACCCGATCGCACCCGAGAGGACCAGCACCCCGGCGGCCGGGACCGCGACCACCGCCTCCGGCCAGCCGAACGGGCGCACCACAGCGCACCCCAGCACCACGACCAGCGCAGCGACGGACAGCACCCCGGCAAGCACGCCGTTCAGAACCCGAACCCCCTCACATGCGGCGGTGAACTCCGCCCTATCGAACCAGAGGGCCGCGTTCGCAGCGCAACACGAAGGGGAGTGAAAACGCGCGCGCCGACTCCACGTGCCGGCCGTCATCGAGCAAACCGTCAGGGCACGCCGCCGCAGTCCACACCCGAACGATCACAGAATTAGCCAGCGGGATCCCTCAGGTCCCGTGTCTACTCAGCGCGGATGGGACAACCGGCGCGCAGGCCCAACCTCGGCAGGCGACGGCGGGTTCGTGACGAGGAACCCGCCGCTGGACTACTGCTCCGATCGGTCTGTTGTCTTAGTCGGTCACGCTGCCCTTGAATCGCGCAATCCGACCGGCTGTGCCGAGCCCGCGAGCGCAGCGGCGGGGGCATCGGCGGGTGCGTCGGCGCGGATGCGGTCCGCGAGGGCGACCGACCATTGCTCGCGGTTGGTTCCTGAGGCGTACTCGAACAGTCTGAGCCGCTGGATGTCCGAGGTGCCCGCGGGCGCGTAGATGTGGTACGCGTCGCGCAGGTACCGTTCGACGCTGTGGCCGACGTGCAGGCCGCGAGCCGCGAATATCTCCATCGCGGCGCGTGCCGAGTCGATCGCGTACTCGGTGTTGATGAGCTTTGCGTTCATCAGTTCGGCGTCGCAGGGCAGGCCTTTGTCCAGAAGATGCGTGGCGTGGTACAGCGCGAGCCGGGCGGTCATCAGCCGCGACTGCATGTCGCCCAGCTTCATCGCCACGGACGAAATGGCGGACAGCTGCTTGCCGTACAGCTCGCGGCGGGCGCAGTACGCGACCGTGTCCTCCACGACGGCCCGATGGATGCCCAGCGCGACGGCGGCCAGGTTCGGCCGTCCGTAGAGGGTGCTCGACGAGTAGGCGACCTTCAGGCCGTCGCCCTCGTTGCCCAGCCGATTCCCGTCCGGAATCCAGCAGTTCTCGAAGATGACGGTCCCGAAGCTGAACCCGGACAGGCCCATGGTCGGAGCGTGTTCCTCCAGCCGCACGCCCGGATGGTCGGCCTCCACGAGGAAGGCGGTCAGGCCGCCCGAGCCCGGGCCGGTGCGCGCCACGACTCCGTGCAGGTCGCCGATATGGGAGTTGCCCACGAAGACCTTCGCCCCGTTGAGCACGTACCCCGCGCCATCGCGCACCGCGCTGCTGCACATGCCGAGCACGTGCCCACCGGAACCGGCCTCGGTCACCGCGATCGTCGGCAGGCAGCGCCCCGCGGCGATCTGCGGCAGCCAGGCGAGCCTCTGCTCCTCGGAGCCGAAGTGAAGGATCTTCGCCACGCCGAGCTGTGACGCCTGCACCATGGCGCCCATCGCGCCGCTGACCCTGGCCAGCTCTTCGATGATGATCGTCTTCGCGAGGTGTCCGAGTCCCATGCCTCCGTACACCTCGGGGATGGTCACGCCGATCCACCCCTGGGCGGCGATCAGCGCGGACAGTTCCCTGTCCACCTGACGGGTCGCCTCCATCTCCGCGACGCGCGGCGCCACCCGCTCCTGCGCGAACCGCCGGACCTTCACGCGCAGCGTCTCGTGCCGGTCATCCTCGAATATGCCGGTCATCCCACCAACCTCCAGAGCGTCCGTTCGGGACTCTGATCCCGGGCCGTGAACCCGCTCGGGCCGCTCACTCGCAGAGCTTTGCCAGGTTGTCGGAAAGTTCGTGTGCTGACGCGAGGGCCGAACCGGCTTCGGTGTCGACCACGCCCAGCGTGAGCTGCGCGAAGCTGTGGCCGGGCACCTGTGCCGGGACGACCGCGAACAGCAGCGTCCGGCCGTCGAGCAGCCGGACCGGAGCGCTGACCGCGGGCGCGCCGGAGCGGAGCACCCTTAGTACCGTCGCCGGCACGCCCACGCCGCCGAGGTTGGGGAAGGCCTCCGCCGCCGGAACGCCCAGCTCGCGTATCGGACCGAAAAAGTGTTCGTGCGCGGCGTTGGCATACAGGACATTGACATCCTCGCCCGAGGTGACCATGACCGACCCGGGGGCGGCCTCGATGAGCGAGGACACCTGCCGGCGCACCCGGATCTCGCCGAGGACCTCGTCCGCGACCCTCTTGATCGTATCCAGGCCCTGCTTCGCCCATCCCGCGTGCTCGGGGCCGCTGTGCGGCGAGGGGTCCACCGCGCAGACGGTGCCGAGCACTGTGCCGTCGTCGTCGATCAGCGGCGCGCCCAGGTAGGTGCGCACGCCGAGCTCGTCGACGACCGGGTTTCCAGCGAAGCGCGGATAGGCGTAGACGTCGTCGAGTACCAATGCCTTGCGCCGCGCCACGACGTGCGGGCAGAAGCCGCGATCGAGGCCCATCTCCCGGCCCGGGTCGCCCAGGAAGACCGGTTCGCCGGGCTCCAGGTCCGTCCTCGCCGCCACGCCCGCGAAGTACATGCGCTGGTCGCCGACGAGGTTCACCATGGCGGCGAGCGCTCCCGTACTCTCGACGATCTTGCGGGCGAAGGCGTCGAACTGTTCGTCGGGTACGGAGGCGAGACCGAGCTCGCGGTGGCGGACCGCCCGCTCGGCCGCACCCGCCGCCGCGGGCGACCCGCCCACCCGACGACCGGTCAGCTCCTGGTCGGTCATGGCTAGAGCCCTTCCACAGTGCGCGCGGCGACGGGCCGGGCGGATTCGGGTTCGGTGTCGAGCAGGTATTGGACAAGGGTGAGCACGGCGCCCACGGCCGACTCGCGGCGCCGGGCGTCACACTCCACGATCGGCACATGCGGGCGCAGCTCGAGTGCGCTGCGCACTTCCTCGACGGGGTAGGCGACGGTGCCGTCGAAGCGGTTGACGGCGACCAGGAACGGAATGCGGCGGCTCTCGAAGAAGTCGACCGCCTCGAAGCTGTCCTCCAGGCGGTCCGTGTCCGCCAACACGATCGCGCCGAGCGCGCCCGTGCACAGGTCGTCCCACATGAACCAGAACCGCTGCTGGCCCGGGGTGCCGAACAGGTACAGGACGTACTCGCTGCCGATCGAGACGCGGCCGAAGTCCATCGCGACGGTGGTCGTCGTCTTGTCCGTGGTCGCGCGCAGGTCGTCCACGCCGAGGCTCGCCTCGGTGATCGGCGCCTCGGTGGTGAGCGGCTCGATCTCCGAGACCGCGCCGACCAGGGTCGTCTTGCCGACCGCGAAACCGCCCGCGATCAGCAGTTTCAACGCCCCGGGGAGAAATTCGTCAGAGGGCGCGGAGGGCATCGATTACCGCCTCCAGTACGTGCCGGTCGGGCCGGGCCATGTCGGGAAAGGCGACCGGGGCCCGGGTGACGATGGCGCGCCACCCGAGCAGGTCGGCCAGAAGGATCTTGATGACGGCGACGGGCAGCCGCAGGTGCGCGGAGATCTCCGCCACCGACGTCGGACGCCGGCACACGCCCAGGATGCGGGTGTGCTCGGGAGTGACGTCCCCCAGCGCCCGGCCCGTCGCGGCGACGAGGGTGATCAGGCGGAACTCGGCCGACGGACGCGTGCGGCCGCCGGTCACCGCGTACGGGCGTACCAGGAGGCCGGCGTCCTCGTCGAACCGTACATCGGGGTCGGCCTCCCTCACGGCTGCGCCCGGGACCAGGCCGCCGCAGCCGCCGCGTGGTCGGCGCGGGGCGCGGTCTGCAGATGCGGGCGCATGCTGCGCACCAGTTGCGCCATCTCGAATCCGATCAGGCCCGGATCGGCCGCGTCGCCGGTAAGGACACTGATGCAGGTGCCGAAGCCGGCGGCCGCGACGAACAACAGAGCGCCGTCCATCTCCACGCCCACTTGGCGCACCGCGCCGCTACCGGCGAACTTGCGCCCCGCGCCGCTGGCGAGGGACCACAGGCCCGAGGCGATCGCGGCCATGTGATCCGCGTCGTCCTTGCTCAGGTCCGCAGTGCGGGCCCGCACCAGCCCGTCCGCCGACAGCAGCAGCGCACTGCGGGCCTGGGGAACGCGCTCTACGAGGCCAGTGATCAGCCAGCTCAACTGGCGAGTGCTCTCCTCGTTGTTCATCTCTCGCCTTCCTGGGTCGGTGCCTGCTCGTGGGGGTGTTCGCCGGAGCCCGGTTCGGCGGCGCCAAGGACCAGACCGCGCCTGAAGTCCGCCATCAAGTTGGGCGTCAGGCCGTCGCCGACCCGATCGGCCGGGTCGGGCGAGGGCTGCGCGAGTGGTCCGGCGAGGTGCTCTTGCGGCCGCCGTTTCGGCAGTGGCCGCCGTGGGCGAGGGTCGGGCGGTGGCGCGGGGGCAGGGCTGGGCGGCGTGAAGCGGGGAGGGCCGGACGCGGGCGCTGAGACATGCGCTGACGGCTGGTGATTCGCTGGGCCGGCGGCAGGGTCGGGAACGCCGGGTTCGAGCGGCGCCGACCAGTTTCGCTCGGCGGGCGCGCCGACAGCCGGTCTGCTCGCCTCGCGCCGGGGAGGGGGAATCGCGCCGTCGGTGCCGTATAAGGGCCGCGCGATCGGTTGCGCGTCGCCGAGATCCGCCATCCTGCCCGCGGGCGACGGGGTCTCGATCGGATGACGCGACTCGCCGGATTCCGAGGCGCGTGCCGACACGCGAACGGGCAGAGGGGCCTGCGCGGGCTGGGGGGCCGCGGCGGGCATCGCCGCGGGGTTCTCCTGCGTCGGCCGCTCGTGCTCGCGCTGTTCGGTGGCCAGCAGCGCCTTCGGCAACACGACCAGCGCCTGCGTGCCGCCGGTGATGTTCGTCTGAAGCTGAACGGCGATGTTGTGGCGGCGCGCCAGCTGGGCGACCACGTAGAGGCCGATCCGGGCGCCTTCGAGCAGCTCCTGGACACTGATCTGGGCCGGCTCTCTCAGCAGCGCGTTGAGCCGGTCGTAATCCTCCTGCGGCATGCCGAGGCCGCGGTCGTCGACCTCGATGACCAGACCCGCGGCGACGGCCTGCGTGCGCAGCACCACCTTCGTGTCCGGAGGCGAGAACGAGGTCGCGTTCTCCACCAGCTCGGCCAGCAGGTGGATGACGTCCGCCACCGCGTAGCCGTTGAGCGAGCCGGGGGCGCGGGCGATGACCTGCACGCGCGCGTAGTCGAGCGTCTCGGACACGGCCGAGCGCAGGATCTCCATCACCGACACGGGCTTGGTCCACTGCCGCCGGGGCACCGCTCCGCCGAGCACCGCCAGGTTCTCGGCGTGCCGGCGCATTCTCGTGGCCAGGTGGTCGACGCTGAACAGGCCCTTGAGCAGGTCGGGCTCCTCCACCTCGTTCTCCAGCTCGTCGAGCATCTGGATCTGGCGGTGCACGAGCGATTGCAGCCGGTGGGAGAGGTGAACGAACACTCCCCTATCGGCAGCGGCCGGCACGGCGACGGCCTGCACCGTGGCGGACTGAGCGGCCATCGGCGCGACGGATGGCGCCGGGGCCGGGGCCGGCACGCGAACGTATTCCACGACCGTGCTGCTCGCCGCCGAGCGGGCCACACGCGTCGCCCACACGAATCCGGTCACGACGACGAGGAGTACGAGGATTCCGAGCGCTGCGACAGTCGTGAGCGTCGTTCCTTGCAGCAGCTGCGCCTGATGGGACGCGCGTAAGAGAACCGCGACAGCGAGGGCGCCCAGCAAGGCCGCACAGGCGGGCGGAACCACGGCGAGAGCCGTGAGCTGCCTTCCCAGCGCCGCCCGGTCGCGTGCCGTCGCCGAACCGGCGGCGCGGTGCCTGGAGGCCGATCTGCCTCCTCCTGCGGTGTCCCGAGCCGCGACCACGGGCTCATGAGCGTCCTGAGCCGCCGTCACGGGGCGACCGTCCGGGCTAGATGTGGGGACCAGGAGCGATACATGCCGCCAACTCTGTGAGAATCGCAGTACACAACATGACTATGCGGTCGCACAACATACCTGTATTTTTCATCACAGCCAACAGGGTGCTCATATGCTTCTTGTTAAGTCGGCGTTGCCGAACGGACGCGGGCGCCAAAACCTCAGCGCGAATCCGCTGGTCCGGCTGACCACATTTTGTCAGTCTATTGATATGAAGTGCGCCACGTGCCGCTGAGCTGGCGAGACGCGCCGTCATGGATCGTTCGCCCCTGTGACAGATTCGGCCAGACGAGCCGTCAGAACTTGTATTCAAGTGGCGCATGTGATATTGGCGAGCTTAACTGGTCCATAATTCTTAGGATCGCCCCTCTTAACCTCCAGAGCAAGTGACCGTGGCCGTCGAGGGCTGATCCCTGAGTATTTAGTTGAATACTCGACGTCACGTCAACTCTGGACGTTCGGTGCGCCCGGTGACGGTAGAGGGCCGTTGCCGTTCGCCTGCTGCGTCAGCTCACGGTGCGTGATCACGTTGCTCGAGGCGCGCCGCAGTCGGTCAGGTTGAAGCTCCATGCCGTCCGAGCGTCACGGCACCTGAAACACACGACCCCCAGCCCGCGCGGGATCACCGAGCCGGCCCGTACCGCGCTCGTTCTCACTCAGGTCGAACTCGAGATGATCACGCGATCGCCGCTGACATCAGCCTCAGTAACATCCCGGCTCCTTAAACGCCCTTTATGACGGACCGTTACCGAGGGTGCGACAAAGGAGTCGGACGATGCTTCGCGGGCCACTGACCAAAGAGACGAGGAACCCGGATTCGCCCGTGCGCCGGTTTTTCGACGAGCGCTTCACGGTCGGCCTGCGCGCGGTGCAACGCCGCTACCGGCAGGACATTCCCCCGCTCGCGGTGGCGGCCGTGCCCTACGGCACGAACCCCGCAACGCTCGACGCCGCCGCGCACTGGCTGTTGCGCTTCCTGCTCGACGCGCACCCGGACCTCTCGCTTGCCGTGCGGGGCGCCGAGGCTTGCGCACCCGCCGAACTGGACGCCCTGCCCGCCCTCGCGGACCTCGCCGACCAGCTGGGGGTGACGTTGCCGCAGCCGGGCGGCCCGGTGCGCATCTTCACCGGCCCGGCCCCCGGCACCGACGCCGAACCGGTCTTGCTCGCCCGCGCGTGCTGGGTGCTGGCCCTGCTCGCCGAGGTCTCCCGCGGCGGCCTGTTCGCCTTGATCGACAGCCCGCTCGGTGAGTTCGTCCGCACCACGCCGACCGCAAGCGACCTGCTCGATCTGGCCTCGCCGGCGCAGCTGGACCAACTGGCCGCCCTGCGCGAAGCATTCGTGACGACCCTGATACCCGCTCTTGCACACCGCACAGGGCCGTGGGCGCTCGGACCGACCTTCACCGGCTCGCAGCTGATCAACGCCGACGCCGATGTGATCGCCGCAGGTCTCCTGCTCGATGTGACCACGAGCGCAAGGCCCCCGGCGCTCGCCGCCGCCGACCTGTTCCGGCTCATCGGCTTCGCACTGCTCGACTTCGACGACGACTTCCGGCTCGACAGCCTCGGGGTGTTCAGCGCCCGCTACAACCACCTGGCCGTCTGGGATCTCGGCATGCTGCTCGCCGAGTTGTCAGACGGGGCGGTGGAGCTGCCGAAGCTGCGCGAGCAGTTCCGGGACCTGCTGCTGTCCGTCCGGCCGTGAAGCGAATCAGAAACCCCCGCTCGGCATCCGTCCCCGAGCACCGCAACCCCACCCATGCGGCCATCCGCAAGGTTTTTGCCTTTGCCGTTGACGGGGACGACGGTGTTGCCCGGGTCGACGAAGATCTTGGCCTGCCATGGTCCGTGGGGAGCGAGTGAGGGATCGACGGTGACCGTCACGGTCTGACTGCCTCCGGGCGCGAGCACCCCGGACGGCTGGCTGACGCGCAGAAAGTCGTCCGAGACGCTCACCGACCACTGCACCGGGGCACCCGCGGTCGCGATCGCGGTGAGCGTGATCGTCATAGTTTGCGGGCCTTGCTTCCAGGTGACGCCCAGGGCAGGCCCGGATGAGGTCGAAGTCGACGGCGTCGGTGAAGGCGGGCCGACGGGGGAAGCCGACGATCCAGGGCTCGGATTCGTGCCGATCGGGACCGTTGTGGCGGTCGTACGGGCTGTCGGGGAGGTGGTGGTGCCGCCGTGGGAGGGGGAAGCACGGGATTCGGACGCGGCGTCCGGCGAAGTGGAGGTCGAATCGCCGTGCACGGGCGCGGGCGATGTTCCTGCTCCGGTTGCCCCCGCGCCGGTCGCGACGTGTCCCGAGGACAGGCTCTTGGCATTGCTGGCGCCGGTCAGCCACAACGCTGTGACACCGAGTGAGATGATCACGAATGCCGCCGTCACGACTCCTCGCCTGCGCCGCCCACGGACCAACCGCGGCTGTGACTGCGGCTGGGACTGGGACTGGGACTGGAGTGACCCTCGCTGTGGCGTTGACGGGGTGTTCTCGCCGAGGGCTCTCGTGACCGGTCCGGCGAGCGCGGGGTAGTTGTCGGCGAGTTCGCGCAGGATACGAGGGCGCAGCGTCGGCGGTGCGGTGACTTGTGCAAGCCGAGTCGGTATCAGCGTGGCATTGCGCAGACGCTCGCCGCAGGTGAGGCACTGCGCCGCGTGTAGCTGAACAACGGTGCTCGGTTCTGGAGGGGGCGCCAAGGCGAGCTGTCCGGTCAGTTCGTCGCAGTCCGCAGATATGAGGGTTCTGACTACTCTCGCCGCGTCCAGCGCTGCTCGAGCGTCGGCGAGCAGCGTCCGTACCGTGTCGCTGGAGACACCGAGCACGAGCGCCACGTCCTGCTCGTCCAACCCGTGCCGCACCGAGAGCTCCAGCACCTCGCGCTGCGCCCGGTCCAGGCCGTCGGTCCACGCGAAGCTGTCCGCCATGTCGGCCGGCCAAGGGCGATCCTGCTCACCGCTCACGCGCAGGCAGCCGGGCCGGACCATGGCGTACAGCAGCCATCGCGAAAGCCGCGGGTCGCCGAGGCGGACACCGAGCCGCTGCGCCCCGACGAACAGCTCCACCAGCGCCGTGATCGCCCGCTCTTCGTCGGCCAGCAGCCACAGACAATACGAGTACAACGGGCCCGCGTAAGCCTCGCATGCCGTGACGACCGCCGGATCCCCATCCGTTTCTTCCACGGAACCTGAAGATAGCCGCGTGTTCGCTCCTGGCGCACCGCCCGTGCCAGTGCAGGTCGGAGATTTGTAAGAAATTTGAGATCGCGGTCCAGGCCTGACAACCGTGTCGAGAACGCAATCCACGCGATCCGCCGCAGGCTGCTGAAATCGCTGGTCATTACACGGCGCCCGAGACAGCCCAGAGCGTGCCCCCGCTCACGGGTGAGCGCAGAATCCGCGGCGAGGAGGCGCCTTCGCGCACTGGCCGGTCAACCTTGTCACAGAGCTTTGGCACCCTGCAGGCGTCCGGGAGACCGGGCCCGTCCGATGTTTCGCCGCGGTATCCGGAGCCTGACCGAACACGATCAGCAACGGTCGGATAACAGTCCGCTGCATTTGTCCCACGGGTCCGGTGGCGCTGTCTATCGTCGCGGCGACCGCGCTCCCGGGAGGAATCACGAAACCATCACAGCGCGATGATCCGACATCGAGCCGCCGCATTGCGGCCGGTTCATCACGCACTGCCCGGCAGATCTCCCGTGGCTGGTGGCCGACGTGCCGTGGCATCGGCCTAGGCCACCGCTCGGCACGCGATGAAGGGTTGTCTGAAAGCCGTACGCCCCACGCACATCCGCCGCCCCCAGGTGATCGTGTATGGACGTCAGAGCCGCCGACTGCGGCATACCGCCCGTTATAGACCAATCAGCACGATCTCGGGCGACGAACCGTCGCGGGCCGGTCCCGGCATCGCATCCGCACAGTGTGAGCCCACGTCACATCCGATGGCTGATTGTCGAGGAGGACATCGTGGCCATGGCCCGACACGCCGGGGTGACCGGCGCCGGGGCGAGCGTCCAGCGCTTCGGTTCGTATCTGACCGGCATGGTGATGCCGAACATCGGCGCGTTCATCGCCTGGGGCCTGATCACCGCCCTGTTCATCCCCACCGGCTGGCTCCCGGACGCCCGCTTCGGCGCCCTGGTCACCCCCATGATCACCTACCTGCTGCCCATCCTGATCGGCTACACC
>NZ_DASZGI010000036.1:0-24905 GCF_035938995.1 Actinocrinis sp.
GCCACTCCCCCAGCCCACCGCCTGCCCGCGCACCGTCGCCGCTAGTCCGTCCGGCTGAACCGGAAGAGCACTCCACGCACCGTCACGCGCAGGCGCACCCCGCATCGGCCTTGGCCTGCTCGACGCTCTGGGCCGGATCCATGGCTGCCTCCGCCGGGGTGCAACATGCGACGGTGCCGCAGCACACGCCTGCCTGGTCGCCCGCCTCGGCGTTGCTGAACGTATCCGCGTCAGCCTTGACCACGTACACCTCCCACGGCTCCTGGCCGGGGCCGGTGACCCAGACCTTGTCCTGCACCGCGTAGCAGCAGGAGGTGTTCTCCTCCTCGAAGGTGGCCAGCCCGGCGGCGCTCAGCCGCGCAGTTGCGTCGGCGACCTGCTCGGTGGACTCGACCTCGACGCCGAGGTGGTCCAGGGCAGTGGGCCCGTCGCCCTCGCCCTCGATCAGCACGAGCTTGAGCGGCGGCTCGAGAAGAGCGAAGTTCGCATAGCCGGGGCGGCGCTTGGCCGGTTCGGCGCCGAACAGCTTGCTGTAGAACGCGATCGAGCCCTCCAGGTCGGTCACCCGAAGGGCCAGCTGGACTCGGGACACAGCAGTCACCTCTCCTGATAGACATCCATCTATGCGCTGAGAGCTTGCCTCCTTGCATCGACGACTGTCAAGATAGACACATGTCGATGAAGGAGCTTCCGGTGCTGCAGGCGCCGGACTGCTGTAGCCCGATGGTGCGCGAGCCGCTCGGCGAGGCTGACGCAAAGGCGCTGGCCGGGATGTTCAAGGCGATGGGCGACCCGGTACGCCTCCGGCTGCTGTCGCTGATCGCGTCGCACGAGGGCGGCGAGGCCTGCGTATGCGACCTGACCGGCGAGTTCGACGTCTCACAGCCGACGATCTCGCATCATCTGCGGGTGCTGCGCGAGGCTGGGCTGATCGACTGCGAGCGGCGCGGCACCTGGGTCTACTACTGGGTGCTGCCCGCCGCGCTGGACCGTCTCGGCTCCCTGCTTTCCACCAGCGCATCCGTCGCGACCGCCTCCTCGTGAACGCCGCGCCGGCCCGCCGCGCCCTCGCCGAAGGGCTGGGTACCGGGCTGCTGGTGACCGTCGTCGTCGGCTCCGGGATCATGGCGCAGCGCCTCTCCCCTCATGACGTCGGCCTGGAGTTGCTGGAGAACTCCATCTCGACGGCGCTCGGCCTGGGCGTGCTGATCCTCATGCTCGGCCCGGTCTCTGGCGCTCACTTCAACCCGGTGGTCACCCTCGCCGACTACGTCCTGGGCCGCAGGTCGGGCACTGGCGTCGACGTGCGCACCGCGGCACTATTCATCCCGGTGCAGATCGCCGGGGGAATCGGCGGGGCGGTGCTGGCGAATCTGATGTTCGCGCTGCCGGCGGCGACCGCCTCCACTCACGCCCGCACCGGCGCTCACTTGTGGCTCGGCGAAGTGGTGGCCACTGCCGGCCTGATCCTGCTGATCTTCTCGCTCGCCCGCACCGGCCGCGGCTCCTCCGGCCCGGCCGCCGTCGGCGCATACATCGGCGCCGCGTACTGGTTCACCAGCTCGACCAGCTTCGCCAACCCCGCGGTGACCATCGCCCGCGCGTTCACCAACACCTTCGCCGGGATCGCCCCGGGCTCGATCGGTGGCTTCATCGCCGCCCAACTAATCGGCGCCCTGATCGGCGTCGGGCTGATCGCGCTGCTTTACCCGCACCTAGCGACCCCAGCCACGCCCTTGGCCGCCGCGGACAACACGACCGACCGCATCGCAACCTCCCCCTCGACGAGTGCAAGGAGCAGATCGTGACCGACAAGCCCAGCGTGCTGTTCGTATGCGTACACAACGCCGGGCGCTCCCAGATGGCCGCCGGGTTCCTGACCCACCTCGCTGCAGGCCGAATCGAGGTGCGCTCGGCTGGCTCTACCCCCGCCACCAAGGTGAACCCGGTCGCGGTAGAGGCGATGGCGGAAGTCGACATCGACATCAGCGCCGAGCTGCCAAAGATCCTCACCGTCGACGCGGTCAAGGCCTCCGACGTGTGCGTGACCATGGGTTGCGGCGACACCTGCCCGGTGTTCCCCGGCAAGCGGTACGTGGACTGGGAACTCGACGACCCCGCCGGGCAACCGCTGGAGAAGGTGCGGCCGATCCGCGACCAGATCGAAGCGCGAGTGCGCGCCCTGATCGACGAACTCCTGCCCTCGGATATGGCGTAATCACCTGGCGGTTGCCCCGATGCCATCGCCGCGCTGGCCAGCCGTCGAGCGCGGTCAGCCTGCTCGCTCGCGTGTGATGATGTCTGGGTGACCGAGGAAGCTCTGGCGGATCAGGTCGACTACTACCGTCGCCGCGCGGACGAATACGACGTGACGGCGTATGGCGATGTCGCGGCGGCCCGCGTCCGTATCGCACGACTCGTGACACAGATGCGGCCGACCGGTCGCGTGTTGGAGATCGCATGCGGGACCGGTCTGTGGACGGCGGCACTCGCAGACCTGGCGGACACGGTCACGGCGATCGACACGGCGCCCGAGGCGGTGGCGATCGCTCGTGATCGGGTGCCGTCGGCGAATGTCGGCTTCGAGGTCGCCGACGTCTTCTCGTGGAACCCGGACGCCCGGTTCGACGTGATCTTCTTCTCGGCGTGGCTTTCGCACGTGCCGACGAACCGGTTCGAGCAGTTCTGGCAGTCGCTGCGGGTTCTGCTGGCCGAGGATGGCCGCGTGTTGTTCATCGACGAACACGTCGACGAATGCGAGAAAGAGACCTACGTCGCGGGCCAGGACGAGATCGTCGAGCGGCAACTGAGCGACGGCAGCACATTCCGCGTGATCAAGAACTTTGTGGATCCGGGCCAGCTGGAACTCCGGCTGCGTCGGCTGGGTTGGGAGTGCACGATTCGCCGGGACGGCAGCGACTGGGTCCGCGGCGAGGCGCGTCTCGCCGGTAGTGGCGGCGGCTGACGCTAACGGCGCGATCCGCGAGGCGGCGAAGCGTCAGCGGACGGACGGACGTGAGCGCGGCAAGCGCGCGCGTCGCCCGACGTGGTCACTCCGGGCGAGTCAGCAGTCTGCCGATGCCTCGGGGGGAGAGCAGGTGGCGGGCGGCCAGGCGGGCGGCGCCTTCGACGCCTGCGCGCTCGCCGAGAGTGGACGTCTCGATCGTCAGGCTTCGGGTCGCCAGGGGCAGGGCTCTGCGATAGATGACGGCGCGGATGTCTGCGAGCAGTTCCTCGTGCAGCTGGGCGAGGCGGCCGCCGAGGACGATCGCGTCTGGGTTGTGGAAGCTCACCAGGGACGCCAGGACCTCTCCGATCTGGCGGCCGGCTTCGCGGACTCGGCGCAGGGCTACCGGGTTGCCCTCCTCCACGAGGCGCACCACGTCCCGTACGCCTTCCGCCTTTAGCCCGGCCTCTTTGAGCGCATTCGCCAGCGCCTTGCCTCCCGCGACCGCTTCGACGCAGCCGCTGTTGCCGCAGTGGCAGAGCACGTCGTCGTGGCCGGGCAGGCGGATGTGGCCGATGTCTCCGGCCGCACCCGACGCGCCGCGGTGGAGCACGCCGCCGGACACGATGCCGCAACCGATGCCGGTACCGACCTTGACGTAGAGCAGATGCTCTCCGTCCCGGCGGTGGCTGTACTCGCCGAACGCCATGATGTTGACGTCGTTATCGACGAGCACGTCAGCGCGATGCAGCTCATGCTTCCGCCCGCGCTCACCCTCACTCTCGGCGAAGAACTCGGGCACTCGGTAGCCGTCCCAGCCGCGCATGATCGGCGGGCGGATGACAGTGCCCGTGGACGCCTCGACCGGGCCGGGCACGCCGATGCTGATCGCCCGCACGTCACGGGACGGCCGCCCGGCCTTCTCCAGCAGCTTGCCGATCAGCTCGTGGACGGCGCCGAGCACGCGCGTCGGGCCGTCGTCGATGTCCAGGTCCCGCGCCTGTTCGGCGAGCGGGCGGCCGTCCAGCGTGGTCACCGCTATCCGGCAGTGCGTCGCGCCGAGGTCCACGGCCGCCACCAGCGCCGCCTCCGGGGCCAGACGCAGGCTCGCCGGCGGACGCCCGCGGCCGACCGGTTCCGGCTCGGTCTCGACCAGCAGTCCGCGCGCGATCAGCAGGTCGACCCGCTGCGCGACCGCCGCCCGGGACAGCCCCGTGGCCTGGGCGAGCGCCCCGCGTCGCGGTGCCGATCCGTCGGCGACGAGGCAGGCCAGCTCGCTGAGCGAGGCCAGCCTCCGCAGTTCGGCTGGTGAGGGGTCCATGCGGGTGCGCGCTCCTTAATTACGACAGAACTTAGCGTAATTCGAGGCATTGCCACCATAAAGAGTTCGGATTAGGGTCCCTAACAATTGAAGGAGAGGGCCGGGATGTCCGAGACGCCGTTGCGAATGGCGATCGCCGGAGCAGGCATGATCGCCCGGGTACACGCCGACGCGGCCCGCCGCGCGGGGGCGGTTGTCGCGGGCGTCTCGGCATCCAGCCCTGGGCGCGCGAAGGCGGCGGCGCAGAGTCTGGGGGCGCGGCGTTCCTTTGACAGCTCTGAAGAGCTTGTGACGAGCGGCGATGTAGACGTCGTGCATGTATGTACGCCAAATGTGTTGCACGGTGCTCTGGTGCGGCTGGCGCTAGGTGCGGGTAAGCACGTGGTCTGCGAGAAGCCGTTGGCGACTACGGCGGCGGAGGCCGAGGAGCTGACGGAGCTGGCTACGCGGGCAGGGCTTGTCGCGGCGGTGCCCTTCGTCTACCGCTACCACCCGATGGCGGCCGAGGCGCGGGCGCGCGTGCTGGGCGGATCCACTGGCCCGGTGCGGCTCATCCACGGCCACTACCTTCAGGACTGGCTGTCCGAGCCGGGCGACATCAACTGGCGGGTGGATCCGGCGGTCGGCGGCGCGTCGCGCGCGTTCGCGGACATCGGTTCGCACTGGTGTGACCTGGTCGAGTGGGTCACCGGGCACCGCATCAGCGAGCTGACGGCGAGCGTGCAGACGGTGCTACCGGAACGGGTGGGCGGGGTGGCGCAGACGTTTTCGGCAAGCCGGGGGACCGACGTAGCCGAGGCGGGGCAGGTGGCGGTGACGACGGAGGACACGGTGCAGGTGCTCTTCCGCACGGACCGCGGGGCGAGTGGAAGCCTTGTGGTCTCCCAGGTCTCCCCCGGCCGCAAGAACCGGCTCTGGTTCGAGGTGGACGGCGCGGCCGCGAGCCTCGCCTTCGATCAGGAGAACCCTGAGTTGTTGTTCGTGGGATCCCGCAATGGGAACGCGGTGCTGCCGCGCGACCCGGCACTGCTCTCCCCCGAGGCGGCGCGGATCAGCACGCTGCCGGCCGGGCACCCCATGGGTTATTACGACTGTTTCGCAGGGCTCGTTGCGGATGTCTACCGGACCGTCGCCGACGGCGGCGAGCAGCGATTCCCGACGTTTGGTGACGCGGCCCGCGCGGCGCGGCTGACTGAGGCCGTGCTGTGTTCCGCACGTACCCGCTCCTGGATCGAGGTGTCCTGACGTGAAACTGGGTTTCCTCACCGCCTGCCTGCCCGGCCTGCCGCTGTCCGAGATCGTGGCGTGGGCGGCGGGACACGGCTACGAGGCGCTGGAAGTGGCCACCTGGCCGTCGACCGGATCGCGCGACTTCGAGGCCAGCCATATCGACGTCACCGCGTTCGGCAAGCAGGAGGCGGAGGAGGTCCGAGCACTGTTCGACCGGCACGGTCTGGAGATCTCCGCGTTCGCGTACTACGAGAACAACCTGCACCCGGACGAGGATCGGCGGCGAGCCATCGCAGAGCACGTGCGCCGCAACGTGGACGCCGCGGCGCTGCTCGGCGTGCCGTACGTGGGCACCTTCATCGGGCGTGATCCGGGCCTGTCGGTGGTCGAGAACATGAAGGTGGCCGAGCGCGTGCTGCCGCCGCTGGTCGAGTACGCGGGCGAGCAGGGCGTGAAGATCATCATCGAGAACTGCGTCATGGAGGGCTGGCACCCGGACGGCTACCCGGGGAACCTCGCCTACTCCCCCGAGCTGTGGGAATGGATGTTCTCCCTCGGCCTCTACCTCAACTACGACCCCTCGCACCTGATCTGGCTCGGCATCGACCCCGTCAAGGCCCTGCGTCCCTACGTGGACCGCATCCCGCACGCCCAGGCCAAGGACGCGCAGCTCGACCTCGAGGCGCGCACGCGCTACGGCTTCTTCGGACGCACGATGGGCCGCCGCTCGCCGTGGGACATCGGCTGGTGGCGGTACCGCGTGCCGGGCCTGGGCGACGTGGACTGGCGGGGCGTGGTGGACACCCTGTACGAGGGCGGATTCACCGGCGTGCTGTCGGTCGAGCACGAGGACCCGGTCTGGGGCGGCGACGAGGCGCGGGTGAAGCTGGGCCTGGAGATCGCGCACCGGACCCTGCGGCCCCTGATCGTCGGGTGAGCGGGAGTCGTTCGGCAAGGGACTCGAAGGCCAAGAAGGACACGCGAGACACGAAGGATCGGTACACCGTGGCACATCCGCTGAGCGTGCAGCTCTACTCAGTCCGGGATCTCATCACCGACGACCGCGACGGCGTGCTGCGCCGCATCGCGCAGATCGGGTACGGCGCCGTCGAACCCTACAACCCGCTCGACGACCCGAAGGGCTTCCGGCGCGTCGCCGAGGATCTCGGCCTCGCCGTCTCCAGCGCCCACGCGATCGCGCTCGTCCGCCAGGAGCCCGGTCCGGTCTTCGAGGCCGCCGCGACCCTGGGCACTGACATGATCATCCTGCCCGCGGGTATCGACGAGAAGGAATTCACCACCCGCGACGGTCTGGCCCGCGCCGCCGATCTGCTCAACCGCCTGGCCGCGCAGGCGGCTGGATTCGGGCTGCGCTTCGGCTACCACAACCACTGGTGGGAGTTCGAGCCGCTGATCGACGGTCGGCACGCGCTCGAGGTCCTTGCCGACCTGACCGCGCCGGAGGTCCTTTTCGAGGTCGACACCTATTGGGCGGCTGTCGGCGGCGCGCGGGTGCCCGACGTGCTCCGTCGGCTCGGTGAAAAGGTGTTCGCGCTGCACGTCAAGGACGGCCCGATGGTCAAGGGCGAGCCGCACACGGCGGTCGGCAAGGGCGCGATGGCGGTGCCCGAGATCCTGGCCGCCAGCCCCGATGCGTGGCGGATCGTGGAGCTGGACAGCTGCGCGACAGACATCTTCGAGGCGTTGGCCGACAGTCGCGCGTACCTGATCGGGCTGGAGTCGACGTGAGCACCGGGGCGGTCGCTGGCGCAGGCGCGGGAAACGGCCCGGTCGGCGTGGCGCTGGTCGGCGCCGGGAACATCAGTGCGCAATATCTCAATAATCTGACTCGCTTCCCGGACGTCCGGGTCCTGGGGATCGCGGATCTGGACGAGACGCGGGCGGTCACGGCGGCGCGCGCGTACGGCGTGCCGGTCGCGGGCGGCCTCGACAGTGTGCTGACGCTGCCCGAGGTGGAGCTCGTGGTGAACCTGACCACCCCGGCCGCGCACGCGGCGGTCGCGGCGGCGGCGCTGTCGGCGGGCAAGCACGTGTACGGGGAGAAGCCGCTCACGCTCGACCCGGCGGAGGGGGAGAAGATCCTCGCCGACGCCGAGGCGCGCGGGCTTCGGGTCGGCAACGCGCCGGACACCTTCCTCGGCGCCGGGATCCAGTCCGCGATCCGCGCCGTGGACGCGGGACTGATCGGCACACCGGTCGCAGCGGCCACGGTGATCCAGGGGCCGGGCCCGGAGTCGTGGCACCCGGGACCCGAGTTCCTGTACCAGCGCGGCGCCGGACCGCTCTTCGACATCGGCCCCTACTATCTGACCGCGCTGGTGTCGCTGCTCGGCCCGATGGCGAAGGTGGCCGCGACGGCGCGCCGGGCCCGGGAGCGGCGGGTGATCGGCTCAGGCCCCAAGGCGGGCACCGAGTTCGCGGTCGAGGTGCCCACCCACGTCACCGCGCTGATCGAGTTCGCCTCCGGCGCCGGCGCGGCGTCCACGTTCAGCTTCGACTCGCCGGTCGCCCGCCGGATGATCGAGATCACCGGGACCGACGCGACGCTTTCCGTCCCGGACCCGAACACCTTCGGCGGTCCGCTGTGCATCCGCGCGGTCGGCGACGAGGACTGGCGCGAACTGCCGGTCGAGGGGACGCAGGCCGGGCGCGGCCTGGGAGTGCTCGAAATGGCGCGGGCGATCCGGGCCGGAGTGCCGCACCGAGCCGCCGGAACGCTGGCGCTGCACGTGCTCGAAGTCATGGCGGCGATCACGGAATCGGCGCGGGAGGGTGCCTTCCGCGCGGTCGGCTCGACGGCAGACAAGGCACCGGTGCTTCCGGTGGACTGGGATCCGTTCGCTGCGACATTGGTCTAAGCGCCGGCGGATTGGGCGGCGCCTCCGGCGAAAGCAGGGCGGAGGGGCGCGGCGGCGTCACCCGTTCTGATGGAGTACCAGCCTCTAATGGAGTATTCGAAGCGATAGTGCCCGGAAAGGACGTGTTACCAAAGGGCTTGTAAGGCGCACAGAGGGCGATCGCTCTCGGCCGTGGCGTGCCGCGCGGTTCCGGGTGCGCCGGCGCGAGGAGGCAGTAGCCGGATGCACCAGCAAGTACTTGCATCGATCAATTTCAGCGGGGGCTTGAGCGACGCGTGGAGCTCGATCGCCCGGTTTGTGCCCAAGCTCGTCGGTTTCCTGGTGATCCTGCTCATCGGCTGGTTCATCTCGAGGCTGATCGCCCGGGCCGTGGACGCCGTGCTGCGACGCATCGGCTTCGAGAAGGTGGCCGAGCGCGGCGGAGTCAGCCGGATGCTGGCCAACAGCAAGTACGACACGACGAGCCTGATCGCGAAGATCGTCTACTACACCCTGCTGCTGATCACGCTGCAGCTCGCCCTCGGCGTCTTCGGCGCCAACCCGGTCAGCACCATGATCGACGGTGTGGTGGCCTGGCTGCCGCGCGGCCTGGTGGCGCTGGCGATCGTCATCGTCGCGGCGGCGATCGCCCGCGTGGTCAAGGACGTGGTGGGCAGCGCTCTCAGCAGCCTGTCGTACGGCAACACGCTGGGCACGATCGCCGCGGTGTTCGTGATGGCGCTCGGCATCATCGCGGCGCTCGGCCAGGCCGGGATCGCCACCGCGATCACCGGTCCGGTGCTGGTGGCGGCGCTGGCCACGGTCGCCGGGGTGATCATCGTCGGCGTGGGCGGCGGTCTGGTGCAGCCGATGCGGCAGCGCTGGGAGCGGATGTTGGACACCGCCGAGAACGAGATGCGCAACGCGTCGTCCAGCATCGGCGCCTACCAGCGGGGCCACTCCGACGCGATGTCCGGGCAGCCGACTACGCCGCAGGTCCAGTCAGGCGGGGGCACGGTCGCCGGACCCGAGCCGGGGATGAGCGGGCGGTAGTTCCTAAGGCCGATCAGGGCAGGCAATAGATCGCGCGGCGGGGCGAAGGGTGTTCCCCGCCGCGCGATCTGCAGCTGGTATCAGGACCCGGTTAACATCGACGAACCGGGACGAGTTGGACGCTCAGGCCGCGTCGAGCCCGTGCTCGCGTATCAGCCAGCAGACCGCAGTCAGGCGCAGGCTGGCGAAGTCGTGCCCGGTCGGCTCGTCCCAGCCGATCTGGCGCAGTGCGTCGGTGAACCCCATGACGTAGTCGGCGAGGGTGGCGCGCAGGCCGTGGTGTCCGCCGACCGCGTCGCGCACCGCGGCGGCGTGCTGGTCGACGGCGGCGACCAGACCGGGCTCGAAGGCCATCTCTGACAGCCGGGGACCGAACCGGTCCACCAGGGCACCGAGCGGGGACGGCTGCCCGGCCGCGTCGTGGAGCTCGTTCATTCGGAACCGATCCTGTGCTTTCCCGCCGTGTGCTGGCGCTGGGGTCGCCGCGCCTCGAAATCGACCGCCCGGTCGCGTCGAAGAGCCAATGTCTGCTGAGGCGCACAACAATACCCGAGCACTCTTCGCATCCGACCGGCTACTGAAGTGCACCGACTCCGGCGCTCGCCGGGGCGGATGGGAAGCCTGAGGCAGCAGATCGGCGTCATCGTGCCCTGATGCTGCCGGACCGCATGATCCGCGGCTGTCGCGGGGAGGTGTCCCGAATCGGGCAACCGCGAACCTGGAGGGTGGCCATCCATGCCTAGAAAGCTGTCCCGCCTCGGGATTTCGATCGTCTGTTGCGGTGCGCTGATTGCTCCCGCGCCCGCGCTCGCGCGCTCCGATGGCGGCAGCCCCGTGCCACCGCCACCCAAGGACGCGGTGGAGACCGGGTACGGCGGCGCTGTCGCGAGTGTCAGCCCTTACGCCACGCAGATCGGCATCGATGTGCTGAAGGACGGGGGCAACGCGGTCGACGCGGCGGTCGCGACCGCCGCAGCGCTCGGCGTGGTCGAGCCGTTCTCTGCCGGGATCGGCGGCGGTGGCTTCTTCGTGTACTACGACGCCCGCACGCACAAGGTGTCGACGATCGACGGCCGGGAGACCGGGCCGCAGGCGTTCACCTCCACCGTCTTCATCGATCCGGCCACCGGTCAGCCGCTGCCGTTCGACCAGGCGGTCAACTCAGGGCTCTCGGTGGGCGTGCCGGGCACCCTCATGACCTGGCAGCAGGCGCTGGACCACTGGGGCACCCGGTCGCTGGCCGACTCGCTGGAGCCGGCCGCCGACCTGGCCGAGCGCGGATTCACCGTCACCGGCGACTTCAATGCCGGGATCGCGACCAACGAGCAGCGGTTCAGCGACATCATCCCCACCGCACAGCTCTATCTGCCCGGCGGCCAGGTCCCCACCCTGGGTTCGGTCTTCCGCAATCCCGACCTCGCCGCGACGTACCAGCTGATCGCGCATCAGGGCATTGGCGCCTTCTACGGCGGCGTGCTCGGCACGGAGATCGCGCAGACCGCGCAGCATCCGCCGGTCTCGCCCTCGTCCGACCGATTCTTCCGCCCCGGCGTGATCACGGCCGCCGACATCGCGGGCTACACCGCGCCACTCACCGCGCCGACCCACGTCTCGTACGACGGCCTGGACGTCTACTCGATGGGGCCGCCCTCCTCCGGCGGCACGACCGTCGGCGAGGCGCTGAACATCCTTGCCGCGCTGGAGAAGTCGGGCTGGAAGTTCTCCGACGCCACCGAGGCCGATCAGGTCGCTTCGCTTCAGGCGTACCTCGAGGCGAGCCGCGTCGCCTTCGCCGACCGCAACCGCTGGGTCGCCGACCCCGCATTCGAGAACGTGCCGACCGCAGGACTGCTCTCCCCCGCCTACGCGGCATCCCGGGCCTGCCTGATCAGCCCGACCTCCACGCTCGTCAGCCCGGTCGCTCCGGGCGATCCGACGCACCCGTCGACGACGTGCACGGCGGCCACGACGCAAACTCCTGATACCGACACCGAAGGGCTGTCCACCACCCACCTCGTGGTCACCGACCGGTGGGGAAACGTGGTCTCCTACACGCTGACCATCGAGCAGACCGGCGGCTCGGCGCTGACCGTGCCGCACCGCGGGTTCCTGCTCAACAACGAGATGACCGACTTCGACTTCACCCCGATCCACCCGCCCGCTCCCGACCCGAACCTGCCCGCCGCCGGAAAGCGCCCGCGGTCCTCGATGGCGCCGACGATCGTGCTGCGCGACGGACGGCCGTTGCTGGCGGTCGGCTCCCCCGGCGGCGCGTCGATCATCACCACCGTGCTGCAGATCCTCTTCAACCGGCTGGATCTCGGGATGAGCCTGCCGCAGGCGATCGCGGCGCCGCGGATCTCGCAGCGCGACAGTTCGACGACCCAGGCGGAGTCCGCGTTCCTCTCGTCGCCGCTCGACCCGGCGCTGACCGGGCTGGGTCAGAGCTTCGTCCCAGCGCCGCCGGTGTTCACCACGGCCCCGGAACTCGGCGCGGCGACCGGGCTCGAGTTCCTGGGCCACGGCGAGGTGTTGGCCGCGGCGGAGCCGACCCGGCGCTTCGGCGGCTCCGCGATGGTGGTGGACCCGGGGCGGTGAGTTGGCTGACGGTCCTTTGGCGACGCCGCTCTGGAGCCGGACCTTAGCGGCGCGACCGACGCTGGATCGCAAGCCGTATCGAAGGGCGGATCGGTCTGGCGGCCACGAGCTGCCAGACCGATCCTGGAACTGGAGGCGCCATGCGCACGATCAGCGCGGATATCGTCATCGAGGCCACTGCCGACCGGGTGTGGGAGACACTGGCCGACTTCCCCCGCTATGTCGAATGGAACCCGTTCATCCGCGAGGCGGTCGGCCGGGCCGTGCCCGGGGAGCGGATCACCGTGCGCATCTTCCGGGACGAGCAGAAGGCGAACACCTTCCGGCCGCGGATCGTGGTCGCGGCGCCGGGCCGGGAACTGCGCTGGCTTGGGCATCTCCTGGTGCCCGGCGTCTTCGACGGCGAGCACTCCTTTGAACTCACGCCCGTCGACGGCGGCACGCGGGTCGTGCAGAGCGAGCGGTTCTCCGGCGCGCTCGTTCCGCTCATGGGCAAGGTGATCGAGGACACGGTTGACCGCTTCCGCGCCCTGAACCGGGCTTTGAAGCGGCGCGTCGAGGCCGAGGCCGTCCTGCACGCCTAGCAGGTTCCGCCCGCCTGCCGGTTGGAGGGGCTCGACGTTCAGCGCCGCTATGTGCGGGCCGCCGTCGCAGAGACGGCGACCTGCCGCTTTTCCCGGTCGTAGCGCTCCTGGGCCGCCCGCACCGCCGGCAATTCCTCCTCGACCAGGTCGACCAACGCTCGAAGCTTCGCTCCGACCCGCTCTCCCAGGGGCGTCAGGCTGTACTCCACCCGCGGCGGGATCGTCGCCTGCACGTCACGGTGCACCAGACCGTCCCGCTCGAGCGCCTGGAGCGTTTGGGAAAGCATCTTCTCGCTGACCCCCTGCACCCGGCGACGCAGCGCGTTGAACCGGTAGGCGCCCTCGGTCAGCGCGACGAGCGCGAGCGTGCCCCACCGCCCGGCGACGTTGTCGAGGATCTCGCGGGACGGGCAGGCGCCGGCGAAGACGTCGGCGGCCAGTTCGTCCATCTCCGTCTCTGCGGCGCAAGTGGGTGCTGTGCGGTCCATGCCCACAGTGTACTCCTTGCGAAAGTACCGACGAGCATGATAGTGCTAGCTCTCGACATAGTACTTTCGAAAAGTTAGTGTAGGAGAGCTCATGAGCACCTTCGCCGTCACCGGAGCGACCGGCAAGCTCGGCCATCTCGTCATCGACAGCCTCATCGCGCGCGACGTTCCCGCAGACTCGGTCGTCGCAGCGGTGCGCAACCCGGACAAGGCGCAGGACCTTGCTGCGCGCGGTATCCAGGTGCGAGAGGCCGACTACTCCGACCCGCAGAGCCTGCGTGCCGCCTTCGCGGGGGTGTCGAAGCTGTTGCTGATCTCCGGAAGCGAGGTGGGTCAGCGACTGCCGCAGCACCGCAACGCCATCGAGGCCGCAGTCGCCGCGGGCGTCGGCTTCATCGCCTACACCAGCATCCTGAATGCCGACACGACCACGATGATCCTCGCCGAGGAGCACAAGGCCACCGAGGAGCTCATCCGCGCCTCCGGGCTGCCCTACGCGCTCCTGCGCAATGGCTGGTACCTCGAGAACTACACCGAGCACCTGGCCCCAGTCCTCGAGCACGGTGCGCTGCTCGGCGCCTCCGGGGACGGACGGGTCGCGGCGGCCGCCCGCGCCGACTACGCCAAGGCCGCCGCGGCGGTCCTCACCGCGGACAGTCACCGGGACAGCGTGTTCGAACTCGCCGGCGACCAGCCGTTCACGATGGCCGAGCTGACGGCCGAGGTCTCGGTGCACGCCGACCGGCCGGTCGAGTACCGCGACCTCCCGGTCGCGCAGTACGCCGAGGCGCTGGTCGCGGCCGGGCTGCCGGAGGGCTACGCGAACGTCCTGGCGGACTCCAGCCTCGGCATCGCGCGCGGCGAGCTGGCCAACGACAGCGGCGATCTGCGGCGGCTGATCGGCGGGCCGACCGCGTCGCTCGCCGAAGCCGTCGCCGCCTCGTTCAAGGGTTGAGCCGCACAGCGCGAGCCAGTCGGTTCGACGTGCGTGAAGGCCGTTCGAGGTGAGTCCGGGCAGGCAGTGAGCCCGGGTAGGCAGTCTGAGTCGGTCAGGCCGGCTTCCGCTGCGCGAGCGTGGCGGGAGAACCGGCTTGATTGGTCAGGCGCTGCTCGGTCCACGACCGGCTCTCCGCTGTCATGACCTCGATCGTGCGGTCGAGCAGCGCCCGGCGTGCGACGGCGTCGCGCTCCTCCATCGCGAGCAGTTGATAGCCGGTCACGGCCTGCTGAAGCGCGAGCCACGCGACGCTGGTGCTCACCCACCGCTCGTTGGGGTTGAAGACCTGGCGGAAGCCGGTGAGGAACAGAGTCACCGCGGCCAGCGATGCCGTGGCCACGGCCGGCGCGCGCAGCGCCGACACGATCACCGTCGACGCGGTGCTGAGGAGGATCAGCAATTCGCTGGCGTAGTGGCTGCGCCGGGCGCGCGCTTTGGCACGCTCATACCAGGACAGCTGGTGCAGGGCGTAGGCCAGTGCGGGATCGTCGTTCTCCCCGGGCTGGAGGGAAAGGGCGCTGGTCGGCATGGCCCTCAGTGTTCACGATCCGCACGGTCTCCGGATAGTCGTCTTCTGATGAACCGCTGTCGGGGTGGTTGCGCTTACCTGCCGGGCCGCTGGTACAGCTCGACGCGGTCCCCGGACAGGCTGGACGTGACCAGCCGGGTCAGGTCATCGGCGATCACCTCGGAGGCGTCCGCCGCCACCCCGTCGAGGGCCTGCTCCGCCGCGGCGCGCGGGTCCGACTTCGGGCTGTCGATGGGGGCGGCCATGTCGGTGTCCGTGTATGGATCAGCCGGCGTCGGCCCGGTATCGCAGTCCGTCCAGGAGAAGGTCCAGCAAGCGGCCCGCCTGCTCTCGGCGGGCCGGTTCTCCGGCGGAGAGCGATATGCCACTCAGGCCGGCGAGCACGTCGTAGGAGTCGACGTCGGAACGCAGGATTCCGGCATCGGCCCCGGCTGCGAGAAACAGCGAGATGGCGGCGGTGAGACGGTCCCGGCTCTCGGAGAAGGGGTTTCCGCCGGAAGCGATCACGGCGCGCAGAGCCTCGGCCATGCCCTGCTTGGTCGCCATGTAGTCGATGAAACGGTTCATCCAGGCGCGCAGGGCCCGGTCGGCGGGCAGCTCGCGCAGCAGGTCGGCAGCGGAGTCGCAGAGCCTGGCCAGTTCGCTGCGATAGGCGGCCTCGACGAGCGCTTCGCGGGTGGGGAAGTGCCGGTAGAGGGTGCCGATGCCGACGCCCGCCTCCTTGGCGATCGACTCCAGCGGGATCTCCGGGCCGCCCTGGGAGAACGCGCGCACGGCGACCTCGAGCAACTTGTCGCGGTTGCGTTGCGCGTCAGCGCGCAGCGGTCGCCCGCCGCCTGCCGGGTCCGGCATCGTGTCCGTCCTTCCTCTCGCGCCCCTCGCGCGCTTGCTAAACGGAGGAGTCTCCGTTTATAGTCGGCCGTATCGGAGGTTCCTCCGTTTAATAGTACCGGCGACTCCGGGACGGAACACCATGCCCGAACTCATCACCACTCCATTCACCGCCGCATCCACCGCCGCCGAGGTCATCGCGGGGATCGACCTGACCGGCCGCCGCGCCGTCGTGACCGGCGGCGCCTCCGGGATCGGCGTCGAGACCGCCCGCGCGCTGGCCGGGGCGGGCGCCGAGGTGACACTCGCGGTCCGCAACGCCGAGGCCGGTCAGCGCACCGCCGACGAGATCGCCGCGACGACCGGCAGCAAGCAGGTCCGGGTCGAGCCGCTCGACCTGGCCGACCTGGCGTCGGTCACCGCGTTCACCGGCCGCTGGGACGGCCCGCTGGACATCCTGGTGAACAACGCCGGGATCATGGCCTCACCGCTGAGCCGCACGGCGCGCGGTTGGGAGCTCCAGTTCGCCACCAACCACCTCGGCCACTTCCTGCTGGCGACCGGCCTGCACTCGTCGCTGGCCGCAGCTGGCGGCGCGCGCGTGGTGTCCGTCAGCTCCGTGGCGCACCTGCGCTCAGGCATCGACTTCGACGACATCCACTTCGAACGGCGCGAGTACGACCCCTGGATCGCCTACGGCCAGTCGAAGACGGCGAACGTACTGTTCGCGGTCGAGGCGACCAAGCGCTGGGCGGACGACGGCATCACGGTCAATGCTCTGATGCCGGGCGCGATCCGGACCAACCTGCAGCGGTACGTCTCCGACGAGGAACTGCAGCAGATGCGCGCCCAGGCGGGCAGCAGCGGCGTGGTGTGGAAGACGCCTGAGCAGGGCGCCGCGACATCCGTCCTGGTCGCCACCTCGCCGCTGCTCGAGGGCGTCGGCGGACGGTACTTCGAGGACTGCAACGAGGCCGGGCCGAACCAGCCGGGCACCCGTCGCGGTGTCGCGGCGTGGGCGCTCGACCCCGAGGCCGCCGCCCGGCTCTGGGATGTCTCGGTTCAATCCCTGGCCGGTTGAGAAGCAGGATCGCTGCGGCACAGCGCGGGCAGGTCGGTCAGGCTCCTTAATCCCTATGCCTGGCAGACCTGCCCGCTGTGGTCGAGCGGCACGGTAAGCCGGGCGATGGTTCCGGTGCGCGCCGTCCGGTCGCTGCCGCCGGCTCCCGCGACTCCGGCGTTCTCCAGCGAGACCGATCCGCCGACCTGCGCCACGTACTGGGCGACGATCGCCAGTCCGAGCCCCGATCCCGGCAGCGCGCGGGCCGAGGCTGAGCGCCAGAACCGGTCGAACACCCGCGGCAGGTCCTCGGCGGCGATCCCAGGACCCTGATCCTGAATCACACAGGCTCCGGCGGACAGCCGAAGCGTGACCCGCCCGTCCGGCGGGGAGAACTTCACCGCGTTGTCCAGCAGGTTCAGCACCGCGCGCTCCAGGCTGCCGGAGTCCGCGAGCACATAGCAGGGCTCGAGTTCGGTGTCGATGCGCACCCACGGGGCGCGCCGCCGGGCCCGCTCCACCGCCTGCGCCGCCGCCTCGTGGAACGCGGTGCGGACACGGGGCGGGGCGGCGGACTCCTGGCTGCGGGCGAGCCGCAGCAGATCGTTCACCAGCTGGGCCAGCTCGCCGACCTGCGCGTCCGCGTTGGCGAGCAGGGTGCGCCGATGTGCCGGGCTCAGCTCGCGGCCGGTCCGCTCGCTGCGCACCAGCAGGTCGACCGCCGTGCGCAGACCGGTCAGCGGGGTGCGCAGCTCGTGCCCGGCGTCCGAGACCAGGCGCCGCTGGCGCTGCCGCTCCGACTCCAGCGCCTCGGTCATGTCGTTGAAGGACACCCCGAGCCGGGCGATCTCGTCCCGGCCGGAGACCTCGACCCGCGTGCCGAGGTCGTCGGTGCGGGCGACGTGCTCGACCACCTCGGTGAACCGCCGGACCGGACGCAGCGCCGCCCGGGCGACCCAGATGCCGGCCAAAACGGCGGCGACAAGCCCCGCCGCGGCGACCATGCCGAGCCGCCAGGCGAGTGCACCGAGCGAGCTGTCCACGTCGGTGAGAGGCCTGATGTAGGTGACCGCGACGCCGGGCCCGGCCTGGACGGTCAGAACACGGACATGCTGGCCGCCGTCGGTGTACTCGGTATGCAAAGTGCTGTTCAAGGTGCCTTGGGCTACCTCGATGTCCGCTGCGGTGACCGGGGTGGCGTAGAACGGAGTCGCGCACCGGGTACCGTCCGACTTCACCAGCTGGGTGCCGAACTGCGGGCGCACAACGGGATTGTCGCTGGGCACCGGGCTCTGCACACAGTCCGCCGTGCTGACGACGGTTCCGTCCAACGGCAACGCGCCGGCGAACTCGGGCCCCGGCTGCTGCGCCGTGGTCGTGCCGCTCAGGCTGCCGCCCCCGACCGTGACGCCGGGGGTGAGCCCGCCGCCGGTCCCCGCGGCGACCTGTCCCTGGCCGATCTGGATGAACTTGGGCGCCTGCTGGGCCTGGGTGGCCAGCTCCGCGTCGACCTCCTGGTGCAACTGCCCGCTGACCAGCAGGTACGAGCTGAGCGCGGCGGCGATCGCGGCCAGCCCGATCGCGCCGCAGACCAGCGAGGCGAGCCGGGTGCGCAGGGAGAGCCGGATGCGCACGGCCGCCCCGGCGTTCGCCGTGATCCGCCGGATCACGGCGCGCTCCGCAGCACGTAGCCGACGCCGCGCACGGTCTGGATCAGCCGCGGTTCGTCGTCTGATTCGGTCTTCCGCCGCAGGTACATCACGTACACGTCGATCGGGTTGGAGGCCGGGCTGAAATCGACGCCCCAGATGGCTCTGATGAGCTGCTCGCGGGTGAGCACCTGGCGCGGGTGGTTCAGGAACGTCTCGAGCAGGTCGTACTCGGTGCGGGTCAGCTCCAACAGACGCGGGCCGCGCCAGACCTCGTGGGTGATCCGGTCCATGGTCAGGTCCGCGTAGACCAGCCGGTCGCGCTCGCCCGGCATCGCCGCCGTGGACGCCGCCGACGCCAGCAGCGCGTGCCGGCGCAGCAGGGCCCTGATCCTGGCGAGCAAGGCGTCGAAGTCGAACGGCTTGGTCAGGTAGTCGTCCGCGCCGGTGTCGAGGCCGACGACCTGGTCGCCGGTGGCGTTGCGGGCGGTGAGCATGAGGATCGGGGTGGCCGGGTCGCGGGCGCGCAGGCGGCGGCAGGCGGTCAGGCCGTCCATCCGCGGCATCATCACGTCCATGATCACCAGGTCCGGGGCGGCCGCGCCGACCTGCGCCAGCGCGGCCACCCCGTCCTCGGCCACCGCGACCGAATAGCCCTCGAACTCCAGACCGATCCTCAGGTTCTCGCGCACCGTGGGTTCGTCGTCGACGACCAGGATGCGCCCGGGGCTCGCGGGCATGGTCCGCACTCTCCTTCCGTCGCGGTGGGGCTCACTTCCGGCTCGCTGCGATGTCGTGAACCTGCCTCGTGCTCATGAAAAGCACCTGAGAACCAAGAGCAGCCTGAGAAAGTCCGCGGGCACGCTAGGCCGGCGCGCCCGCTTCCGCCCCCGTCCCCGCGTCGGCGCCCGCACCCGATCGCGGTGCGGACTCCTTCCGCATGCTCAGCTCCCCGTGGTATATCCAGGCGACCCGGGGCACCCGCTTCGCGATCGCGGAGTCGTGCGTGACGATCACCACCGTCAGCGAGCGCTCCCGCCACAGCCGCTCGATCAGGTCCATGATCTCGTCGCGGGTGTCCTCGTCGAGGTTGCCGGTCGGCTCGTCCGCGAGGATCACCCGCGGCTGCTTGACCAACGCGCGGGCGAGCGCGACCCGCTGCTGCTCGCCGCCGGACAACTCCCCCGGCACGTGCCGGGCCCGCGGCGCCAGCCCCACGTCGGCCAGCGCCTCGGCGGCACGGCGCCGCCGCTGGTCCGCCGAGACGCCGAGCGGGACGAGCGCCGCCTCCACGTTCTCCCGCGCGGTCAGCGTCGGGATCAGGTTGAAGGTCTGGAACACGAACCCGATCTCGGCGGCCCTGATCCGGGTGAGCCCCCGCTCGCTCATCCGGGTCAGGTCGCCCCCGCCGAGCCGCAGCGATCCGGAGGTCGGCCGGTCCAGCCCGCCCAGCAGTTGCAGCAGGGTGGACTTCCCGTGGCCGGTCGGCCCCTGGATCGCCAGCAGGTCGCCGTCCGCGATGGTCGCGGTGACGCCGCGCAACGCCTCGACGGACTGCGACCCGCGCCGATAGGTCTTCGTCAGATCCTTGATCTCGTACACCGTGTTCTCCTCGGTCCTGGTCTGCGCGTGGTGGGGCGGGCGGGTCAGGCGATCCGGCGCAGCGCGGCGGCGGGGCGCAGCGACGCGGCCCGCCAGCCGCCGAAGGCCGCCGCGAGCAGGCCGCCAAGGGCGGCGAGCAGCAC
This sequence comes from Actinocrinis sp., assembly GCF_035938995.1. Lineage (GTDB taxonomy): Bacteria > Actinomycetota > Actinomycetes > Streptomycetales > Catenulisporaceae > DASZGI01. The sequence goes on from NZ_DASZGI010000036.1 coordinate 19,891, forward strand.
CGCGAGGACCAGGGTGCGGATCTCCACCGGCGCGGTCAGGTGCACCGTGATGCTCTGCGTGAGTCCCGGAACCCCACCGCTGCCGCCGGTTGGCGGCCCTTGCGCGCCGCTGACCGGGCCGCTGAGCGACTCCGGCTGCCCTCCCCCGCCCTGCGGCACGTCGCCGGTGGTCGCGGTCAGCGTCGGGGCGAAGTGCGCCACCATCGCGGAGCCCGCGTAGCCGAGCCCGATCCCCAGCGCCCCGCCCGCCAGGCCGACGACGATCGCCTCGCCCGCGACCTGCCGCACGACGCGGGGCGAGGCCCAGCCCAGCGCCTTGAGCGTGCCGAATTCGCGCACCCGGCGCCCGACGGCCGACATCGTGAACAGCACGGCCACCGCGAACGCCGCCACCAGCACCGCGATGGCGAGCCACTTGCCCAGGTTGTCGGCCAGCGACGCGGCGCTGGCCAGCGAGCCGGTCACCGACCCCGCCAGGCTCGCGGACGAGGTCACCGTCGCGCCCGGGACGGCCTTCTGGATCTCGTTCTGCACCTGGGAGATATCCGCCGCGCTGGCGGCCTTGACGTAGATCGTCGTCACGTCGTTCGCGTCAGAAGCCAGGACCTGCAGCTTCGCCAGTGGCAGATAGATGTTCGCGCCGCCGGACCCGGAGGGGGTGGTCGCGATGCCCACGACGGTGAAGGTCGTGCCCGCGACCGTGAACGTCGATCCGACCTTGAGCCCCTGCTGCGAGGCATATCCGGAGTCGAGCACGGCCGAGGTCTTGTTCGCGTCGGCCGCGGTGAGATTGCGGCCCGAGGTGATGGTGACCGTCGAGAGCGGCCCCATGCCGCTGCGCGTGGGATCGACGCCGAGCAGGCTCGTCGGCTGGACGCCCACGTTCGCGCCGGCGGTCGGGGCGGTGATGCCGGGCCCGACGCCGGGCGTGAGGCCCGAGACGCCGCCGCTGCCCTGCGACTCGGTCACCGTCCCACTGAACTTGATATCGAGCGCTGACAGACTCGCCGAGACTGACTGCACCCCGGCCAGGTGCGCGATCCGGCTCAGCGCGGACGAAGCGATCGTGCCCTGACCGGGCGCCGGCAGGACGTTGTCGGTGTTCGTGGTCGCGCTCTTGCCCGCGCCGCCGGTGCCGTTGAGCTTGAACATGCGCGGCGCGTTGCTCCCGTCCGCAGCGTTCTGCGTGATGGTCAGGTCGGTGCCGACGCCGTAAAGCGAATGAAGCACCGAGGACTGCGCATTTCGCACCCCGGACGACGCGGCGGTGACCGTGATCACCAAGCCGATCGCCAGCGCCAGCCCGACCATGACGACGATCGCCTGGCGCGATCTCCGTCTCAGTTCCCGGAAGAGGTAGGTGAAGAACATCCGGACTCCCCTGCGTCGCGTCGGTGGACCCGGGCGCGCGGTCCGGCGCCCGAGACGACGCTCGAGCCCGGCGATGAGGGATTCGTGTCAGGCGGATGAGAGAACGATGAGGGCGCCCGCTCCCCAGGCGAAGGGGATCGGGCGCCCTGTATCGGTCTTTTGGGTCGGTCTTTTGGGGGCCGGTCTCTTGGGGCGAGTGGCGTTACCAGGCGCCGATCGCCGGGTCGCTCGTGCTCGGCTTGCCGTTCTCGACATGCCCGGCGACCTGGCGGACGAAGGACGAGTCCTGGTCGCTGGTCACGGTCAGGTCGTACCAGCCGTTGGTTGGGTGCAGGTGGGCGTTGTGCGTCGCGCTGCTGCCAGGCCGCAGGTAGTGCGTGTCCGGCTTGTCGATGCCGTATCCGTCGGTGACGGTGAGCCGCACCGGAGCGGTCCCGTTGTTGGTCAGGGTGAGCTGGACCCGCTCCTCGTCGCCGACCTGGGCCGTGGCGACCTCGACTCCGGCCGTCGCGGCCTTGCCCTCGAAGCGCCGCAGGAAGCCGTTCGGGCCGTGCACGACGAAGGCGTAAGCACCCTGACTGTCCGCGGCCACATCCCAGGTGTCGGACAGCGACTTGCCGGACTCGACGGTGTAGGTCCACGGCCCCGCCGCGTGCGTCGTCGAGGTGACGAAGAACGCCGCACCGGCCTGGCCGGGGTTGGTGAAGTCGATCTGGAGGTTGCCGCCCCAGACGGCTGCGTCGGCGGCCAGGTTGTAGGGCAGCGGCCGGGCGTATCGCACACCGGACTCCTGCGCGGGCAGTTCCGGGTTCGCCGGGGGCGTCGGCACGTAGCTGGGGTGGCGGTTCTGGTCCGGCGGGAAGTAGCCGGCGGTGCTCGGCAGGGCGGGGAACCCGGTCTCAGTGTCGGAGAAGTCGAAGGCCGCGGTCAGGTCGCCGCACACGACCCGGCGCCAGGGCGCGATGTTCGGCTCGAACACGCCGAACCGCCGCTCCATGAACCGGATGATCGAGGTGTGGTCGAACACCTCGGAGCACACCCAGCCGCCCTTGCTCCACGGCGAGACCACGAGCATCGGGACCCGCAGGCCGAGTCCATACGGGCCGGAGACGTACGTGTCGCCGGCCGGCGCCTGGAAGTCCTCGTCGAAGGTGCTGACCGTGGACAGTCCCTGGGCCCGCGAGGTGGGCGCGAAGGCCGGCACCACGTGGTCGAAGAAGCCGTCGTTCTCGTCGTAGGTGATGAAGAGGGCTGTCTTGCTCCACACGTCCGGGTTCGCGGTCAGCGCGTCGAGCACCTGGGAGACGTACCAGGCCCCGTAGTTGGCCGGCCAGTTCGGGTGCTCGGTGAAGGCCTCGGGGGCCACGATCCAGGAGATCTGCGGCAGGTTCCCGGACGCGACGTCGGCCTTGAGGACGTCGAAGAAGCCCTGGCCGCCCTTGGCGTTCGTGCCGGTGCGCGCCTTGTCGTACAGCGGGTTGCCGGGCGCGGCATTCTGGTACTGGTGGAAGTAAAGCAGGGAGTTGTCGCCGTAGTTGCCGATGTAGGCGTCGCTGGTCCAGCCCCACGAGCCGGGGCCGTCGAGGCCGTCGCCCGCGTCCTGGTAGATCTTCCAGGAGACCCCGGAGGCCTCGAGCCGCTCGGGGTAGGTGGTCCACCCGTATCCGAGCTCTTCGTTGCCGAGCACCGGGCCGCCGCCCTGGCCGTCGTTGCCGACGTAGCCGGTCCACATGTAATAGCGGTTGGGATCGGTCGGGCCGAGCATCGAGCAGTGGTAGTCGTCGCAGATGGTGAACGCGTCGGCCAGCGCATAGTGGAACGGGATGTCCTGGCGGTTGAGGTGCGCCATCGTGGTCGAGCCCTTCGCGGGCACCCACTGGTCGTACTTGCCGTTGTTCCAGGCGGCGTGGCCGGTGTTCCAGTCGTGCGGGAGGTCCTGGATGAACTGCAGGCCGAGGTCGGCCGCGTCGGGGTGGAACGGCAGGATGTCCTTCGTACCGTCCGACTGGTGCCACACGGACTTGCCGCTGGCCAGCGTGACCGGATGCGGGTCGCCGAAGCCGCGCACCCCGCGCAGTGTGCCGAAGTAGTGGTCGAACGAGCGGTTCTCCTGCATGAGGACGACGATGTGCTCGATGTCGTCCAAGCTGCCGGTGCGCCGGTTCGCCGGGATGGCGGCGGCCCGGGCGATGCTCGCGGAGAGCATCGAGGCGGTGACCGCGCCCCCGGTCAGCTGAACGAATCTGCGGCGGTTTACGGAAGTCACGGAAGACCCCTCTCCAGATGTCCTCGGGCGTGGCGAGACCCGGCGGGACAGTCTCACCACGGGGACCGGGCGCTCAGGAGGCGCGACGGCGACGCAAAGGGGAATGGTCCGTTAACGGCGTTGCCGCAGTGTCATCCGCGCTGCACGAACGCTCATCCAGCGAGCAGACGCTCAAAGGGGACGGGCTCCGCATAGGGGTCGAATCGCCGGGCCGGCTCGCGCGCCGCGACCAGCTCGGCCAGCTCCCCGCCAGCGCGAGCGATTCGGTGCACCAAGTCTTCGGCGCCCGTACCTCCGGCGCCCCAGTCCTCCGTCGCGGCGTACACGGCAGTCGGCACGGTGACCGCACGCAGGTGGCTGAACATCGGCCGCAGGGCGTGCTCGAGGGCCAGCGAATGGCGCGGCGTGCCGCCGGTCGCGGCGACCAGGACCGGCTTCCCGGCCAGGATGTCCGGCTCGAGGATGTCGAAGAACATCTTGAACAGTCCGCTGTACGAGGCGTTGAAGATCGGGCTGACCACGACGAGGCCGTCAGCGTCGGCGACCTCGTCGATCAGGGCGCGCAGTCCGCCGGTCGGCACGGCCGTCAGCAGGGCGTTGGTGATGTCGTGCGCGTGGTCGCGCAGTTCGACGGCGCTCGCCTCGGCCGCCACGCCGCGCTCGCCCAACGCCCGCGACGCGGCCTCCAGCAGCCGATCGGTCAGCAGCCGCGTCGCAGAGGGCTGCCCCATGCCCGCCGAGATTCCGACCAGATGGCGCGTGCTCACTTCGCCGCCTCCAGCTTGGCCGCGTCCAGGAATGCCTTTCCGGCGCGCAGCGATTCGTGTGTCGGGGCGTCCGGAACATGCGCGGGCCGCTTCGCGTCGAGTTCCTTGCGCAGGACGGGCACGACCTCCTCGCCGAGGAAGTCCAACTGCTCGAGCGCGGTCTTCAGGGGCAGCCCGGCGTGGTCGACAAGGAACAGCTGGCGCTGGTAGTCGCCGAAGTGTTCGCGGAAGGTCAGGGTCTTGTCGATGACCTCCTGGGGGCTGCCGACGGTGAGCGGGGTCTCGCGCATGAACTCCTCGAGCGACGGGCCGTGGCCGTAGACCGGGGCGTTGTCGAAGTAGGGCCGGAACTCGCGCACCGCGTCCTGGGAGTTCTTGCGGATGAACACCTGCCCGCCGAGGCCGACGATCGCCTGGTCCGCGGAGCCGTGCCCGTAGTGCTCGAAGCGCCGGCGGTAGAGGCCGATCAGCCGGACGAAGTGCTCCTTCGGCCAGAAGATGTGGTTGGCGAAGAAGCCGTCGCCGTAGTACGCGGCCTGCTCGGCGATCTCGGGGCTGCGGATCGAGCCGTGCCAGACGAAGGGCGGGACGCCGTCGAGCGGGCGCGGGGT
>NZ_DASZGI010000037.1:0-3369 GCF_035938995.1 Actinocrinis sp.
GGTTGCTGGCGACGCCGAATTTCGTCGCCAGCGTGACCTCGTCCCGGCGGTCGGCGAGCAGCTTGGCAATGAGTCGCTCGTTGTTGCCGCCGCCGTAGACGTTGGCGGTGTCGATAAGAGTCACGTTGAGGTCCAGGCAGCGATTGAGCGTGGCAAGCGATTCGGCGTCGTCGACGTCACCGTAGACCGATGCCAGCGCCCCCGCGCCGAATCCGATTGCACTGACCGTGAAGTCGTCGTCAAGCTTCGTGGTGCGACCGGCAGTTGCCATCTGGTGGGCTCCTTAGCGGATTAAGGCGAAGATTGTTAGTTGAGGTCGGTGGCGAAGAATAGTTCGATCCTTGATCTCATGTAATGGCCTCAGGCGAAGGCGACTGCCGCGTTAAGGAAGCGCCCGACATCGGCGACAAACAGCTCTGGGTACTGGAACAGTGAGCCGTGGCCGGAGTCGGGGTAGACGATGAGCTGCGCGGCGGGGATGTGCTGGGCCAGGTAGTAGGAGTTGATAGTGGGGACCATGACGTCGCGGTGGCCGTTGATCACCAGGGTCGGTTGAGTGATCCTCTTCAGATCGGCAAAGGGTGCACCGTGCGGAAGCTTCCACTCGACGATCGCGGCTGCCTGGGCCTGCATCGTCTGCTTGGACGTCGGCGGGTCCACGTCGATGGCGCGCTGGTGGCAGCGATCCCAGTACCTTTCGCCGGCGGCCTGGCTGGCCGTCGAAGGTGCGAAGAACAGGAACCGGAGGTCCTCGAGAGTTAGTACCTCATGCCTGGTAGCTACGGTGTTCACGTCGGGGTCCCGGTCTGTGTCGTCGCCTGCACGGGGCTTGGTGCCGGCGAGAACGAGCCTGCGCACCAGGTCGTGGTGGCGGAGCGTGAGGGCCTGCGCGACGTAGCCGCCGATCGAGAAACCGAGGACGTCGACGTGCGTCAGGCCCAGCGCGCGGATGAATGCGGCTGCGTCATCGGCCTGCGCTTCGACCGTGTCCGGGGTCTGGCCGCTGGAGCTGGCCACGCCTGTGTTGTTGAACAGGATGACCGGGCGGTTCGCTGCCAGTCCGTCGGTGACTGCTGGATCCCAGTTGTCCATGCCGCCGCGGAAATGCTGGAGGAACACCACCGGCGTGCCGGTCTCGGCGCCGAAGCGCCGGTAGGCGTACCGGACTCCGTTCGCTGTGACGAATTGGTTCGGAGCCGTCGCATGGGAAGGCCGGGGCGGGTCGGCTGGTTCGGTTGTCATGTTCTACTCCATCCTGGTTCTGCTATTTGGCTGGGGTGGCGGCCGCCAGCTTGGCGGCTAGGAAACGATCGATCTCCCTGGCTACGGCAGTCGGATTCTCGACGTGCGGCCAGTGGGTGGACTGCCCGATCTCGGTCACCGTCGAGTTGGCCGGGTTGAACCGCGCCGCGATCGCGGAAGCGATGACCTCCGCGGTGATCAGCGGATCGTCGGTCCCGGCGAGGATCAGCACGGGCCCGGTGAACCCGCTGGGCCGCTCGCCGGCGGGGTGGCCGTTGTTCCACACGTCCGCCGCTGCCCGCACGAAATCGGGACGGGCATTCGCGGCTGCCGCGGCGACCCTCTCGAGCTCGGCATCCGGGGTCGACGGCGCGGTCTGACGACGGATATCCAGGAAGCCCTTCACCGATTTGAACGACTCGATGACCTCTGCGGGCAGCCGGGCACCTGCCGTCGGGATGGGCGCCACGAGCACCAGGCCAAGCGCGCGCCCGGGGCGCGACGCCGCGGCCAGTTCGATGACGGGTCCCGCCATGCTGTGGCCGACGAGGACGAACGGCTTGCCGATTGCGTCGAGGACAGCGCTCAGGTCGGCGGCGAACCGGTCGAAGGTAACTGGCCCGGTTGCCGCGGTGCGGTCCCCGAAGCCGGCCTGGTCAAACTGGACGGTCTCGAACCCGGGCGCAGACAGCCCGGCGAGGACCGGAGCCCAGACGTGCTGATCATCGAGAAATCCGTGCACGAACACGAGGGCCCTGCTGCCATCGCGGTCACGACGGAACACGAGGTCACTGTCCGGGATGGTTGCTGTGGTGGTCATGCCGTCTCCTTGCCTGTGGCCACTCTGAGGAGGACCTTCCCGCCGCGTTCGAGCTGCCGGATGGCGGCGTGGATGTCTTCAAGGTCGAACACGGCGGCAACCGGGACGAACAGGGCCCCGCTCGCGACCAGGGGCGCGGCCTCACGGATGACGGGCAGCACCTTCGTCGCATAGTCGTAATAGGCGACGGAGAACCCGCGGACCGTCGCGCGCTTGGCGATCAGCGTCAGTTCGTTGACGGGTATCGGCTGCCCGGTCGCTGTGGCGTAGGCGACGACCGAGCCGCCGTAGGACAGCCAGCCGAGCAGGCGGCCGGCGCTGGCGCCGCCCACCGAGTCGACGGCGAGCGCGACCCGGGCATCGCCGATCTCCTTCCGGACGTCTTCGGCCGCTGTCTCATCGTCGAGGTGGACGATGTCGGCACCGGACGCGGTCAGGTCGGCGAACACGGACTCGTCCCGGGCGAGGTTGATGGTCCGGAATCCGCGCACCTTCGCCAGGGCGATCAGGGAACGCCCGACTCCGGAGTTCGCGGCGTTCTGCACGATCCAGTCGCCGGGCGCCAGGTCGGCGTACTCGCTGAGGATCAGGCCGGCCGTGGGCGGATTACCGCCTAGCATCGAGAACTGCTCGACGCTCCCCTCCGGCAGCGGGAACAGCCCCTCCGCGGGCAGCACCAGCCGCTCGCGCCAGGCTCCGGCGAGCAACGGGACGACCACCAGGTCGCCCACCGCGACCGTGCCGACGCCCTGGCCTGCCTCGACGATCCGGGCGACGCCCTCGTTGCCGAGCACCAGAGGGAGCGGCGGCTGCAGGAGCGCGCCGCTGACGAGCACCAGGTCGTGCCTGTTCAGCGGCGAGAACTCGACAGCGACCTTGACCTCGCCGGGACCAGGAGCGGGCGGCTCCGGGACATCGACGACGCGCACGACGTCTTCTGGTCTTCCGAACTGGGTGATCTGGATGGCACGCACGTGGGCTCCCTGTGAGAGACGACAACGGATATGTTCGACTGTGCCCCGGAAGCTGGCGGCGGGGTATCCGCAACGTCACTGCACCTTCCGTCGACGGCTGCGGCTTGGCAGGCGCGAAACCTCGTCAGGGACTAGCGCCGTCCCGCCCGGCGGCCCAGGGCGACGACGCCTGCTTCTCGCGCCGACCGACCTCGTTTGCTTAACCGTTTACCAGCGAGAGGCCGAGCGCAGCCGCGCGGCCCGCGCCTGGACCGGCAGTTATCGTGTCCTGTGCTTCCTGGCAGGCGGGTGTGTCACCGGCTCCGGCCCGGCGGCACGGTTCAGCAGCGTCGC
>NZ_DASZGI010000038.1:0-75857 GCF_035938995.1 Actinocrinis sp.
CCAGGGCGACTAGACGTGAAGATCAAGATCGAGCGGCCCGATGCCGAGGCCGCACGCGACATCTTCTCCAAGTACGTGCTCTCCGACCTGCCGCTGCACCCCGACGACCTGGCGGAGCACGGCGGCGTCGCGAACGCCACGGTGGCCGAGATGATCCAGCGCGTGGTCGAGCGCATGTACTCCGAGACCGAGGAAAACAGGTTCCTTGAGGTCACCTATGCCAACGGTGACAAGGAGGTGCTCTACTTCCGCGACTTCAACTCCGGCGCGATGATCCAGAACATCGTGGACCGGGCGAAGAAGATGGCCATCAAGGAGTTCCTCGAGACCGGCCAGAAGGGCCTGCGGGTGAGCCACCTGCTGGCCGCGTGCGTGGACGAGTTCAGCGAGAACGAGGACCTGCCGAACACCACGAACCCGGACGACTGGGCCCGCATCTCCGGCAAGAAGGGCGAGCGGATCGTGTTCATCCGCACCCTGGTCTCCGGCAAGAAGGGCGCCGAGACCGGCCGGTCGATCGACACCGTCAGCAACACCGGGCAGTACCTGTAGGCCGGCGGAGGCGGGTGAACTGGCGCGGATAGCCCGAACGGACGTCAACTGGGTCCGCACGGCGCGGCGGGCGTGGCATGAATGTGACACGACCGCCGCGGCCGGAGCCGCAACGGCACGGAAGAAGTGGGCTGTGCGTATGAACAGGACAGAGCATATGAACTCTGCTCAGCACCTGTGAGTCCGGCCGTGTCGCCGCGTCACATCCGTTGCCGACGTGGGACAACGGCGTTCTGCGTCGGCCCCAGTAGGGAGAACTCGTGCAGTTTCCTGGTCCCGAACATCCCTCGCTCGGCTTAGGCTTGTCGTCATGAGCGTACGGCGTGTAATGGGCAGTGAGACCGAGTACGGCATCTCCGTTCCGGGCCATCCGAACGCGAACGCGATGCTGACCTCGTCGCAGATCGTGAACGCCTACGCGACCGCGATGCACCGCGCGCGGCGGGCCCGCTGGGACTTCGAGGAGGAGAACCCGCTGCGCGACGCCCGCGGGTTCGATCTGGCGCGGGAACTGGCCGACGCGAGCCAGCTGACCGACGAGGACTCCGGCCTGGCGAACGTCATCCTGACCAACGGCGCGCGGCTTTACGTCGACCACGCGCACCCCGAGTACTCCACCCCCGAGGTGACCAACCCGCGCGACGCGGTGATCTGGGACAAGGCCGGCGAGTGGATCATGGCGGAGGCGGCGCGCCACGCGGCGACCGTCCCCGGCTCGCTGCCGATCAACCTCTACAAGAACAACACGGACAACAAAGGCGCCTCCTACGGCTCGCATGAGAACTACCTGATGGCGCGGACCACCCCGTTCGCGGACATCGTGCGGCACCTGACGCCGTTCTTCGTCAGCCGGCAGGTGGTGGCCGGCGCCGGCCGCGTCGGCATCGGCCAGGACGGGCGCACGCACGGTTTCCAGATCTCGCAGCGGGCGGACTACTTCGAGGTCGAAGTCGGCCTGGAGACCACCCTCAAGCGGCCGATCATCAACACCCGGGACGAGCCGCACGCCGATCCGGAGCGCTACCGCCGCCTGCACGTGATCATCGGTGACGCGAACCTCTCCGAGGTGTCCATGTACCTCAAGATGGGCACCACCTCGCTGGTCCTCGCGATGATCGAGGACCGGTTCATGTCCGTGGACTTCTCGGTGGACCAGCCGGTGCGCACCCTGCACGAGGTCAGCCACGACCCGTCCCTCAAGCACCTGGTCACCCTGCGCTCCGGGCGCAAGCTGACCGCCGTGCAGCTCCAGATGGAGTACTTCGAGCAGGCCCGCAAGTACGTCGAGGACAAGTACGGCACCGATGTGGACGAGATCACCCGGGACGTGCTGGACCGCTGGGAGTCGGTCCTCGGCCGGCTGGAGACCGACCCGATGTCGCTGAACCGGGAGCTGGACTGGGTCGCCAAGCTGGAGATCCTCGAGGGATACCGCAAGCGCGACGGCATCGACTGGGACAACGCCCGGCTCCACCTGGTCGACCTCCAGTACGCCGACGTGCGCCCCGCCAAGGGCTTGTACCAGCGCCTGGCGGCCCGGGGCCGCTTCGAGCGCATCACCAGCGACGAGCAGATCCGCGCGGCCGTGGACCAGCCGCCCGCGGACACCCGCGCCTACTTCCGCGGCCGCTGCCTCGACAAGTACGCCGACTCGGTGGCCGCCGCCTCCTGGGACTCGGTCATCTTCGACCTGCCGGACCGCGAGTCACTCCAGCGGGTGCCGACGCTCGACCCGCTGCGCGGCACCAAGCAGCACGTCGAGGCGCTGATCGACCGCTGCCGCACCGCCGCCGACCTGGTGCGCGAGATCACCGGCAGCTGAAACCCCACCGCCGTGTTCGCCCTGCGCGTCCGAACGTGTGAACCGTGCACGCGCGGGGAAGCTGTGATCAAAGGCCGGGGCCCCGCCCGGACGGTGTCTATTCGACGCCGTTTGTCGGGACCGCGGCGTAGTGTCTGATCAACAGGCCTCCAGGCCCGGCTCGGGCCGGGAGGCGTTGCATATTGCCTGGCAGGAAAGGGCGGGTAGTCACCGTGGCGACTAAGGACACCGGCGGGCAGGAGCGCGCCTCCAAGCAGACACAGGACGCTGAGGACGAATTCGTCGACGAGACCTCGGAACTGAGGGACCGTCACGCGAAGCTGTCCGAGGACGTCGACGACGTGCTGGACGAGATCGACGAGGTTCTGGAGACGGACGCGGAGAGCTTCGTGCGGGGCTTCGTGCAAAAGGGTGGCCAGTAAATAGCCTCTGGCCTGTAGAAATAACAGAAGCTAATTCGAAGGCTGATGAGCGGGGGGTGAACATGGAAGGCCTTGCGGAGAAGCGCCGCCGGGACCGTGCGGCGGTCAAACCGCTCGAGGAGTTCGTCGTCTCCGGAAGGGCCGGAGGGCGCGGCACGCACCGCAAGCCCTGCCAGAACGCCCGCACCCCCGAAAGTCGCCAGAGGCTGCATGGAGGGCCGCGGGAGTACGACCCGAAGCGGCGTTACGGGATCGGTACCGAGGACGTCGAGCGCATACTCGCGGCGCAGGAGAACAAGTGCCTGATCTGTGATAAGCCGGATCCTGAGCATGTGGACCGCTCACACAAGGCGGGTAAGGTACGGGTCATCCTGTGCTTCAACCGCAACAGGGACTCGGCAACTTCCGGGATGACGTGCGCGTTCTGGTGCGCGCCGCCGACTATCTGATGAGAGGGAGCTCGTGGAGCGGCAAGGGATTGGAAGGAATCCAGGTCGGGACCGGGCGGCCGGCACCGGCCTGATGGGCACGCCCTTCATGAGTTCCGGGACGTCCTCGTTCACCGAGTTCCTCGCCGACTACAACCCCGAGTACCTGCCGGGGCGGCGGATGGACGCGCTGGGCGTGCCGGGCGGAGGCGGCGGCGGTGGTCTCGCGGCCGAGGTGCCGCACGGGACCACGATCGTGGCGATGACGTTTCCCGGCGGGGTCCTGATGGCCGGCGACCGCCGGGCGACCGCGGGCAACCTGATCGCGCAGCGGGACATCCAGAAGGTCTTCCCCGCCGACGAGTACTCGCTCGTGGGGATCGCGGGCACGGCGGGCATCGCGGTGGAGATGGTCAAACTCTTCCAGGTGGAGCTGGAGCACTACGAGAAGATCGAGGGCGTCGAGCTGTCCCTCGACGGCAAGGCCAACCGGCTGGCCACGATGATCCGCGGCAACCTCGGGCTGGCGATGCAGGGCCTGGCCGTGGTGCCGCTGTTCGCCGGCTACGACCTGGAGACCGGCGCCGGCCGGATCTTCAGCTACGACCCGGTCGGCGGCCAGTACGAGGAGCACAACTTCTACTCGGTCGGCTCCGGCTCGATGTTCGCCCGCGGCGCGCTCAAGAAGCTCTATCGCGCCGACCTGGACCAGGTCGGCGCCGCGACCGCCGCCATCCAGGCCCTGTACGACGCCGCGGACGACGACTCGGCCACCGGCGGACCCGACACCACCCGCAAGATCTACCCGATCGTCGCGGTCGTCACCGAGGACGGCTACCGGCGCCTGCCCGAGGAAGAGGTCTCCGAACTCGTCCACGAGATCGTGGACGCCCGTCACCGCCAGCCCGAGGGCCCCCAGGCCCCGCTGCGCTAGCCCCGTCCGCCTGACGACTTCTTTAACGACGAGGAATCGATGACCACCCCGTTCTACGTGTCGCCCGAGCAGTTGATGAAGGACCGGGCCGACTACGTTCGCAAGAACATCGCGCGCGGCGGCTCGGTGGCGGTGCTCAACTACGACGGCGGCATCCTGTTCGTCGCCGAGAACCGCTCGCGGGTGCTGCACAAGATCAGCGAGATCTACGACCGGGTCGGCTTTGCCGCCGCCGGCAAGTACAACGAGTTCGAGAATCTGCGCCAGGCGGGCGTCCGGCTGGCCGACACCCGCGGTTATCTGTACGACCGGCGCGACGTGTCCGCGCTGGGGCTGGCGAATGCTTACGCGCAGACGCTCGGCACGATCTTCTCCGAGCAGGTCGGCAAGCCCTACGAGGTCGAGCTGGTGATCGCGGAGGTCGGGGACACCGCCGACCGGGACCAGATCTACCGGCTGACCTACGACGGCGCGGTCTTCGACGAGTCCGGCTTCGTGGTCATCGGCGGCCCGGCGGAGGCGGTCAGCGGGGTGCTGAAGAACACGTACGCCGAGGGCGCGAGCCTGGGCGAGGCGGTGCGCACCGCGGTGGCCGCGCTGGGCCGGGACGGCAACGAGACCAGGCAGCTGGAGCCGTCCCAGCTCGAGGTCGCGGTGCTGGACCGCAGCCGCAAGCAGGACCGCAAGTTCCGGCGGCTGATCGGCACCCAGCTGGCCGGACTGCTGGCCGACGAGCCGGGCGCCGAGGCGGCGCTCGCCGAGAACGGCGACGGACACGGCTCGGAGGCCGACAGCGGTGCCGCGGCCGGGTCGCAGGGCGATCTGCTCGACGACGTCGATGAGGCGCTGGACGGCGAGGACGGCACCGAAAGCTAAGAAGAAAGGGTCGCGCCAGCGCGGACAGTGTTCGAACAACGCGCGGCGGGATAAGTACCGGATGAGAGTCCACACACTCCCCTAGGGACTTAAGGCGGTGGGGAACCGATGGACCGTCGGATCTTCGGACTAGAGAACGAGTACGGCGTCACCTGCACCTTCCGGGGACAGCGGCGGCTGTCCCCGGACGAGGTGGCCCGGTACCTCTTCCGCCGTGTGGTCTCCTGGGGTCGCTCCTCGAACGTGTTCCTGCGCAACGGCGCCCGGCTCTACCTGGACGTCGGCTCCCACCCGGAGTACGCCACCCCGGAGTGCGACTCCATCGAGGAACTGGTCGTCCACGACAAGGCGGGCGAGCGGATCCTCGAGGGCCTGCTCGTGGACGCCGAGCGGCGGCTGCACGAGGAGGGCATCGCCGGGGACGTCTACCTGTTCAAGAACAACACCGACTCGGCGGGCAACTCGTACGGGTGCCATGAGAACTACCTGGTGACGCGACATGGGGAGTTCTCGCGGCTCGCGGACGTGCTGATCCCGTTCCTGGTCACCCGCCAGCTGATCTGCGGCGCGGGCAAGGTGCTGCCGACGCCGCGGGGCGCGGTCTACTGCGTGAGCCAGCGCGCCGAGCACATCTGGGAGGGCGTCTCCTCGGCGACCACCAGGTCCCGGCCCATCATCAACACCCGGGACGAGCCGCACGCCGACGCCGAGCGGTACCGGCGGCTGCACGTCATCGTGGGCGACTCGAACATGAGCGAGACCACGATGATGCTCAAGGTCGGGGCGACCGACCTGGTGCTGCGGATGGTCGAGGCCGGCCTGGTGATGCGGGACCTGACGCTGGAGAACCCGATCCGGGCGATCCGCGAGGTTTCCCACGACCTGACCGGGCAGCGGCGCATCCGGCTGGCCAACGGCCGCGAGGTGTCCGCGCTGGAGATCCAGCGGGAGTACCTGACGAAGGCGGCCGACTTCGCCGACCGGCGGGACCTGCGCACCGACTCGGTGGCCCGGGTGCTGGACCTGTGGGAGCGCACCCTGGACGCGATCGAGCTCGGCGACCTGGCGAAGATCGAGCGGGAGATCGACTGGGTCATCAAGTACCAGCTCATCCAGCGCTACCAGGAGAAGTACGACCTGCCGATCTCCCACCCGCGCATAGCGCAGCTGGACCTGGCCTACCACGACATCAGCCGGCGGCGCGGGCTCTACTACCTGCTGGAACGGCGCGGGATGGTCGAGCGCACCGCGCGGGACCTGGACATCTTCGCGGCCAAGTCGGTGCCGCCGCAGAACACCCGGGCCAAGCTGCGCGGCGAGTTTATCAAGCGGGCGCAGGAGCAGCGGCGCGACTTCACCGTGGACTGGGTGCACCTGAAGCTGAACGACCAAGCACAGCGCACGGTGCTGTGCAAGGACCCGTTCCGGTCGGTCGACGAACGTGTGGAGAAACTCATCGCGTCGATGTAGCCGCCTTGTAGGGTGGGGGCCGTGCTTCGACAGGCTCGGCTTCTCAGCGGTGTGACGGTGCTCGCGGCGGTGTGCGCGGCGGGATGTAGCTCATCGGGCTCCAGCACGCCTCCGTCCTCCCCGCTGCCGCAGGTGACCGGTGCGGTCGGCCAGCGCGCCGAGATCACGCTGCCTGCCGGGGCCACCGCGCCCACGAAGCTGGAGACCCACGTGCTCGTCCAGGGCAGCGGTGCGGCGCTGGCGTCGGGCGAGCTGGTCGCGGTGGACTACACGGTCATGAACTGGACCGGCGCCAAGATGCTCGGCGACACCTACTCCAAGGACGGCGGCAAGACGCCGAACCAGCCGCAGGTGGTCACGCTCGGCTCCGGAAGCCTGCTGCCGGCCTGGAACTCGGCGCTGAACGGCGCACGGGTCGGCAGCCGCATCGAGGTGGTCGCGCCACCGTCCGCGGCGTTCGGCAGCCAGGGAAGTACGCAATACGGCGTCGGGCCGACCGACGTGCTGGTGTTCGTGCTCGACGTGGACGGCGCTTACCAGCCGACCGCCGACATCACCGGAAAGCAGGGCGTGCAAAGCGATCCGTCGCTGCCCAAGGTGACGGGGGACCCCGGTTCAGGCAGTCCGACCGTCACGATCCCGGTGGGTGTCAAGCCGCCGGCGAACCTTGTAGCGGACACGCTCATTCACGGGACCGGCGAGACGGTGGCCGCTGGCAAGACCCTGATCCTTCAGTACACGGGAGTGGACTGGAATACGGGCACCACCTTCGATTCCTCGTTCACCCGCGGCCAGGCGTTCAGCACGGTGATCGGGGCCGGGAAGGTGATTGCGGGCTGGGACACCGGCCTGGTGGGCAAGCACGTGGGCGACCGGGTGCTGCTCGTCATCCCGCCGGCGCAGGGGTACGGCCCGGCGGGCGGCCAGAAGTCGGCCGGGATCGGCCCGGACGACACCCTCGTCTTCGTCGTCGACATAGTCGACGCGATCTAGCCAGCCGAAGCCCGCTCCGCACGACCGGACCGGCGCGTGCGGAGCGGGCTCATGCCTCACTTCACGCCGAGCAGGTCCACCACGAAGATCAGCGTCTCGCCGGGCTTGATCACCGGCGGCGCGCCCCGGTCGCCGTAGGCCAGGTGCGCGGGGATGGTCAGCCGGCGGCGGCCGCCCACCTTCATCCCGGCCACCCCGCGGTCCCACCCCTTGATGACCCGGCCCTTGCCGAGCGGGAACTGGAACGGGGAGTTGCGGCTCCAGGAGGAGTCGAACTCCTCGCCGCTGGAGTGCGACACCCCGACGTAGTGCACGGTGACGTTGTGGCCGTCCGCGGCCTCCGCCCCGTCGCCCTCCCAGATGTCGGCGACCTCCAGGTCCGCCGGGGGCGGCCCTTCGGGGAAGTCGACCTCAGGCTTCTCCAATGCCATGGCGCGATCCTCTCGTGACGTCCTTGCCAACCGTCTACCCTGCCACAGCTCGGGCCGGGTGCGTGCGGCAGGTCACGAGATCAAGCTCGCGGCCAGCCTTCCGGCCGCGGCGGCGGCGAGGAAATTCGCCCGATCGGCGACCGGTCCGCGGCCCATCGTGGAGAGCGGCACCGGGCTCGCGGCGAGCGCTTCATCGAGGCCGGTGCAGTCGACACGGTGCAGCGTGTGGCGGGGCTTGAGGATCTCGGCCTGCGCGCGCACCCCGTCCCAGAACTCGCCGGGCTCGGCGGGGACCGCGAGATCCGCGGAGGCGAGGGCGACCCGGCCGTAAGCGGTGACGCTGTGGTGGCTCAGCCCTCGGTGGCGCTCGCGGGCGTCGGCCTCGGAGATCCGCAGGGCGCCGACTGGGCGGCCGTCGAGCGCCGCGGCGGCGTTGACCGCCTCACCGCAGGAGACTCCGGAGAAACCCCAGCGGGTGCCGGTGCCGAGGTTGCCCGGGCCCTGGGTGATGATCGTGACGTCGGCCTCGAGGATGAGGCGCGCGGCGAGCAGCCCGGTATGGGTGGTCACCGTTTCGAGGTCACCGCCGAGCGCCTGACCGACCGTCACGGAACCGGCGAGCCAGCCGGCGTCGCGCAGTCCGGCCACAGTTCGGGAGAACCACAGCGGCAGCGCGCCGCCGTCCGTCATGACATAGGCGATGCGCGTTCCGAGGCGGTCGGCGAGGATCGCGGCACAGATGGCGGGTAGCGCCGAGTGCAGGTCCGCGGTGACCACGGGCATCCCGCCGAGGGAATCGGCCTCGCGCAGCGCTTCGTGGTGGGGCGAGTCCTGCTCATCGGCGCCGAGCACGATCGCCTGCAGCGGCGTGTAGCGGGCTTTGACCAAGTGGCCGGGACCGGGCGGCGGGTCGGCCGGGAGCCGGTCGGGGAGCGCGACGACCATCGCGTAACCGCCGGTGCCCAGGCCCATCGTCTGCGCCGTCACGTTCAGCAGGACCCGGTCGCCCACGCGCGGCTCGCCCGTCAGTTCCGGGTATGCCAGCGCCTTGGTGGGGGAGCCGTCGACGTCGACGGTCAACTCCTGCGCGCCGCGCCAGGCCCGTCCGAGGGCGGCGACCCGCCCCTCCCGCCAACTGATCACGGCTGCCTCTCGCCCGGGGAAAACGGCTGCCACACACGCCTGTGAAAAGAGGCTGCCCGACTCCTTGGAAAGACAACAGTGTAGGCCGCCGAGACCGACGCCCGTCCCGTATTGTGGCGTTTCTAAACCGCGCTGCGGCGTCGCGAAACCGGGGCCGGAAGCAGTAGCGTCGGACACGCGACAGCGGTACGGGGCGTACGGCGGCGGGCCGGGCGCTGACGGCGAGGAGGGAACCGGGGATGCCTGCGAGCAAGACGGAACGGCTGGTCAACCTGGTGATCTGCCTGCTCGCCTCGCGCACCTACGTGACGAAGGAGCGGCTGCGCTCCACCCTGGAGCCGTACCGCAACTGCCCCACCGACGAGGCCTTCGAGCGCATGTTCGAGCGGGACAAGGAGGAACTGCGGGAACTCGGCATCCCCCTCGAAGTGGGCACCGTCAGCGCGCTGTTCGAGGACGAGGTCGGATACCGCATCGCTCCGGGGGAGTACGCGCTGCCGGACCTGCACCTGGAGCCGGACGAGGCCGCCGCGCTCGGTGTGGCCGCCCGGTTCTGGCAGCAGGCGACGATGGCGCAGGCCGCCTCCTCCGCGCTGCTCAAGCTCAAGGCCGCCGGGATCGACGTCGGCGGCGGCGCCGCGCCGCTGGGGATCGAGCCCCGGGTGCGCGCCGAGGCTCCCGCCTTCGAGCCCTTGCTGGAGGCGGTGTACGAACGGCAGGTCGTCCGGTTCCCGTATCGCCGGCCGGGGGCGGAGGTGCGGCTGCGCGAGGTCGAGCCGTGGACCATCGACTCCTGGCGCGGCCGTTGGTACCTGGCCGGTTTCGACCTGGACCGGGACGACGCCCGGGTCTTCCGGTTGGACCGGATCACCGGGCCGGTCATGCTGACCGGGCGCGCGCCGTCGCATAAGGTGCCTGATCGGCTGGACGTGCGGGCGCAGGTGGACGCTTATGCCCGCAGCAGCACGGACCTCGGGCCGGCGATCCTGAAGGTGCGCGCGGGGACCTGTTTCTATCTGCGCCGCAGTGCCGTCTCGGTGACTGAGGGCGAGGACGGCTGGGACACGGTGATCGTCACTGCGCGTGGCGACACGGCGGGATGGCTGGCGGAGTACGGCGCGGACGTCGTCGTGATCGACCCGCCCGCGTTGCGGGACGCGGTCGTCGCGGGGCTGCGCGCGGTCGCCACCGGCGGGGCCGGGAACGGCGGCTCCGGCTCTGGTTCTGGTTCTTCGGTGGCGAGATTATCCGCAGGCGCCCGATCGGGGCCGCCGCGCGCGGGCAATGCGGCACAGCAGGAGTCCGGGCGGCTGGGGGTGGCCTCGTGAGCACCGCGGTGGCGCAGGTCGAGCGCCTGCTGAACCTCGTGCCGTATCTGATGCGGCATCCGGGCAGCACCGTCACCGAGGTTGCCGAGGAGTTCGGGGTCGCGCCGAAGCAGATCGCCAAGGATCTCAATGTCCTGTGGTTCTGCGGGCTGCCCGGCGGGTTCGCCGACGACCTGATGGAGGCGCACGTCGAGGAGGGCGGCGCGATCCACCTCGACAACGTGGCCGGCCCGATCGGGCGGCCGCTGCGGCTGTCCACCCGCGAGGCGGTGGCGCTGCTGGTGGCACTGCGGGCGCTCGCGCAGGTGCCCGGGCTCGCCGACCGGGACGCGCTGAACCGGGCGCTGGCCAAGCTGGAGGACGTCACCGGCGAGGCGGCGCGGGTGGCCGAGCGGCTCTCGGTCGAGTTCGAGGTCGGCGATGTGGTGCTTCAGGAGGCCCAGCGCGCCTTAGCCGAGGGCCGTCTGGTGCACCTGCGCTACTACGTCCCCTCGCGCGACGAGGTCACCGAGCGGGACGTCGACCCGATGCGCATCGTGCTGCTGTCGGGGCGGGCCTACCTCGAGGGCTGGTGCCGCTCCTCCGAGGCGGTGCGGGTCTTCCGGCTGGACCGGGTCGTGGGCATCGACGTGCTCGACAAGCCTGCGGAGCCTCCGGCGGACGCGCCCGTGATGGACCTGACCGAGCACTCGCCCGGCTCGGCGCTGCGGGTGGACGAGGACGATCCGCTGGTGACCTTGGAGCTGGCCGCGTCGGCGCGCTGGGTGCCCGAGTACTATCCCTGTGAATCGTCCCAGGAGATCGAGGGCGGCGCGCTGCGCGTGCGTCTTAGGGCCGCGGATCCCGAGCGCATCCTGCGCCTGATGCTGCGTCTCGGCGGCGCGGCGCGCGTGGTCGCGCCCGAGGAGTTCGCCGCTCAGGTACGCAGGACCGCCGCAGAGGCGCTGGCGGCGTATGAATCGGCGCCGCAGGAGACAGGGGCCGCGGCGCGGTGACATACGCCGACGCGGGGCCGCCACAGGCACGGGTGCGTTGCGACGCGTGCGGTCCGCGCGTACTCCCGCTGTCCGCGGTGCGGCTGCTGCACCGGGGCGAGCACTCGGTGTACCTGTTCACCTGCGATCAGTGCGGGCAGCGCAACCGGCGCCCCGCCGACGCCGCGCTTCGGGCTGCCCTCCGCAGCGCGGGAGCTGCGGAACTGAGGGTGCACAGCGCGGCGGACAGCTGATACCGCAGGCTGAGGAACGCGAGCCCTTGGCGCGGCTTGTCGCGACCGTCAGCGACTCCCGGTCGGCGCCGACGAGTTGTCATGACCCGGTAATGTCGTCACCCGTGACGACGTGGTGGATTGTGGGCATCGCCCTGGGTGCGGCCTCGCTCGCGGCGATCGGCTACTTCTCGTTCGGCGTGTTCCTCGCGGTGAAGGGCCTGGCGAAGGAGATCAAGCGGTCCGGAACCAGGCTGGCCGAGGCGGCGGGACCGGTCCAGGACGGCCTGGCCGGGCTCGGCGCCGGCCGGGAAGACCGCGCCGGATCCTCCGGTGCGCACCGTTGACAACAGCTCCGACCTGCTGAAACCTTAAGGCGGCGCGGTGGGCCGACGGCCCCCGCATCGACTGACGCGTAGAAGGGCGCTACACGATGGGCCGGGCAGAATCGTTGGTCCTGATCGTCGTGCTCGGGGCGCTGGTCTTCGGCTGGCGGCGGCTGCCGGGAGCGGTGCGCGATCTGGGTAGGGCGCGCCGTATCCTCAAAGCCGAAGCACAGGCGCTGCGCGACGACGTCCCCCTGCCGCCAAACCGGACCATCACGGCCGATCCGGCGGACGTGGTGGAGCGCCGTACCGGCTCCTGAGCCCGCCTCCGCGTGAGCGGGGCGGCGGCGACCGCGCGACGACGAAGACGGCGACGAGGAACGGGTGGCAGGACTAGTGGCTGGTAGGGCCGGGCGCTCCGCGGACGACGCAGCGCGCATGCCGCTCATGGAGCACATCCGGGAGCTGCGCTCCCGGCTGATCAAAGCGGCGCTGGCGATCTTCATCGGCGGCGTCATCGGCTTCATCGTGCGCAACCACCTGATCGGGGTCCTCGAGCACCAGGTCTGCGACGACATGTCGATCAACGGCATCGGCAAGCGGACCGCGCAGTGCCCGAACGGCGTGCTCACCATCTCCGGCCCGACCACCGGCATCACCCTGGCGTTCAAGATCGCCCTGTTCTCCGGGCTGGTCTTCGCCTCGCCGATCTGGCTCTACCAGCTGTGGGCGTTCCTGGCACCGGGCCTGTACAAGCGGGAGAAGCGGTACGGGCTGACCTTCATAGGCGCCGCAGTCCCGCTGTTCCTTGCCGGGGCCTACTGCGCGTACTTCTTCCTCAGCGCGATCATGAAGGCGCTGCTCGGCTTCAATCCGACCGGCGTGGCCGCGCAGCTGCCGGTCGACACGTTCCTGACCTTCGTCCTGCGGATGATGGCCGTGTTCGGTGTGTCGTTCGTGCTGCCGCTGATCCTGGTGGTGTTCAACCTCCTCGGCGTGCTCAGCGGCGCTCGCATGGCCAAGCACTGGCGCGTCGTGGTCCTGGTGATCTTCGTGTTCGCCGCCATCGCGGTGCCCACCGGCGACCCGATCGGCATGTCCGTGCTGGCCGCCCCGATCTGCGTGCTCTATTTCGGCGCGGTGGGCTTCGCGACCATCAACGACCGGCGCCGGGCCGCCCGCCGCGCCGCCGACCCGCTGGTGAACCTCTCCCCGGACGAGGCCTCTGAGCTGGACCTGAGTCCGGCGCCGGTCGAGCACGCGAGCAGCCTGGAAGACATCTCGTGAACGCGCGGGCCCGCAGCGCGAGCCCGCGGTGATCGCGGCGCCCGCGCTCGTCGTCAATCCCACCTCGGGCAAGGGCCGGGGTGCCCAGTACGGCGAGCAGGCCGAGCGCGCGCTGCGTGCGGCGGGGATCGAGCCGCGGCGCATCGTCGGCCGTGACGCGCACGACGCGGCGAAGCAGGCCCGAGCCGCCCTCGATGCCGGAGCTTCGGCGCTGGTCGTGGTCGGTGGCGACGGCATGGTGCACCTCGGCCTCCAGCTCGTCGCCGGGACCGGAACGCCGCTCGGCGTCATCCCGGCCGGCACCGGCAATGACGTGGCGCGTTACGTCGGGCTGCCGCTCGCCGATCCCGAGGCGGCCGCGCGCATCGTGGCGGCGGGACATGCGGCGAGCTTCGACCTCGGCCGGGTGACCAGCGCGGATTCGGACGAACCGCGCTGGTTCGGCACCGTCCTGGCCTGCGGCCTCGATTCCAAGGTCAACGAGCGGGCCAACCGCATGCGCCGCCCGCGCGGACCGTCCCGCTACACCCTCGCGCTGCTCGCGGAACTGGGGCCGTTCCACGCCCTGCCGCTGGACGTGACGATCGACGGGGCGCACGCGAGCGTCGAGGGCATGCTGATCGCGGTCGGCAACGGTCCGTCCTACGGCGGCGGGATGCGGATATGCCCGCAGGCCGACCCGCGCGACGGCCGGTTCCAGGTCACCGTCGTGCGCAGGGTCAGCAAGGGAACACTGCTGCGGATCTTCCCTAAGGTCTTCTCCGGGCGGCACGCGGAACATCCGGCGGTCGACATACGGCACGGATCGAGAGTCGAGCTGGCGTCGACCGCGCCAGAACCCGTGTCCGTGTGGGCGGACGGCGAACGCGTGGGCACGCTGCCTGCGGTCTGCGAGACCGTCGCGAGCGCGCTGACGGTATTCGTGCCTGTGCCCGCATAGCCGACAAAAGTCGGCGAGGACCGCCGCACAGCTCTGATCAACCCGCGAAAGCAATGTGCCACAACGGGTATCACCGTGCTACGCTACGCATATGAACCAAACAATGACGCAGCGTACTATCACGCAACGTGAACTGAGAAATGAGAGCGCTGCGATCATGGACGCGGTCGAGGCGGGCGAGACCATGATTGTGACTCGTAATGGTGTCCCCGTGGCGGAGTTGGGTCCAATCAGGCGTAAGCCCGAACTCACGACAGAGGAACTGCAGCGGATCTTCGCCGTGAGCCCTCCGCCGGATTATGCGCAGCTCAGGGCTGAGATGGATGAGTACTTCGGCGAGGACCGGGTGGGAGACGAGCGGTGACGGACGTGGAACGAGCGCCGCGAGGCGTGGTCGACACCTGCGTGATTATCGATCTGCCCAAGATTCCCGCGCAATCGTTGCCGATGAGACCGGTGGTCTCCGCAGTCACGACGGCGGAGTTGGCAGCCGGAGTGCAGACCGCGAAGGATCCACTGCAGCGATCCCTTCGAGTCACCCATCTTCTGATGATCGAAGCGAACATGGATCCTGTGCCGTTCGGCGAAGAGGCCGCTCGTGCGTACGGCACGATGGTCGCGCTCGTCGTAGGAGCGGGTCGCGACCCGCGTCCGCGCAAGTTCGATCTCATGATCGCCGCGACTGCCGCATCGCTCGGCCTGCCGCTGTACACGCGCAATCCGGACGACTTCAAGGGCCTCGAGTCGCAGCTGAACGTGGTGCCGGTCTGACGGGAGCGGGCAAGGCCCCGGCAGGGAAAGATCGGCGGTCTGTCGGACGCGTCGCCTAGAATTGAAGGCATGACCTCGCCCGCCGAGCGGTTTGCCGCGGACCGCCGTCGCCAGGCCGAAGAACGCACAGAACTGTACGGCTTCGCGCTGCTCTACTCGTTCGAACTTGACGACTTCCAGCGCGAGGGGTGCGTCGCGCTCGAGGAGGGGCACGGGGTCCTGGTGGCCGCGCCGACCGGGGCGGGCAAGACCGTCGTGGGGGAGTTCGCGGTCCACCTGGCGCTGGCCCGGGGCCGCAAGTGCTTCTACACTACACCCATCAAGGCCCTGTCGAACCAGAAGTACGGCGACCTGGTCAAGCGATACGGGCCGGACCGGGTGGGCCTGCTGACCGGGGACAACTCGATCAACGGCGACGCGCCGGTGGTGGTGATGACCACCGAGGTGCTGCGCAACATGCTCTACGCCGGCTCGTCGGCGCTCGACGGGCTCGGCTACGTGGTGATGGACGAGGTCCACTACCTCGCCGACCGGTTCCGCGGCGCGGTGTGGGAGGAAGTGATCATCCACCTGCCCGAGTCGGTGCAGCTGGTCTCGCTGTCCGCGACCGTGTCCAACGCCGAGGAGTTCGGCGAGTGGCTGGAGACGGTGCGCGGCGAGACGAAGATCATCGTCTCCGAGCACCGCCCGGTCCCGCTCTGGCAGCACGTGCTGGCCGGGGGCAAGCTCTACGACCTCTACTCCGGCGCGGACCCGCAGGAGATCGAGGAACACGGCTCCGACGTCGCCCACGTCAACCCGGAACTCGTGCGCTTCGCCCGGGACGGGGACCGGTTCGGCTACGGGGCCGGACCCCGGGGCGGCGGGCGGGGAAACAATTCAACACTGAGTGGCGGGCGGGGAAACAATTCAACGGGAAACAATTCAACACCGGGCGGGCGCGGGCGTCCCCGACGCGGCAGCGGCCCGCCCAGCCGCGTCGACGTCGTCGAGCGCCTCGACAGCGCCGGGCTGCTGCCCGCGATCACCTTCATCTTCTCCCGGGCCGGCTGCGACGCGGCGGTCCAGCAGTTCCTGCGCACCGGCGTCCGGCTGCTCACCGACGAACAGCGCGCGAAAGTGCGCGCGCACGTGTCCGCCCGCTGCGCCGAGATCCCGCCCGAGGACCTCAATGTCCTGGGATACCACGACTTCGCCGACGGACTCGAGCGGGGCGTCGCCGCGCACCACGCCGGGATGCTGCCCACCTTCAAGGAGATCGTCGAGGAGCTGTTCGCGGCCGGGCTGGTCAAGGCGGTGTTCGCCACCGAGACCCTGGCCCTCGGCATCAACATGCCCGCCCGCTCGGTCGTGCTCGAGGCCCTGGTCAAGTGGAACGGCGAGTTCCACGCCGACATCACCGCCGGCGAGTACACCCAGCTGACCGGCCGCGCCGGGCGCCGCGGCATCGACGTCGAGGGCCATGCGGTGGTGCTCTGGCGGCCCGGCCTCGATCCGCGCGCGCTGGCGGGCCTGGCCTCCACGCGTACGTATCCGCTGCGGTCCTCCTTCAAGCCCTCGTACAACATGGCGGTCAACCTCGTCGGGCAGGTCGGCAAGGTGCGCGCCCGGGCGCTGCTGGAAAGCTCCTTCGCCCAGTTCCAGGCGGACAAGGCGGTGGTCGGCCTGACCCGCCAGCTGCGCCGCAACCAGGAGGCGCTCGACGGCTACCGCGAGGCCATGGCCTGCCACCTGGGCGACTTCGACGAGTACATGGGGCTGCGCCGCGCCCTGGCCGAACGGGAGACCGAGCTGTCCCGGCTGGGCGCCAGCCAGCGCCGGGCGGCCGCGGCCTCGGCGCTGGAAGCGCTCAAGAGCGGCGACATCATCACCGTGCCGACCGGGCGGCGCGCCGGACTCGCGGTCGTGCTCGACCCGGGTCTGGACACCGGGCGCGAGGGGCCGCGGCCCGAGGTGCTCACCATCGAGCGGCAGGTGGTGCGCCTGTCGCTGCTCGACTTCCCCTACCCGGTCGAGCCGATCGCGTGGATGCGCATCCCGAAGAACTTCAACCGCAAGTCGCCGCAGGCCCGCAAGGATCTGGCCGCCACGCTGCGCAACAAGGCGGGCGTCGGGGACGGGAAGCCGGCCCGGGCGCCGCGCCAGCGCTCGGACGCCGCCGACGACGAGCAGATCGCCGGGCTGCGCAAGGCCCTGCGGGCGCACCCCTGCCACGGCTGCGCGGATCGGGAGAACCACGCGCGGTGGGCCGAGCGGCATCACCGGCTGGAGCGGGAGACCGAGGGCCTGGAAAAGCGGGTGCAGGGCCGCACGCACTCGATCGCCCGCACCTTCGACCGGGTCTGCTCGGTGCTCACCGTCCTCGGCTACCTCGACGGCGAGCGGGTCACCAACGAGGGGCGGCGCCTGGCCCGGATCTACTCCGAGCTCGACCTGGTGGCCGCCGAGTGCCTGCGCGAGGGGCTCTGGGACGAGCTGACTCCCGCCGAGCTGGCCTCGGCGGTCTCGCTGCTGGTCTACGA
The DNA here is from genome assembly GCF_035938995.1 of Actinocrinis sp. Lineage (GTDB taxonomy): Bacteria > Actinomycetota > Actinomycetes > Streptomycetales > Catenulisporaceae > DASZGI01. The sequence goes on from NZ_DASZGI010000038.1 coordinate 17,453, forward strand.
GGCCCGGTCGAGCGAGGATTTCGGGCCGCCGCGGCTGCCCAAGGGCAAGGCGCGCGAGGCGATCGAGCGGACGATCCGGCTCTGGTTCACGATCCACGACCTCGAGGGCGACCACTCGGTCGACTTCCAGCGCGAGCCGGACGCCGGGTTCGCCTGGGCCGCGTACCAGTGGGCGACCGGCCACCGGCTGGACACCGTGCTCGAGGAGGCCGGGCTGCCCGCCGGCGACTTCGTGCGGTGGTGCAAGCAGGTGATCGACCTGCTCGGGCAGCTCGCCAACGCGGCGGCCGCGCTCGCGCCGGAAAACGCCGCCTCCGCGCGGATACGCGACACCGCCCACGCCGCGGTCGACCTGCTGCGGCGCGGCGTGGTGGCTTACTCCTCCGTCGGCTGACGCACCCAGCGGCCTGCGCACCGTCAGCTAACTGCTTCGCTTGCCGTCCGGCCGACAGTTGTGTCGGCCGGACGGCAAGCGCATGGGTATCAGCGGCGACGCGGCCGAACGCGCAGCAGCAGTGACAGGCACAGGGCGATGAAGGCCCCTGCGGCGCCCCACAGCATGCGCGAGCTGGTCAGGCTGAATCCGCTGTTCGCCATGGGGTTCGGCCCCGCCAGCGCGCTGCGCGGGTTGTCCGCGGCCACCACGGCGGGCGTGTGCTCGAATCCGGCGACCAGGACCGGGCTGCTGGCTGGCGGCGCCACGTCGGTCCCGGGCTGCTGTCCGGATCCGGCGCCCGCCGCCGCTCCAGCCGGCGGAGCCTGCGACGGCTTCGGGGAACCGGCTGGGCCGCCGGGAGGAGCCGCGCCGCCTGCCGGATTCGTGCTGGCGCCGACCGACACGTTCACGCCCACGGATGCCGAAGGCACCGGCGGTACGACGTGGTTGGCTGGCGCCGTCTGCGTGTTGTCGACGTCGGCCGGTGCGGAACTCGGCGGTGCTGGCGGCGCGGGAGCCGTGTACGTGAACGTCACCGGGGGATCGTCCGTGTCGGTCGCCGCGGGAGTCGACGGCTGGGCCGGGCTCGACGACGGTTGCGCGGGAGTCGTGCTCGGTGGCGCCGAAGTCACCGTGGACGCGCTCGGGCTGGGCGACGCGCTCGCGCTGGTCGTGCCGGAACCGCTCGGCGAGGCGCTCGGGCTCGTCAAGGTCACCGGGTCGAACGTGGCGCCGGTGATCACCCCGGCGCCGTTCATCTTCAGATGCACCGGGTTCGGCAGGTTCAGGAACTGCTGGCAGTTCAGGTTCGTGTACGACTGCTGCAAGCGCATCGCCAGGAACGCGAACAGGTCGGTGGCCGCGGCGGTGTCCGGGGACGTCTGCGGCACCGTCAGCGCGTGGTCCAGCTCGATCCGGGTGACCCCGACCGTGCTCAGATTGGCGCAGTAGTCGGTCGGCGAGCCGGGAACCTGTACCAGCGGCGGCTGGTCCACCCCGGCGCGGTACAGGTCGGTCTTGGCGTCGTCGGTGGCGCCGTTGGCGTCCAGGACCATCGGGTCGCTCAGCGGCACGAGGGCGACCGGGTTCTGCTGATACGCGGCCGCCTGCAGCTCGTTGAGGCCGAGCGCCGTCGCCTGCGTGCCGTTGTCGGCCAGGTTCGGCGCGGTGAAGGGCAGGCAGTTGAGCGCCGGGTCCACGAAGTGGTCGAGCAGCAGGTTGTCGCTGCCGTTCGCGAGCGCCTGGGGCGACTTGCCGGCCAGCTGCGCCGCCGCGGCGTGCGTGTCCTGGGCGGTGCGCCCGTCCGGCAGCACCAGGTAGATCGTGGTCACGTTGTCGCTCTGGTCCTGGTCCACCAGGCCGAAGTCGCGCGTGGTGAGGCACGGCTGGTGGTCGGCGGCGGTGCCCGGCGGCGGGACGGTGAGCTTCCCGGCGGCGATCGCCGCGTTCGCGGCGCTGAAGAACGCGGGCGCGCCGCAGTACGCGAACTGGCCGAAGGGCGAGCCCGGCTGACCGTTGACGCAGGACGACGCGCCCGGGCCCTGGAGCGTGAGCACGTTGCCGTTGAAGCCGAACCAGAGGGCGACGACAGCGTTCGGCGGGAGCGTCGGCACCACCGGCGCGACGGCGGGGGAGGTGCCCTCGTCGGTGACCAGGGGGTCGTACACGGACAGAGCGCCGGTCGCCGGGTCGAGGACCATCCCCTGCACGAAGGCGGCGGTGTTCGGGTTGCCCTCGTTGCACGTCGTGCCGTCGACGCTGACCAGGTGGTACGGCGTGGCCAGCCCGGTCGCGGTGAGGGGCTGGTCCGGAACCTCGAGGGCGCAGTTGACGGCCGGCGGTGCGGCGGCCGCCTGGCCGTTCCCGGCCGGCGCGGCGACCGCGGCCACGGCCGCGCCGAGCGCCATCACGACCGCGAGCAGCCCGGCCTTGGCCAGGCGGGCGGGTATGTGGGGGCGGGCGGAATCCGCGGCCGGGGCGGCCTTGCGGCGGGAGCCCGGGCGCGGGGCGTCGCTTTCCTGCTGGTCGGCGGCGTGCCGCCGGCGGGTTCCGCGCCGGCCGCCCGGCGCGTTGGTATGAGCGCTCTTTCCCGAGTGCTCTGACATCTACTGGACCCCTTGCTTTACGGGCGTGCCGCCGCCGGGGTGCCTGGATGGTCCACGGCGCCCGGCAGGGTGAGGGTTACGGCCGCCTGGTGCGACCCATACCTTGCCAGTCCGGGCGCTCACGGGAACAGTCTTTCCCCGAAAATATTACGTTCGGATAACCCTTCCGCCTCACCCGTTACGCACCGAATCTCCGTGGTACGCCGCCTGATCAGCGATCCGCCGCCCCGGCCCGGCGATCTGACGGTAGATCACTTGTGCGGACGTCAGATCGCCGGGCTCACCGCCGGGTTTAGATGTACAGCCCGGTGGAGAGGGGGCCCTGAATCGCCGGAGCCCCATCGTCGCCGCCATGTGCCGCGCGGGCCCTGAGCGCGTACAGCTCGGCGAGTGTCGCCGACTGCCCCGCCAGCCCCTCGTCACTGCCGAGCCACGCGGCCGCCTCCTGGCGGGGCAGCGGGCCGACCTCGATCTGGGCCAGGCAGCGGCCGGGCCGCACCACCGCCGGGTGCAGCCGCCCGAGCTCCTCGTTGGTGGTGATCGCGACCAGCACGTTCTGGCCCTGGCCGAGCAGTCCGTCGGTCAGGTTCAGCAGCCGGGACAGCGCCTGCCCGGCGGTCTGCTTCGCCCCGCCGCGCACCAGCTCGTCGCAGTCCTCGAGGATCAGCAGCCGCCACTTGCGCTTGTCCGCGTTCGAGCCCGGCCCGTACGCCGCCCCCATGACGACCTGCAGCAGGTAGCCGGGCGAGCCGAGCAGCGCCTCGGGGTCCAGCACGCAGTCGATCTTGCACCAGCGCTGCCAGGCCAGGCCGAGCGCGCGCAGCGCCGAGGTCTTGCCGGTTCCGGGCGGCCCGTGCAGCAGGAGCAGCCGGCCGCCGACCGTGTCGGGAGTGACCGCCATGAGTCGCTCGAGCTGCACCGCGACGCCCGAAGCGTAGTTGCGCCGCACGTCCTTCCACGCCGGGGCGTCGATCGCGCGCACCTGTCGCTGGGCGTTGCCGTTGGCCACGTGCCAGAAGCCCATCTGGACCGCGTCGTCCTTCTTCCGGACGCGCTTGGCGACCAGCTGCGCGGCCCGTTGCGCGACCTCCTGGGCCAGCTGCGCCGAGATCGCGGTGACGGTCGCCATCCCGTTGCCCTGGTTCCAGCGCGTCAGCTCCAGCGTCCAGCCGTCGCCGACGACGACCTGGATCGCGTAGCTCTTGCGCTCGACGCTGCGCAGCACCCGCCCGCCCTCGGGCAGCGTCCACGCGCCCTTCTTGAACTGGGCGATGTCGACGCAGTGCGCGTACGGCTCGCGGCCGTCGGCGAAGGCGGCGTGCCCGAGGTACTGCGCGATGTCGGCCAGCCCGCCGTTCTCCGTGGTCAGACCCCAAGTCAGCCAGCGGGTGCTCGGCTCGGGCACGTCGGGGATCGCGGGGGCCGGGTCCTCCGGCAGCCGGTCCTGCTCGAGCAGCGTGGAGACCCCGGGCTCCGGGGCGTGCGCTTCGGTGGCGCGGGCCTGGTCAATCCTCTCCGCGGTGTGGTTCAGCTCCTCCGGTGCGATGGTCATGGCATTAATGATCAGGGCTCGGATGCCCCGCATCCACCTGATTTTCCGAAACGTGACGGCACCGGACCGCAGATGCAAGGCGCGCCTGCGTTCTCTCCTCGCAAGTGATGACTGAGGGTGGGGTGGTGACGACTTTCCGGATCGGCGAGGCGGCCGATCGCGGTCCTCGCCGCTCTCCGCGAACGCCGGCTCGCGGTCCGGTGGCGCCGTGTCGCACGGTGAACCGCGGGCGACTCACCGCGACGCCTGTCAGCGTGATCGTTGCTGATTCTGCACCGTGTGTCGCGTCCCGTGTGCGCGCTGTTCATCAACCTCCGACCGGCAATTACTTTCCGATCTGAAGATTGGTCTAGACCTTGACGGCGGCTTCGGGAGGGCGCACAGTGGGCTTTTGACGGTGCTGGTTTCTCGATCGAGTGCGGCGATCAAACGAGCGAGATAGAGGTGATCGGCCGTGCGGCGCCAAGCCCGCCGTCTGGCCCGTCAGATGTGGACCACAGTCGGCCCGTTGTCGGGCCTTGTCGCTGAACGGCCTGCGCGGCTGTTGCCCGGGCCGCTCGATCGATTCGTCATCACCGTGCTGCCGAGCCCGACCGCCGTGGCCGACGCCCGGCGGCTGACCATGAACACCCTCGACCGGTGGGGACTGGCCGAGCGCGCCGCCGACGCGGCCGTGGTGGTGAGCGAACTGGCCGGCAACGCCTTCAGGCACGGTCGCGCCCCGGTGCGCCTGGTGCTGCGCTGCGAGGCGTCCGCCTTAGGACCCGCCGCGGCGTGCAGCGTCCGCGACGCCGGCAAGTGGAGCGGCGCCGGCATCCCGGACCGCGCCGCGCTGGAGGCCGCCATCTGCTCCGAGAGCGGGCGGGGGCTGTACATCGCCCGGGAACTGGCCGACTCGTTGACGGTGCGCACCGCCCGCTACCGTCCGGGCACCGTCGTCACCGCGACGTTCACCGTGCGCCACAGCTCACACTGAGACGGCGCCGAGTCGCTGATCCTGTCCGGCAACCTCACCGCGAAGTACTACAGCACCAGCGTTGACTACGGCGTCTTCGACAACGACCCGACGGACGTGTCGGCGATCGAGCGTGTCTTCAACGCCGACTACAAGCACAGCTCGGTGACCCCCGGCGACGGCGACAACCTGCTGTGGTCTCCCACCGACGCCGAGTCGCGCCTGCTGTCGGTCGTCAACCGCGCCACCACCACGCTCGACGTCGATGAGGAGGAGTTCAGCGACACCACTCTCACCAACGCGATCGCGGCCCGGGCCGCGGCAGGCGTCACCGTGCGCGTGGTCGTGGAGCACCCGTCCTCGTACTCCTCCGAGATCTCGAACGTCGACTCGTCCGGCGGCTCGGTGGTCGGCTACTCCAGCAGCACCGGAACGTATATCCACGCCAAGGCGATCGTCGCCGACTACGGCCTGTCCACCCAGCAGGTCGAGGTCGGCTCGATGAACTTCTCCGCCAACTCGGTCGGCAGCAACCGCGAACTCGGGATCATCCTGACCGACCAGGGCGTCGCGGACACCGTCGAGAACCAGTTCAACAGCGACTTCTCGAACGGCACGCCGCAGTAGCCACACCCTGCCGCGCGGTTGAGCGGTACTAGAGAGCCGAGCATCACGGCGGCCCGGGTCCCGGCGCGGACCCGGACCGCCGCACGCAGATTTCGGGCAGCTCGGGCTCGCGCGGGAGCAACCGAGACGCTTCGGGCGATCTCCGGGCGCTGGTACGTCGGTACCACAGGACTCCGGCGGCATGTAACTTGGGTGGGTGAGCATCTTCTTCGACCTGTTCAACCCGAACAACCGCAACCGCACCGAAGAGCTGCGGCGGTTGGAGAACACGCGCGAGGAGGAGGCACAGGGCGAGCCCGGACGCGGCCCGATCGACCTGAAGTCCGGCATGGTCGTCATCCGCCCGCCCGCCAAGAAGCCCGAAGCGGCACCGGCGCGGGAAGAAGCCGATTCCGCCACCGACGCCGATGACACCGACCCCGATGACACCGCCCCTGATGACGAGGACGCCGCCGCCCCCGTCGAGGGGGACGGCGGCGCCTGATCGCGTCCGTCGCCCGGCGGCCGGTCGTCAGGCCGCCATCACCTGCGCGCCGGATCCGGCGGTCGCCGGGGTGAGCGCCAGGCCCAGCACCTCGCGGACGTCGGAGACCAGGTGGATCTCCAGCGCCTCGCGCACCTCCTCGGGCACGTCGTCCAGGTCCGGCTCGTTGCGCTTCGGCAGCAGCACCGTGGTCGCCCCGGCCCGCTGCGCGGCCAGCAGCTTCTGCTTGACCCCGCCGATCGGCAGCACCCGCCCGGTCAGCGACACCTCGCCGGTCATCGCCACCTCGGCGCGCACCGGCCGGCCCGACAGCAGCGACCCGAGGGCCGTCACCATCGTCACGCCCGCGCTCGGGCCGTCCTTCGGGACCGCGCCGGCCGGCACGTGGATGTGCACGCCGCGCTCCTTCAGGTCACCCACGGGCAGTTCCAGCTCCGCGCCGTGCGAGCGCAGGTAGGACAGCGCGATCTGGGCTGACTCCTTCATCACGTCGCCCAGCTGCCCGGTCAGGCTCACCCCGGTCGACCCGGTCTCCGGATCGGCCAGCGAGGCCTCCACGAACAGCACCTCGCCGCCCGCGCCGGTCACCGCCAGCCCGGTCGCGACGCCCGGCACCGCGGTGCGCTCGGCAGTCTCCGGGGTGTGCCGCGGCCGCCCGATGTAGTCGCGCAGCGAGTCCGCGCCGACCGTCACCGGCAGCTCGATGCTGGATGCGGCCGCCTTGGCCGCGATCTTGCGCAGCACCCGCGCTACTGCCCGCTCCAGGTCGCGCACGCCCGCCTCGCGGGTGTACTCGGCCGCCAGGCGGCGCAGCGCGTCGTCACCGAACGCGACCTCGTCGCCGGTCAGGCCGGCCCGGTCGAGCTGGCGGCGCAGCAGGTGGTCGCGGGCGATGACGACCTTCTCGTCCTCGGTGTAGCCGTCGAGCCGGACCAGCTCCATCCGGTCCAGCAGCGGCCCCGGGATCGACTCGAGCACGTTGGCGGTGGCCAGGAAGACCACGTCGCTCAGGTCCAGCTCGAGCTCTAGGTAGTGGTCGCGGAAGGTGTGGTTCTGCGCCGGGTCCAGCACCTCGAGCAGCGCCGCGGTCGGGTCGCCCCGGTAGTCCGCGCCGACCTTGTCGACCTCGTCCAGCAGGATGACCGGGTTCATCGTCCCGGCCTCCTTGATCGCGCGCACGATCCGGCCGGGCAGCGCGCCGACGTAGGTGCGCCGGTGGCCGCGGATCTCGGCCTCGTCCCGGACGCCGCCGAGGGCGACCCGGGTGAACTTGCGGCCCATGGCCCGGGCGACCGACTCGCCGAGCGAGGTCTTGCCGACCCCGGGCGGTCCGACCAGCGCCAGCACGGCGCCGGAGCGGCGGCCCTCCACGATGCCGAGACCGCGGTCCGCCCGCCGCTTGCGCACGGCCAGGTATTCCACGATCCGGTCCTTGACGTCGTCCAGGCCGGAGTGGTCGGCGTCCAGGACCTCGCGCGCGGCCTTGATGTCATAGGCGTCCTCGGTGCGCTCGTTCCAGGGCAGCTCGAGGACGGTGTCCAGCCAGGTGCGGATCCAGCCGGCGTCGGGAGCCTGCTCGCCGCCGCGCTCGAGCTTGTCGACCTCCTTGAGCGCCGCCTCGCGCGCCTTCTCGGGCAGGTTCGCGGCCTCGACCCGGGCGCGGTAGTCGTCCTTCTCGTCGGCCGGGCGGCCGTCGAGCTCGGCCAGCTCCTTGCGGATGGCCTCCAGCTGGCGGCGCAGCAGGAACTCGCGCTGCTGCTTCTCCATGCCTTCGTTGACGTCCTTGCGGATGGTCTCGGTGACGTCCAGCTCGGCCAGGTACTCGCGCGCCCAGGCCAGCACGGTCTCCAGCCGCTTGGCCGGGTCCTCCGTCTCCAGCAGCTCGACCTTCTGCTCGAGCGTCAGGTACGAGGCGTATCCGGCGGAGTCGGCCAGCGCGGACGGGTCCTGGATCTGCCGGACGACGTCGATCACCTGGAACGCGCCGCGCTGCTGCAGGATGCGGACCGCCAGCTCGCGGTAGGTGTCGGCCAGCTCGCGGGCGTGCTGGGTGATGGCCGGCTCGGGCAGGATCTCGGCCAGCACCCACAGCGCCGCGCCGGGCCCCGTGGTGCCGCGGCCGATCCGGGCCCGGCGGGTGCCGCGCAGGACCGCCACGGCCTGGCCGCCGCGCAGCCGGCCGGTCTGCTCGATGACGGCGAGCGTGCCGTAGTTCGCGTATTTCCCGTCGGGGCGCGGCACCAACAGGAGCTCGGGGGATTCGGACTGCTCGGCGCGGGCCGCGTCGATCGCGGCGCTGACCTCGCGGTCGGTCAGGTCGAGGGGGACCACCATGCCCGGGAGCACGACCGCGTCGTCGAGCGGCAGAACGGGCAGGGCTCGGGTGGTCGGGGCGAGGGCCACGGTCAGCTCCTAGCGTCGGCGGAACTTGAGTCTGCCCTGCTCAACTTCCGCCGCGCCGTAACTGTTCCGGAACCCTGTTCGCTGTCAGCGAGCAGGCGGGTTCGTCGCGATCGCGGCGTCGATCTGCGCGGCCATGTCCAGGTCGCGGGCGGTCACCCGGCCCCCCACGTCGTGCGTGCTGAGCGCGAAGGTGAGGGTGCGCCAGCGGATGTCGATGTCGGGATGGTGCTTGGCCTGCTCGGCGAGCACGGCGACCACGTTGACCACGTGGATGGCCGCCGGGAAGTCCTCGGCGTCGTAAGTGCGGCGGATCGCCCCGCCGTCGAAGGTCCAGCCGTCCAGTCCCTTCAGCGCGCTTTCCACTGCGTCGCGGGAGAGGGGTTCAATCTGCACCGTTGCCTCCTGAGGTCGATTCGTCGGTCGCTGGGAGCGTTGGGACTGGTCGCTGGAGCTCTGTGACATTAGATGCTGAGTCGTTCGGTGCTGCTTGATCGGGCTCACCGTCCCGGTGGACGGCCACCGGCTGGATCGACACGGCGTTTTGGGCCGCCCACGTGCGGGCGTGGGCGATGCGGGCCGGGACCGGCGGGTGCGTTCCGGCCATCGCGAGCTCGAGTCGGCTCGGCCGCAGGTCGGCGACGCCGCGCACGGCCAGCGTGCGCCAGGTGGAGACCATGGCCGCCGGGTCGCGCGTCACATCCAGCGCGAAGCCGTCCGCGCGCGCCTCGACTCTGCGGCTATAGGCGTTGTACAGCGGTGTGCCGAAGCCGCCCAAAACGGTCGCGAGGGCGACGACCAGCGCCAGTGAGCGCGGGTCGGATGCCGCCCGCCAGGGGCCGGAGCCCGTCGCTGCGGCCGGGTCGATCCCGGCAGCGGCGAGCAGCCCGGTCCAGCGCAGCGCAGCGGCGAGGACCAGGGTGAGCACGGCCATTCCGGCGGCGCCGACCGCCGTCCCCGCCACGACGTCGCGCCGTTTGGCGTGGCCGAGTTCGTGCGCCGCGATGGCGGTGATCTCCTCGGGGGCGGCTTGGTCCACGGTCGTGTCCCAGACGACGATGCGTCGCGTACGGCCCATGCCGGAGACGTAGGCGTTCATCGAGTTGGTGCGCCGCGAGGCGTCGCTGACCAGGATGTCGCGCACCGCGACGCCGGTGGTCGCGGCGAGGGCGAGCAGGCGCTCGCGTAGCGGTCCGGCCGGCATGGGGGAGAACCGGTTGAACACGGGCTCGAGGACGATCGGAACCAGGAAGGAGACCAGGAAGACGAAACCGGCGGCCGCGGCCGCCGCGGCGAGCCACCAGGTGCCGGGCAGCGCCCGCATCAGCCCGTAGAACCCGGTCGAGACCCCCGCCAGCAGGACAACGCCGATGAGGAAGCCCTTGACCGCGTCGAGCCAGAACAGCCGCCAGGACCGGTTGGACAGCCCCCAGGACCTGTTGGCGATCTCGAACCTGGCCGCCAGCGGCAGGCCGACCACGCTCAGCACGAGGTCGAGCGCGACCGCCCCGAGCGCGGCCGTCGCGGCCCAGCCGCCACCGGCTATCCGGCCGGCCGCGTGGATCAGGTGCGCGCCGAGCGCGGTGAATCCGAGGACGCACACCGCCGCCAGGTCGATCGCCGCCGAGACGATGCGCAGCGGGAGCATCGCGCGCTTGCGCCGCCGCGACCGCTCGATCTGGGCCGGGGTGAAGTCGTCCTCCAACGCGTATTGCACGCCGCCCATTCTCTCGCCGGAGGCCTCCAAATGCCCCTCTTCGGCGTAACCGGAGCGGCGGAAAAAGCTCGTGCAGCGCCGAACGCGCCCGCTCGTCGGCCACCGCGCGGCTTGACGCGGTTTCGCTGTGAAAGATCACAGTGCCGCGCGGTAAAGTTACCGTCAAGTAGCTACCCGCTTGTGACGTTTGGGCATGGTAGGGCCCCACGACTCGCCTTACGATCCGACCCATGACTGGTGACGCGGAACAGCCGCAGGGCGATTTCGACTACGACGTCCTGGTCGTCGGCTCCGGCTTCGGCGGCTCGGTGACGGCGCTGCGGCTCACCGAGAAGGGCTACCGCGTGGGCGTCCTCGAGGCGGGCCGCCGGTTCGCCGACCACGAGTTCGCCGAGAACTCGTGGCACCTCAAGGAGTTTCTGTTCGCCCCGGGGCTCGGCATGACCGGGATCCAGCGCATCCACCGGCTCGACAACGCGCTGATCCTGGCCGGCGCGGGCGTCGGCGGCGGCTCGCTGGTCTACGCGAACACCCTCTACCGGCCGCTGCCCGCGTTCTTCCGGGACCGGCAGTGGCGGGACATCGCCGACTGGGAGGCGGAACTCGGTCCCTACTACGACCAGGCGCAGCGCATGCTCGGCGTCGTGACATATCAGCGCACGACGCCCGCCGACGTCGAGTTGCGGCGCGTCGCGGAACAGATGGGCGTCGGCGGGACGTACCACAAGGCTCCCGTGGGAGTGTTCTTCGGCACCGGCGACGAGCCCGAGGGCACCTCGGTGCCCGACCCGTTCTTCGGCGGCGCCGGACCGAGCCGCCGGACCTGCACGCACTGCGGCGAGTGCATGACCGGCTGCCGCCACAACGCCAAGAACACCCTCGTCAAGAACTACCTCTACCTCGCCGAGAAGAACGGCGCCGAGATCCATCCGCTGCGCACCGTCGTCGACGTCGTCCCGCTCGACGGCGGCGGATACCGGGTGACGGCCGCCGCGACCGGCAAGCGCTCGAAGAAAGCGCGCCGCGTCTACACGGCCGAGCAGGTGGTGTTCTCGGCAGGGGCCTACAACACCCAGAAGCTGTTGCACCGCCTGCGCTTCACCGGCCGCCTGCCCGGCTTGTCGACCGCGCTCGGCGAACTCACCCGCACCAACTCCGAGGCCCTGCTCGGCGCCTCCGCGACCGACGACCGGACGAACTTCTCCGAAGGCGTGGCCATCACCTCGTCGATCCATCCGGACGCGAATACGCACATCGAACCGGTGCGCTACGGCCGGGGCAGCAACTCGATGAGCCTCCTGCGCGTGCCGCTGACCGACGGCGGCGGCCGGATTCCGCGACTGCTCAAGGCGTTCGGCGAGATCGCGCGGCATCCGCGCTACGCCCCGCGCCTGCTCACGACGCACAAGTTCGCCGAGCGCACGGTGATCCTGCTGGTCATGCAGTCCCTGGACAACTCGCTCAGCGCCTACCCGCACCGCACCCTGTTCGGCCGCGTCAAGATCAAGAGCCGACAGGGGCACGGCGAGCCGAACCCGGACTGGATCCCGGCCGCCAACCAAGCAGCCCGGCTGCTCGCGGACAACATCAAGGGAGTCCCCGGCGGTACGGTCGGCGACCTGTTCGGCATGCCGCTGACCGCGCACATCCTCGGCGGCTGCGTCCTCGGCGCCGACCCTCGGACCGGTGTCGTCGACCCCTACCATCGGGTCTTCGGATATGAGGGCTTACACGTCGTGGACGGCTCGGCAGTCCCGGCGAATCTGGGCGTGAACCCCGCGCTGACCATCACGGCGATGGCGGAGCGGGCGATGGCGATGTGGCCCAACAAGGGCGACGCAGACGCCCGCCCGCGCCCCGACGAGGCCTATCGGAAGGTCGTCCCGGTCGCGCCGCACCATCCGGCGGTGCCGGAGGCCGCCCCGGGCGCGCTACGCCTCCCGATCGTCGGCGTGTCCTGATAACGCCGGTTGCGCCGACGCTGACGCTGACACGGTGGCCGTCTGTCCCGGCTCCGGCGGCGGGAAGTCATCGCCCAGCCTGAAGGCGAACTGCGACGGCCCGTTCTCGCGCAGGTAGACCAGCCGCTCTTGGGCCTCCGCGACGGTGGGCCGGTGCCCGGCCGGCACCCACCACAGCGCCGTCACCGCCTCGTCGAGCCGCTCGAACCACTCGCGCCGCCGTCTCAGCACCGCGCGATGGCCGTCGCCGTACACGAAATCGAACAGCGCGAGCGGGCTCGTCCACACCGAGGCGTTCACGATCAGCCACTCGTCGTCGAAGATCCGCAGCGCCGTCGCGTCCGAGCCGCTGTCCGAGACGAGCCGCCACACGAAGCCGGGCGCGGCCTCCGCGAGCGCGTTGACCCGCTCGAGCCCGGCGACGAAGTCCGCCAGCCGCGGCGAGTCGAGGGGTTCGAGGAGCCGCGCGATGTTCACCTGGGCGAGTTCGAAGGCTTGGTCCACCGGCTCACGGTAACTTCCGCCCCGGTTCCGCGCCCCTGAATATCGGTTCGGAGGTGGACCGCGGCCGGCACCGTCCCCGGCTACGCCGCCGATCCCTCCGGAGCGCTGCGCTCCTCGACCTTCTACTTCAAGACCCTTTCAATGCCGGATCGCGGACGGTCCGATCTGGCATGATGCGAGAAATCCGGCGCGGAGCCCCGGCGCCGGACGGTCCGATGGGAGGACGCGCAATGCCCCGAGCCGAGGCCAACGGCATCGAACTCGAGTACGACACCTTCGGCGACCCGGCGGATCCCACCCTCCTGCTGATCATGGGCCTGGGCACGCAGCTGACCGGGTGGCCGCCGGAGTTCTGCCGGCTGCTGGCCGGGCGGGGCTTCCACGTGGTGCGGTTCGACAACCGGGACATCGGGCTGTCCACCCAGTTCGACCACCTGCCGACCCCCGACCTGTTCGCGATCATGACGGGCGACGCGTCCACCGCGCCGTACCTGCTCGAAGACTTCGCCCACGACGCGGCCGGGCTGCTCGACGCGCTCGGCGTGGACCGCGCGCACATCGTCGGCGCCTCGATGGGCGGCATGATCGCACAGGAGTTGGTGATGAAGTACCCCAAGCGGGTGCTGTCGCTGTGCTCGATCATGTCGACCACCGGCGACCGCGCGGTGGGCCAGCCGAGCGCGGCGGCGATGGCGGCTCTGCTCCTGCCCGCCGCTACTGACCGCGCTGGCGCGGTCGAGCGGGGCGTCAAGGTGCTCAAGGTGATCAGCTCGCCCGGGTATCCGCCGACGGAGCAGTGGATGCGCGAGCGGACCGGCGAGGGCTACGACCGCGCCTACCGCCCGGCGGGCGGCATGCGCCAGCTCGCGGCGCTCGTCGCCTCCCCGGACCGCACCCCGGCGCTGCGCGAGGTGACCGTGCCGACCGTCGTGATCCACGGCGAGGCGGACCAGCTGGTCGACGTCAGCGGCGGCAAGGCGACCGCGGCGGCGATCCCGGGGGCCGAACTGGTGCTGTACCCCGGCCTGGGACACGACCTGCCCGAAGCGCTGTGGACGCCGATTATCGACGTCATCGCGCGCAACGCCGCCCGCGCCGGCTAAGCGTCCGCGCAGACCCTCACGCCGCCCGCAGGATCCTCGACCGACCGACCGAACGCGGCCCGGTCTGGCAGACTCGATCTCCATGACGTCTCCAACGCCGCAGCAGCAGGATCTGCAAGAGCCGAACGAGTGGTTCGCGTCGCTGCCGAAAGTGGCGCTGTCCGCGAACGCGGTCCTGCGCGACGAGTCCGGGTGGATCGCCTTGGTGCGCAACACCTACCGCAACGGCTGGTCCCTTCCCGGCGGCGTGGTGGACGACAACGAGCCTCCGGCGGCGGCCTGCGCGCGCGAGCTGGAGGAGGAGCTGGGTTTCCGCGTCGCCGAGGTCGGGCCGCTGCTCGCGGTGCAGTGGGCGCGGCGCTCGCCCGGCAGCTCGATGCAGTTCCTGAGCCTCACCTTCGACGTCGGGGTGTGCGAGGACCCGGCGGATCTGGTCGCGCAGCCCGATGAGATCGCCGAGATCGGGTTCTTCCCGATCGACAAGCTTCCCGACGGCACCCGTCCGTTCATCGCCCGCCGACTGCGCGCGATTCATAAGGCAGAGGGCGCGTTGGTCTACCTCGAAGAGACGGCCGCGGCTTAACGGGCACGGTGTTAATAGGCGCTGTGTAGCGGGCCCGTTGTGGTGGCTGGGGCTCCGGTTCAGTCGCCGGAGTTGCCGTTGCCGCCGCCGTTGGTGGGGCTCGCCTGTACGGCCTGGCCGTTCATCCCGGTCCCGGCGATGAGGGTGGCGATCAGATTGCCGTCGCCGTCCGGATCGCGTCGTACCCGGGCCCACACGACGGCGCCCGGGACCAGGTCGGACGGCGAGAACGGCTGCGCCTGCGTGCCGAACTGGGTCTGCGAGTTGACCTGCACGGTCACGGTCGCGCCCCGGGTGGTGGTCGCCGTGAACGAGGTGTTGCCGACGTCGATGACGGACAGCATCGTCAGAGTTCCGCGAGCGGTGGTCATCGGCATCTGAGATGGCTGGGTCGAGGAGCCGTTACCGCCCGAGCCCATGTCGGTGCCGGAGCTGGGGCCGGACCCCATGTTCGGCGAGGAATCCGTACTCGAACTCATCCCCGGGTTACCGGCACTGGCGCCGGCGCCGCTGCTCGCGCTGGGGCTCGGCGCCATCGTCGGCGGCACCGCAGCCGTCGCCTGCGTGCCTCCGGAAGGTCGCGTCGCCGCATACACGCCGGCGCCGAGTCCGACCACGAACAAGACCATCCCGACGAACACGACCGTCGAGCGCAGCTTTCCCCTGCCACTCGGCGGCGGAGGGGTCACGCCGCCGACCAGCCTGGTCGGCTCGGTCCCGTATTCGTACCCGTAGCCCGGGCTGTATTCGTACTCGTGGATCGGAGCCGTGGCCTCGTAGCCGTCGGCCTCCTGCTCCGCCATCCGCCGCGCCCGCAGCGCGTCGAAGTCCGCGAGCGGATCCTGTCCGGCGCGCGACGCGCCGAGGCCGCGCTCGTCGTGATTCGACACGGAAGATACCTTCTCCACTCGACAAACTCTGACCTGGCAAGTGCACCGCGCACGCCGTAAGCACGACGTCAGCGCGCTGCATCAAAGGATCAAAGGCACGCAGCGCGCTGCGCTTTCCCGCCGGCATCCCGTAGGCACGAAAACGCTTTGCGGTCGGTTCACCGTTGTGTGACCCTGATCCGGCACGGCCGCACTGCGGCCCGGTCGATGGAGTGATCCGCCCCCCGTGCTGAGCTGAGGACCACGCCGGGCGTCCAGCCCTGACCTCGACTTCCGCGCCGTTCCGGCCCCGCTCCTCCGAGCAGGTGGTCGGCGTCGCGCCCGTCCTCGCATCCAAGCTCGCCCTTTCCGGCTTCGGATTCCCACGCATCCTCCGCATCGCCGGGGGAGTGCGACAAGGTCACGCTGCGCGTTCCGGCGTCCCGCCCCGCATCCACCACCGGCGAAGGACGCACCGTGCCCCGTACTTTTCTCAAAGCCCAGTCGCTCGCGCACCACTACGACGGCGAGACCCTCTTCGCGGGGGTGGATCTCGTCCTGAACCCCGGCGACCGCGTCGGCCTCGTCGGGCCGAACGGCGTCGGCAAGTCCACCCTCCTGGCCATCCTCGCCGGGCGCCTCAAGCCGGTTCCCCGGCGCGGTCCTGCTCGTCACCCACGACCGAGCGCTGCTCGACCGGGCGGTCACGCGGATCATCGAGCTCGACGGCATCCACGAGGAACCGCAGTACTACGAGGGCGGATACACCGCCTACCGCGAGGAGAAGGCGCACCGCTGGCGGACGCTGCTGCTCGACTTTGAGGCGCAGGAGAAATACCGCAGACGCCTGGAGGCCGACATCGAGCGGACGAAGGACCAGGCTGACAGCACCGAACAGGCGACCAGGAACGACAAACTGCGCCGCTACGCCAAGAAAGTCGCGAAGAAGGCCAAGGCGCGCGAGCGCCGGCTCGAACGGCAGATCCAGTCGATCCGGTGGATCGAGCAGCGCGCGTTGGCCGACGAGGCCGACCCGGACGCAGGCGTCGCCGTCCGCGGTGAGGTCGGCATGCTGCCTCAGACCCATGACACGCTGCGCACCGGCACGACCGTGCTCGACTTCTTCCGTAGCCGCGTTCCCGTATACGCCGAGGACGCCGAGCGGCTCCTCGACGCCCATCTGTTCGGGCCGCACCAGTGGACTGCACGGCTGAGCGACCTCTCCGACGGCGAGCTGCGCAGACTGTTGCTGGCCGTCCTGGTCAACAGCCCGCAGCGGATCCTCGCTCTCGACGAGCCGACCAATTACCTCGACTTCGACGCGCTCGACGTGATCGAGGAAGCGCTGCGGGCCTATCGCGGCACGCTGCTGATGGTCACGCACGATCGCTACTTTGCCGAGCGCATCGGGATCTCCCGGCACTGGAGGTTCACCGGCGGCCGAGTCGTCGACGACTGTGTGATCGGTGCTGTGTAATCGGCGCCATGTGACCGGTGTTGTGTGACGGGCGCTGTGTGACCGGCTAGGTCCCCGGGCGCACCGGACTCCACGGCAGCGGTGAGGAGAGCACCATCGTCGACGACGGCTGGCCGTGATCGGCGAGGCGGTCGATCAGCGCCTCGAATTCGGCCATCGACCCGACCGCGATCCGCAGCAGGCAGCAGGCGTCCCCGGTCAGCCGGTGCACCTCCAGGATCTCGGGGCTGCGCTCGATCGTCTCGGGGTGGCGCAGCAGGCAGCGCGGGCCGTAGCAGGCCATCCGCACAAGCGCGGCGACGGTACGTCCGGCGCGCACGGGGTCGACGTGCGCGTGGTACCCGGTGATCACGCCGGCCGCTTCGAGCCGCCGCACTCGCTCGGCAACGGCCGGCGCAGAGAGGTTGACCCGCCGCGCCAGCTCGTTGAAGGACAGCCGCGCGTCCTGCTGCAACTCGTCGAGCAGCCGCCAGTCGATCTCATCTGGAAAGTCCAACCTGACTGACACCTTGCAATCGTAAATCGAAAATGGCCGCGACGCCCACAACGGCCATTCCGCGTCTTCGCTCGCCGTAGTTCCATGGAGAGGTGTCAGTGAAGACCGCACCCGTACATCTGTCCGCTGAGTCGTGTCCCCGTGTCGCTGAGAACGGGGCCAACGAGTACGAGGACTATGCCGAGCTGCGCGCCCTGCTCCAGCTGCAGAACCCCCGAACCGACGCCCCCGCCGAGCTCTCGTTCCTGATCGTCACGCAGGTGATGGAGCTCTACTTCACCCTGCTGCGCCACGAGTGGGAGCGGGCGCGCGCCGCGATCCTGGACGGCGACGTCCGCACGGCGGTGCGCACGCTCCGGCGCGGCCACGGCGCCCAGGACGCGCTGACCGGCGCCTGGGAAGCGCTGCGCACCCTCACCCCAGCCGAGTTCGACGCGTTCCGCGAGTCGTTCGGCATCGCGTCCGGCGTCCAGTCCGTGCAGTACCGGCACCTCGAGTTCCTGCTCGGCGCCCGCCACCCGCACGCGCTTGCCGTCCACGAGCGGACCCCCGACCGCCAGGCCGAACTGCGGGCGCAGGCCGAGGCGCCGTCGCTCTACGACGCGGCGCTCCGGCTCCTGCACGCCCGGGGTTTCGCGATCCCGAGCGAGCTGCTGCACCGCGATCACGTGATCCAGTACGTGGGCGACGATCGGGCGGTGGCCGCGTGGCAGGCTGTCTACGAATCCGAGGCCGGACACGCCGATCTGGTGGACCTCGCCGACGCGCTGTTCGACACGGCGGAGCGGCAGGTGCGCTGGAAGCAGCGTCACCTGCTCATCGTGTGGCGCGCGATGGGCGACAAGCCCGGCTCGGCCGGCACCTCGGGCGCCCAGTGGCTGGAGCGCGGAGTGCACCGCAAGTACTTCCCCGACCTGTGGACGCTGCGCGACGGCTTCGCCGCGTGACCGTTTACGGGGTGAGCGCGTGCACGTTGAACATGATGAACAGGGGGAGCGCGGCGAGGATCAGCAGGGCCGCCCCGGCGATCTGCTCGACCGTCCCGTAGGCGATGTTCGGCTCGTCGCAGGTGCGGATGTGCGGGACCGGGCCCTCGGCGACCAGGACGTCGAGCACGTCGCCGACCTTGTAGCGGTCCTCGGGGGTGCGCGCGAGCACGATGGTCTCGCGCCGCAGCGCCTTGTCCCACTTGAACTCGACCACGATGCGCGCGGCGTCGAGCGGGAACGACTGCCCGGCCGGGTGCTGGGGCACCACCTCGATGATGTGCGCGACGGCGGTCGTGCCCTCGGACAGAAGCCGCCGGGACCTGGTCACCTGGAGACGGCACAAAAGCGTCCCCCCGATCGCGCTGGTGATGCTGAATCCAACGGCGATGGCAAACGCGACGACATGACCCGCCGCCACGGTCGGCCTCCCGGAACAGCGAGCTAAAGGGGGCTGGAACACCGAGAATTCGGCGTCTAGAACGACAGGTTAGCGCTCCGCGGGCCCTACCACACACGCATCATGTGTTTTACAGCGAAGTCTTATCTGCCGGTCAGGATCCCCGCTCCAGGCGCGCGCCAGGTGCACCCGGAGCGGGGCCGGCGCAGTCCCGGCGCATCCCGTGGAGTGGGGCGGGAGCGCGGGCCGCGCGTCGAGGCCGACCAGGCTCGGACGAGCGCGGCCTCGCCGTCAAGGGTAGCCGTCGCGGCGGCCGCTACGGCG
Organism: Actinocrinis sp.; assembly: GCF_035938995.1. Lineage (GTDB taxonomy): Bacteria > Actinomycetota > Actinomycetes > Streptomycetales > Catenulisporaceae > DASZGI01. The sequence goes on from NZ_DASZGI010000038.1 coordinate 36,432, forward strand.
GGGATGTGGGGCGCTCCCGGACTGTTTTGCAATCCCGCCATGGAAGTTTTGCCGTTCTCTGTTGCCGTCATGCCCCGCGCTGGCCGGGGCCGGTGGGTGCTACCTTTGCGCTATGCGGATGGCTGTTCAGCATCAGGGTTGGTGGCGCCCCTAACCGGGCGGCACCTGATCATCCGCGTATTCCCATCTACCGCGGCCGCCCGAAGCCGGGCGGCCGATTCGCGTTCGCGTGCCTCGGCGCCCGGCCGGGCGGCCATGACCTGAAGAGGGCCGACCGATGCCGCGACGACTGACTGGATTCACCCCCTCGGGCGAGCTGCACCTGGGCAACTATCTCGGCGCGATCCGACCGATCCTGGCCGGTCAGGATCGCGCCGTTCGCTCCGGCCGAGACGCCGGACCAAGCGACACCGTGGTGTTCATCTCCGACCTGCACGCGCTGACCCTGGACCATGATCCGCAGCAGGTTCGGCGACGCACACTCGAATTCGCCGCGCTGCTGCTCGCCGCCGGTGCGGACCCGGACCGGTGCCTGTTCCTCGTTCAGTCGCACGTGCCGGAACACGCCGAGCTTCACTACCTGCTGGAATGCGTCGCCGGTTACGGCGAAGCGCAACGCATGATCCAGTTCAAGGAGAAAGCGCGCCGCCAGGAACAGGTCCGCGTGTCCTTGCTCACTTATCCGATCTTGATGGCCGCCGACATCCTGCTCTACGACACCGACGAGGTGCCGGTGGGCGAGGACCAGCGCCAACACGTGGAGCTCGCCCGGGACGTGGCTTCGCGGTTCAACGCGCGCTACGGGCAGACGTTCACTGTGCCGCGAGCCGTCAACCCGCCGGTCGCCGCGCGCATCATGGACCTGACGACGCCGAACGTCAAGATGAGCAAATCAGCCTCCTCCGCTGCCGGTGCGCTGCGGTTGCTGGACGAGCCCGACGCGTTGCGGCGCAAGGTCATGCGGGCGGTCACCGACACCGGCGGCGACGTCGTCTACGACGTCGAAGGCAGGCCAGGCGTGTCCAACCTGCTTGACATCCTGGCCGCCTGCACTGAGCAGCAACCGGCACAGCTGGCTGACGAATTCAACCGCTACAGCGACCTCAAGCAGGCGACCGCTGACGCCGTTGTCGCGACCCTGGCCCCGGTGCGCGAGCGCTATCTCGACATCGTGGCCAAGCCGGACTACATCCGAGAGGTCCTACGCGACGGCGCCGCGCGGGCCCGCACATACGCTGGAGAGAAGCTGAAGGCCGCGAAATCGGCATTAGGACTGCTGCCGGTATGAACCCGGTCGGTCACGGTTTCACAGGTAGGCAGGCGAGGATCACGACCGCCTCGACGAACAGGGAGGCGAGTCCGAGCGGCTCGAGCCAGTTGCCGATGTCGACGGAGGAGGCGGGCAGTCCGGTGGTGCGGCTCAAGACATAGCCGACCATCGCAGCCGCCGCGAGCAGCGCCGCGGCCGCGTGCAGCAGATCGTGGTCGCGCCGCATCAGCAGCTGCGCGATGACGATGCTGGAGGCAATCAGGGCGATGTACAGGCCGCCCAGGTACGGCGTCTCGCGCAGCTTACTCTGCAGGTCCAGCAGATGGATGAGGGCGAGGGCGAGCAGCCCGAGCACGATCACGGTGCGGCGCACCGCCTCGTACCCTGCGGTTGGTGCGGTCGCGACGTCGCGGCCGGAAGTCGTGATTGCCATCGCGGAATGTCTCCTCGGTTGCGCCATGAGCCCGACAGATGAACCAGGTGAACGAGGGAACGCGGGACAACGCCCGCTGCCGACGCGCGCGGATCCTGCGCGCTCCGGCGAATGTGCGCGGCACACCGAGGAAACGGGTACAGGCCGCACGTGGTTCACCCGTGGCGGTCGGCTCGAAACGCCGTGACCCGCTCGAGGTCGGGAAAGAGAGCGCCCCGGCTCAGCGTGGGGGTAGCGAGCCGGGGCGGTGCCGGGGGATGTGGCCTCCCGGCGTGACCAGGTGGGGGGATACCTGATCGGCAACAGTGTGCCACGCCTTTCGTATGGCGTCGGTAAAAACCGTGTCCCAACCGGGTGGCGAATCCGGCGATCCTCGCGCGGACGCCCTTTTCCGGTCAAGGATTCCCGGTCTGAGCGCCTGTCCTGGCGTCTGACGAGCCGTCGACTACGGCAGCCGCCAGTCGACCGGCTCGCCGCCGATCTGCCCGAGCAGTGCGTTGGCCCGGCTGAACGGGCGGGAGCCGAAGAATCCCCGGTCGGCCGACATCGGGCTGGGGTGCGCGGACTCGACGCAAGGCACCGACGGGCCGAGCATCGGCTTCAGGTCGCGCGCGTCGCGGCCCCACAGGATCGCCACCAGCGGGGTCCCCCGGTCGGCCAGCGCCGTGATCGCCTGCGCCGTCACCGCCTCCCAGCCCTTGCCCCGGTGCGCCCCCGGCTTGCCGGGCGCCGTCGTCAGGGCCCTGTTGAGCAGCAGCACCCCGCGCTCGCTCCACGGCGACAGGTCGCCGGTGGACGGGGGCGGGAAACCGAGGTCCTGGCCGTACTCCCGGAAGATGTTCACCAGGCTCCCGGGCAGCGGACGCACGTTCGGCGCGACCGAGAAACTGAGGCCCACCGCGTGTCCCGGCGTCGGGTAAGGGTCCTGACCGACGATCAGGACCCTGACCGCGTCGAAGGGTTGCTGGAACGCTCGCAGCACATTCGGCCCGGCCGGCAGGTACGTGCGGCCCTCGGCCACCTCCGCCCGCAGGAAGTCGCCCATCGCGGCGATCCGGTCCGCCACCGGCTCCAGGGCCTTGGCCCACCCGGCTTCCATGATCTCGTTCAAGGGTCGTCCGGCCATGGGGCATCACTGTACCCGCACCGGACCGGGCTCTGGGCCGCGTCTACGCGATCCGCGGTCGCGGCCAAGTGCCCAGCCCGGCCGGGTTCCCCCGGGAATCAGAACACGTCGAGGTCCGCCGCGGCGGGCGATCTCGCGCCGCCGCGGCGGACCTCGGCCAATCGAATCAGACCTCGGTGCCGGCGTCGCCGGGCGCTGCGTCTTCGGGTGTTGCGTCGCCGGGCTCGTCCGCCGCCAGGATCTTGTACAGCGCCTGGCGGGCCTTCACCAGCACGGCGCGAGCCTCCTCGCGCTGCGCGGCCGAACCCACCTGGGACACCTGCTTGTAGGCCAGGAAGAGCTGGCCGATCAGCTCGCGGTGCCGGGCGAACTCCTCGAACCGGCCGCCTGGTCCGCCGACGGCGTCCTCCCAGATCCGGGAGAGTTGGTCGGCGTGCCGCTCGGCGTACTCGCGGCCCGCGTCGGTCAGCGTGAACAGCTTGCGGCCGCCCTCGCCGACCGGCTCGATCAGACCCTCGTCCTCGAGCTGCGCCAGGGCCGGGTACACCGAGCCGGAACTGGCCCGCCACATCCCGTCCGTGCGCTGCTCGATCTCCTGGATGATCTGGTAGCCGTTGCGGGGCTCCTCGGCGAGCAGCGCGACGATCGCCGCGCGCACGTCGCCCCGTCCCGCCCGGCCGCGTCCACGGCCGCGCGGGCCGAAGCCCGGTCCGGGGAAGAACTCGGGGCCCGGGCCGCCGAAACCGAATGGTCCGAAGGACCCCTCCGAGCCGAACGGTCCGCGCCGGAAGCCGCGGCCGTGGCCATGGTGCTCGTGCGGGCCCTCGTGTGGCTCGCCGCCCCGTTCCCAGCGGTTGCGCCGCTCGTCGCGGTCGCCCTCGTGGCCGCCGCGCTGGCGCTTGCCGCGCTCGGGGCCACCCTTAGAAAGGTCAGAGTAAGTCATGATGATCTCCCTCGTGTATCGAGAACCGTTCTCGATGTCTCAACGATATATCGCTAACTGTCGGAACGCAAGTACCCCGTACGCCGTGGTCCCGATACCGTGGTGCGCGTGACCGTCCTCGACCCGCGGAGCCCGGCAACGGCCCCCGGCCCGCACATACGCACGTTCCACCCGAGACGCGGGCGGATCGGGGCGGCCCGCGCCGACGCGCTGGCCAGGCTGTGGCCGCGGTGGGGATACGACATCGACCCGGCGGGCACCGCCTTCGACGCGGAAGCGCTGTTCGGCCGCGTGGCGCCGCTCGTCCTGGAGATCGGCTGCGGGATGGGGGAGGCCACCGCGGCGATGGCCGCCAACGACCCGGGCCGCGACTACCTCGCCGCCGACGTGCACACCCCCGGCCTGGCCAACCTGTTGGCCCTGGCGGAGCGCGAAGGTCTCGGCAACGTGCGCGCGGCCCGCGGCGACGCCGTCGAACTGCTGCGCGATCTGATGAAGCCGGACTCGCTCGACGCGGTCCACGTCTTCTTCCCGGACCCGTGGCCCAAGGCCCGGCACCACAAGCGGCGGATCATCCGGCCGGACGTCGTCGCGCTGATCCGCGAACGGCTGCGGCTCGGGGGAGTGCTGCACTGCGCCACCGACTGGGCGCCCTACGCCGACGACATGATCAGGGTGCTGCGCTCAGACCCCGGCCTGCGTGACCTGCACGCCGGTTTCGCCCCGCGGCCGCCGCACCGCCCGGTCACCAAGTTCGAGCGGCGCGCCCTCGCGGCCGGCCGGGGCATCTTCGACCTCGTCTTCGAACGGCGCTAAGGCGCCGGGCCAGCCCCTCCCCCTCAGTACGCCGGACTAGTCAACGCCTCCGCCAGCTGCACCCGCACCTCGCACACCGCGGGCTTATTGGACCAGCGCGCCAGCGTGCGCACCAATCGGCCGAGGTCGGTTCGGACGGTGGCCGAGTCCACCGCGACCGCCGCGTCCACAACGTCGGAAGCGAGCCGGCAGGCGCTCTCCACGTCCCCCGCCGCCGCCTGGGACAGCGCCAGCCGGGCACCGAAGCGGGCAAAGGTGCGACCTGAGGAGCGCGGAATGCGGGCGAGCTGCGGATCGAGGATCTCGGCCGCCGCCGACGAACGGCCCAGATCGTGGTAACACCAGCCGCGGATCGCTTCCGCGAAGTCAGGCGTATGCGTCGGACCCAACGTCAGCTCGCCCGGGGCCTCGGCGTCCGCCGCTCGCATGAGCTCTGTTCCCTGGTCGAGTGAGCGTTCGCAGGAGGCTCGGTCGCCGGCCAGGGCGTGGCCCTGCGCCTCCTGCAACGCGGCCAGCGCGCGAATCCGCGGGCTGACCATCCCGCAGTCCTGCGCTCGCCGCGCCAGCGCGATGGTCTGCGGGGCGTCGTCGCGGTACGACGCGATCACGGCGCGGCGGACGAGGGCGTTGGCGGCCATCTCCCGATCACCGGTCGCCTCGGCCATCTCCACCGCCCGGTCGGTCCACCAGAGCGCTGCCCGTGCGTCGTCGCATTCCTGGGCGAGCCAACCCACGAACTCGGCATGGCGCGCGGCGAGCAGCAGGATCCGGTCCCGGCGACCGCCGGCTGCGGTGGCCAGTCCGCGCAGCACACAGAACTGCGCGACGACCATCGGCAGCACGACGGCTGGGCTCGTCGTCTGGCCCATTCGACGCAGGTGGCCGAATGCGGACACGTACGAGTCCAGCGGCTGGCGCGCCGCCGCGGCCGCCGCGCGCGGTCCAGGTGTGGCGACCATCGCCCCGAGCAGCGAAGCGCCGCCTGCCGCAAGGGCCTGGCGCCGGCTGAGCACCGTGAGCCGGAATGTGCCGTCGTCGGCCAACTGCATGTCCCACACCTGACCTTCCTCATCCATGGGCACCGCATCTACGGGCACTGCGTCGCCGGTCGGCCGGTCGGCGGACCGCGGGCGCGTTGCCGGCACGAGCGCAGCGAGCGCGCCATCAGCCTCCAGCGCCGCGTCGCAGTACCGCGCGACCTCCGCGGTGGGCGGTTTGACGCCGGACTCGATCCGGCTCAGATAGCCCTTGCTGTAATGCACCCGCACGGCCAGCTGCGCGAGCGAGACGCCCGCCGCGCCGCGCCGGCGCCGCAGTTCGACACCGAAGGATGTTCCCGGTCCGGTCATGGCAGCCCTCGTGTTTCCCGTTGACCGTCCGGGAAGGCGGCGGTCAACCCCCTCCGCGCGGCCCGGACGGGACGCACGCTGATGTTGGTGGCGCAGTGCGAGCGACGCGCGGTGATCGCAGCAGCGCTCTGATGCGGCGAACGGTGTGCGGACGGCGCGTGATCGACAAGCTTCGAGCACGTCAGTCCTTGACTGATCCCGTGCGCTGTACACGGTGTCCGATTTCAACGCCGTGTCCGATTTCGACGTTACCGCTGGTCGGACCTACGGCCCAGAGGCTGAGGGCTAAGGCTTAAGGGTTAGGGAGGTGTTGAGGGCGTGGGCAACCCGCCCGCTTCACGCGGAACGCATCTGGCGGCTGTTCCAACACCGACGTACGAGAAAACAAGCGCGAGCCCAGAAGCGTCGACATGGAACGCGAAGCCTGATAACTCACCCAGCGGACCAAGGGGCAGAGCCGCACGCATCATCCGCCGTGTCACCCTAGGGCGCTTGGCCGTGCTCGTCCCATGCCTGGTCGCGATGGCCTGGGTGGTGCGCGACAGCCAGATCGACGGCTACGTCGGCCTGCCGGTCAACACGCTCGGCCAGATCGTCGGAGACCTGCTCCTCGCCGTGATCGCCGGCCCCGTAGCAGTCGGGTACCACCTAGCACAGCACACCCGCCCCCACCCGATCGGCGACCTCCCGACCCGAATCGCGAGCGCAAAGCACCGCATCCAGCTGCTCGACGCTACCGGCTGCCTGCTCTCCTGGAGCAACGTCCCCGTCCGCGGCACCTCCCGCACCGAGCGAGAATGCACGCGCGACCGAATCATCGGCGCGCTCCGCGAAGCACTCGAACGCGACGTGGCGATAGAGATCCTGATGCCCGATCCGGGAATCGCCCAGCCCAGAGTCCTGCGCGCCCTCGGATTCACCGCGGCCGCGCACCGAGAGCTGTCGGAGACCGCACGAGCAGAGCTGGAAGCGCTCTACGACGCGGTGCCCCACGGACGCCTCGACATCCGCACCAGCCAACGATGGCCAACCCTGGCCCTGGTCCGCTGCGACGCCCGGATGTGGGTCACCCTCCCCTCAGACGGGATGCCGGGCTCATCCCCGCTCTATCTCGAATTCGGCGCCCGCTCGCACAACGCCCGGGCACTCGCGGCGCACTTCAACGAGCTGTACCGATCAACCGGACAATTGCGCTGATCAGGTGTGCTCCATCGGGAGGAAATCGAAGGCGCCCCTGCGGACAAGCGACGTCGCCCGTTCGGGCAGTCTTTCGCCGGACGTCGGCCGAACTCAGCCAGCTGGCCTGCGGAAGCTCGACGTGGCGGCAGTGTGAACGTAGTCTGATGTACACCCGACCGGTGACCCGCATCCCAGGCCGACTTCAGCCGGACGCGATTTGAGGACTGCACAATGCCGTAATCTTTTGCGCCAATGCAGACTCGGGAACGCGACTCGCCGACGGTCGGCGGCTGGTGGGCATCCGGAGAGGGTGACGGTGATCCGACGAATCAGCGTCCGGGGGGGCGCGCGGCAGTCAGTGCGGCAGTTAGCCGTTGAGGAATCCGGATCGCCTCACGGCGCCGTGGTGTTTCTTCTGCACGGCACGCCCGGCGGGAGACGAGGGCCGAAACCCCGGGCCATCCACCTGCACCGCCAGAACATCCGCCTGATCAGTTACGACCGACCCGGCTATGGGGAATCCGACCGCGATCACGGACGCCGGGTGGTGGATGCGGCGGACGACGTTGAGGCGATCGCCGACGCGCTGGGCATCGATCGGTTCGCCGTCATCGGCCGTTCGGGGGGCGGACCCCACGCGCTGGCCTGCGCGGCGAAACTGGTCCCGCGGGTGACCGCTGCGGCCGCCCTGGTGAGCCTCGCGCCGCGCGATCCGGTCAGCGAGCGGGAGGGGTTCGACTGGTTCGCCGGGATGACCGCTGACAACCGGCGAGCCTACCGGCTGGTCGAAACGCACCCGGAGCGCCTCGACGGGCTCCGGGAGGAGCGATCGGGCGCCGTCGGTTCCGACACGGCCGCGCTGCTTCCCATCCTCGACGAGGGACTGCACGCGTCCGACCGCCGGATCATCGGCGCGATCCGGTCGAAGTTCGACGAGACGTACCAGGCGGCCTTGAGCAGGACCGAGAACTGGTACGGCTGGCACGACGATCTGATCGCCCTCGGAGACCTCCACGGCTGGGGGTTCGACGTCCGGGAGATCAAGATCCCCGTTCTGCTGTGGCACGGAGCCGAAGATCATTTCACGCCGGTGTCGCACTCGCGATGGCTCGCCGAGCACATCCCCACCGCCGTCACCTCCATCGAGACCGGCGCCTCGCACTTCTCGGCGGTGGAGAGGCTGCCCGAACTGCTCCCGCGGGTGCTCGCGCTGGCCGACTCCGCGGTCTTGTCCCGCTGAGTGGTCAGCGCGGCCCACGTCATGGGCCGCGCCAAACCGTACCGCCTCAGATCTCGCGCGGTTCGAGGATCCGTTCCGCGTGCTTGCCGCGCCGCATCTCGTGGACGTCGGGATGGTTCTCCCCGAGGAATTCGGCCAGCGAGCGGATACCTTCCTGTACCAGGCCCGCGGCTTCTCCCTCCCGATCGAGCCTGGCGAGGTCGAGCCCGAGGTTGACCCGACAGCGCAGGCTGTCCGGGTGGTCCGGCCCGAGCCGGGTGACGAGGACGTCGAGGGTCTCGCGGTTGAGGTCGGCCGCTGCCCGGTGGTCTCCGGCGTCGGCGAAGCCGTTCGCCAGATTCATGGCCGCCGCCCGGGTGTGCGGATGCTCGTCTCCCAGCGCGAGGCGCAGTCCGTCGAACGCCCGCTGCGCGCATTCGCGCGCTTCGTCGAACTTCTGGTCCCTGCGCAGGTACACGGCGAGGTTGTTGACACACGCGAGGGTGTAGGGGTGTGCCGCGCCACCTTCGCGTTCGATGACCTGGAGCGCCGTCGACAGCGTCTTGAGGGCGCCGGCGTGATCGCCCGACGCGCTGAGCACGGCGGCGTAGTTCACCTTGCAGATCACGAAATACGGATTCGACTCCGAGTGGTAAAGGCTGTCGTAGCCGTCCAGTGCCTTCTCGATGAGGGTCTTGGCCTCGGCGACGCGACCGAGCGCCAGCTGTGAGACGGACAGGTTCATCGTCGCGTTCAACGTGTCGGGCGCGACTTCGCCCACGGTGTCGGCGAAGTCGCGCTGCGCCGCTTCGAGCCGGGTGATCGACAGCTGATACTCGCCGATCTCTCGCAGGTCGCGGCCGAGCAGGGCCTGGGAGAGCAGCGTCCACTTGTGGCGCTCGCCGAGTTCGGTGCGGCGCGCCGCCAGGGTCTGCTGGTCGAGTTCGAGCGCCTTGGCGTAGTCGCCCAGCAGCCGGTGGTCCACCGCCAGGTTGTTCGCGATCGAGAGGACGCGCGGGTGCGTGGAGCCGAACCGATCCTCGAAGCTGGCGTAGGTCGCGCGATCCATTTCGAGGGCCTTCTGGTACTCACCGAACGCCCGCAGATCCGCGGCGAGAACGCTCGCCGCCATGAGCGTGTGCGGATCATTCGGCCCGAGCAGGGCGCGGCGCTCCGCCAGCGTGGCCTCGTCGAGCTCGCGAGCCGCCCTGAAGGAGCCTTCCGACCTGAGGATGTTCGCGAGGTTGTAGCGCAGCCGCAACTGTCGGAGGCGCAGGGGACGGATGTCCGCACCGCCGTCGAGTCCTTCGTGGATCCGGGCCTCCCAGATCTTGTCGACCGCCCGGCCGAAGACCCGTCCGTTCGCCAGTTCGCCGTTCTGCCACAGATAGCGGACCCGGTCCACGAGCACTTCCCACGCCTTCGGCTCGGCGGAGTGGATCATGTCGGTCGGATCCAGGTGGGGCCAGATCTGGTCATAGCGCGGCCATTGCTTCGGATCGTCGACCGCCGCCTCGTCGGTGGGGCGCGCGGCGGCGAGCACCCGGTGCGCGTCCCTGCGCACCGCGTCAAGCTGTTCGATCGTCAACCGGTCCCGCACCACGGCTTGAAGGAGCCGGTGCACGTGGATCGACTGGCGCGCCTCGTCGTTCTTGATCAGGGCGAGCCGGCCCAGCTCCCGGATCAGCCCGTGGCGGTAGAGCGAGTCGCTGAGGGTCTCGTCCAGGTCCGCCAGCACGGCGGCCATCTCATCGCTGACGACGAGCTGCTTGGCGATCTCCGAGTCGAAGACAGAGCAGAGCTCGAAGAGCCTGGCGGCGGCGGGTGAACGCTCCCGAAGCCGTTCGAGGGCCAACGACCACACCCGCAGCACGCTCTCCGGGTAGTCCGAGGGCCCGGTCTCTGAGAGAACCTTGCTCGGCTGCTGGAGCAGCAGGTCGAGATAGGCGTCGACCGGCGTGCCGGTCTCGGCGATCCAGGCGCCGGCTCCCGCCACCGCCAGCGGCAGGTCGCCGAGTGCTTTGGCGAGGCGGTTCGCGTCCTGCGCGCTCATCTCGTGCACCCGGTGTCGCAGGTGGCTGATGCTCTCCTCGCGGTCGAACACGTCGACGTCGAGCGCGTTGGCCACGTCGTTCCACGCCCGCTCGCGGGAGGTGATCAGCACGTGCCCGGTACCGCGCGGGAGGAACTTCTCCAGATCCTGCGGCTTGACCGCGTTGTCGAAGATCAGAAGCCAGCGGTTGTGTGGCCGCCCTGCCTGCAGCGCCTCCACCACGCCCTCGAAGTTGTCGGGCGGCTCGAGACGCAGCCCGAGTCGGTCTGCGAGGCGGAGCAGCGCGGTGTCGATGAACGAGGGCTGCTGCGCGTTGATCCACCAGACCACGTCGTAGTCGGCGCGGAACCGATAGGCGTACTCAACGGCGACCTGTGTCTTGCCGACGCCACCCATCCCGTGTAAAGCCACCGGCAACAACACCGATGTGCCGCTGGACCTCAGCTTCTCTCTCAGCTGTTCGATGTCGTCATCGCGTCCGGTGAAGTTGGCATTGCGGCCCGGCACATTCCAGATCTTCGGAGACTGCGCGGGGAAGCGCGCCTGAAGCCGCAGCGGCCGGTCCTTGGGCCACTGAGGCGGTTGTCCCAGCGCCCGGAGCACCTCGTTGGCGGCGTCGGCCTCGGTCAGCCCCCGGAGCGTGGCCGAGGGTGCGCTCGTGAAAGGCTCGTCGGGTCGCACGTCCCCGACGAACAGTCCGAGGAAAGTGGCGTCGCCGGGAAGTTCGGCGAGAGCGCGCGCATTGCGCGCGAACTCCATGGCGCCTCGGGATTCGACATAGTCGTTGGACACCACGGCCACCGTCGCCTTCCCGGCCGAGGGCTGCGCCGGTCCGTCCGCGGCGTTGACCGTGTGCACTTCGAATCTGGCCTGGCGCAGCACGGCGGCAATCCACTCGCCCCACATCACGTTCTCGGGCACGTATGCGACTGTGGCTTGCTGGTGCGGCTCGATGCGCTGGGAGAACTCGCTGAGGACCCGCTTGCGCTCCTCTTCCGGGATCTCCGGGAGTGATGTCACCTTTCCCGCGGTCAGTTGCGCGGTGAGCTGCTCGAATGCAGACAGGAGGGAAAAGCGCTGCCCTGGCGGATCACCGAAGACGGCCAGCACCTCTTCGTATGCGTAGAACGGGCGGTACGGGATTTCGACCGCGCTCCAGTAGGCCGGCCGGTCTGCGTCGCCGATGTGTTCCGGCATCCGGTCGAACCGCCTGCGCGCGACCTGTCGCCTGAGGTCGGCCTTCTGCTTCTCCGACTCGTCCACGCGCATCGGGACCGGGAAGATCTTCACCTTGTCCGGGTGCCTTAAATTGATCGCCCGGGCGACCTCCGCGGCCCCGTCTATGCTCTGGCCGCTCAACGTGAAGCAGTCGACGAGCACGTCAGGCAGATGGACGGTGCAGATGTCGGCCACGTCGCTGAGTCCGGTACGGCTGTCGATCAGGACGTAGTCGTACTCGGCCTTCATGTCCTCCCGCAGCGCGTTGAAGAAGTCGTTTCCGCCCAGCCGGGAGTAGAAGTCCTCCCAGTCCAGCGACGTGACCGATTCGACGTAGTCCTGGTTCTGCAGGCCGGCCGGCAGGAAGTCGAGCGACCCTCCCCGCGGGAACGGCCACCTGACCGATACCGCGTTCCGGCTGGCCCGGGCGAAATGCCGATGCCAGTCCTGAGGGCGCGAGTTCAGCTTGGCCGCTTCGAGCTCGTACTCCCGGATGAGCTCGACCACCCCGGACGCGGCGGCCATCGTCCGTACGTCGAGGAAGGGGAGGAAGAACCGCTGGAGCCCGGGTGCCTCCAGATCCCAGTCGGCGGCCAGCACCTTGTAGCCGTTCGAGGCCAGGATCCACGCGACGTTCGCCAGCGCCATCGTGCGTCCGGTTCCACCCTTGTACGAGTAGAACGTGATGATCGTGCCGCCGCGTGACTCAGTCATCGGATGTCCTTGTCGCCGGGTCCGGAGTCCGGACCCATGATCGTGGGGCGGGCCGACGGGTCTCTCGGCTCCGGGTAGACACGCCCATACCGTAGGTACCTGCGCGAGGCGTCGGTGACCAGAATCGGGAAGAGCTTGCTGAAATCCTCCAGGGAGGTGATGCCGTCGACGGCGCGATGGGCGGCCTCGCCCCTCGACGTGGCTCCCGCGGCCGCGAGCTCGGCGGCGACGGCGGACAGCGGTTGGCCGAGCCGCTCGGAGATCGGCTCGGCCTCGCCGGTCACGAAGACCGGCAGCGCCCATTTCGGAAGCCGGCTGATCGCGCCCTCGAGTCGGGTCCGGCCCTCGGCCGTGCTGGCCAGCCAGGGGTCGATCAGCAGGACGCCCGGTGCTTCGACGAAGGGATCCCCCTTGTCGCCAAGCGAGGAGATCCTGCTGATGAAGCCGAACCGGGCGGCGATCGCGGCGGCGTCCTGGGCGAGCGTGAGCTCCTCGCGCACCCCGAACGGCCGCCAGTGCGCCGGCGTCGGGCCATAGGCCGGGCGGCCGCCCGCCTCCGCTGCCGCCACGTCCGGCGCGGCGATGACGATGGCGAACGCGGGCCCGTCGCTGTCCTGCGGGAAGTCCAGCTCGCGGTCCTCGACCGGGGCGGTGATCCCAGGACCGACCCGGCGCTGCTCCGCGATTGCCACCACGCACTTGGCGACCTCGGCGACCACCTTCTGGTAGTCCGCCCGGTGCCGGGTGAGGTTGTACATGGTCTGCAGACCGTCCTCCGCGTAGTTGCCGATCGCGAGATGAGCGGCCGGTACGTCTACGCCGGTCGGGTAGTTGTATCCGGGAGGCAGGGGAGTCCAGCACACCGGCACGACATGCCGTCCCGGGTCGGCGACGCCCTGGGCGAGCAGGCGGCGGAAGAATACGGTCCACTCTCGGCCGGCGGACACGCTCTTGAAATAGCGTGGGGAATACAGCGGTACCAGCACCTCGGCCCGCCCCAGAGCCGTGCGGACCCGGGCTTCCCGGTCGAGGCCCACGGCGAGGAAGCGGTCGCAGAAGCCGATGCCGAGTTCGGGGAGGCCACGCGCCTCCGTCACCGCTTCGGACAGGTCCCGGAAGAAGTCGTCGACGACGGCGTCGGCGTCCGGGTCGCTCTCCCTCCGCGGCGGTGGCGTGCTGGCATAGCTGAGAAAGAAATACCCCCCGTGCTCGGCGCCGAAGCTGTCGTCCCCGCGAGTGGGATTTCCGGTCATGGCACCTCCTCCTGGAACACATTGCGTAGCTTGCGGTCATCGAGCTCACGGGATTCGACCCGGCAGGCGTAGAAGGTGTTCGCGATGCGCCGAGCCAGCCGCCAGACGACCTCCTTGTACGCCTCTTCTTTGCTGGTCGCCAGCAGGCCGTGGACACCGCGCTCGAGGTACTGCGGCTCCGGAAAGCCGGGACCCGGGGTGAATCGCTGAATCCGGTCGGCGACCTTCGGCACCCAGCCGCTGTAATTGGGCGCCCACACCACCGGGATGATCGCGGAGTCGAATCTCATGGTCCCCTGATTCGACCGAACGATGGCGCGTCCGCTGAATCCGTGCCATTCCTTGCCGCAGAACTCGCTCTCGAAATACGGCGCCGACGTGAGTGCGACGAACACCTGGCACCGGCCGAGAGCGTCCATCAGGCTCGGCGCCCACCGGTCGCCACCGCGCATCCCGCGGTCGATGAATCCGTATTCGGCTCCGGGCCGCCGCGCCACCAGCGGATTGAGTTGGTCGATCAGGTCGTTGAACAGTCTGAGCACGAATTCGTCGGTGTCGCGGGCCTCTGCCAGGTCGGAGCCCTCGCCCCGGTGGTAGCTGAGGAAGAAGATCGGCGCGAGCGGATCGCCGTCCCCCAGTACCGCAGCGGGCATGCCCCAGCCTCCCCTGACCGTCGCCCCTGAATAAGAACGAGAATACGTCGCGCGGCGCCGTTTGGTAGCCGTTTGGACGGTGTTGCGGCGCCGCGTGGATCTGGCGGACGGGGACCTGTCGCCGAGGTCACGGACTCGGCATCCGACTCAGCGAGTCACCCGCCCGCTCGACGAGCAGGCGCCCCTCCTCGGTGAGCTTCCCCGAGCCGAGCAGCGTCGCGATGGCGTTCCCGGTGTGCACCCGCCATGTGGCGAACTTGTCACGTGCTGCGTCCAAGCCCGCTCCGGCAGGCCGGATTCGCGTCTGGACGTGCCAGTACTCCGTCACCGCGATGTGCGCGAGGGTGCCGTGAAGGAACTGGCGCAGCGGACGCTTCTCGTCACGCCAGGGCGCGTAGTAGAGCGTCCGGTCCCGTCTGTCGTAGAGCTCTATGAAATCCAGCAGTCCATTGAGCTTGATGTGCTGCAACTCGTGGACCAGGAGCAGCGCGAGGGTGTCCGGGGTGTCGGGGCGCGCGATTCCGGCCGAGCCGAACACATTCCACGTGCTGGCGCTGCGCGCGCGTCCGTCGGGATCGGCAGACAGCGGCACGATCGTGCGCAGCAGGGCTCGGAGGCTCGCGGCATGGTGGGGGAGGTGCTCGTCGAGAAACGCGACCGACTCGGCGAATGCGGAACGCCAGGCGACCACCTCGTCCGGCTCAAGGCGGCCCGCAGCCGGCCATCCGTAACAGTCGCGGTAGGGATCGGAGTCGTCGAGTGTCATCGAGACGCCCTCTGCCTCCAGCCGAGGCAGTGGTCGCCAGTTCCGATCAACCCGATCCGGTGCAGCCAGGTCGACCTCGTATACGCGGCCGTCGTCGGCCTCGACGACGAGTCCGTCCAGAGCGGTTGTCACGACGGCTGATGTCGCTGCGGGGGCACTCAGGGTTCCGACACTGGGGAAGTAGAATTCCCCGTCCCGGGGCCGCATCGTCAGCTGTTCGGTCAGGCCCCCGTACGCCGCGGCGCTGATCGCCATCGCTTCGAGCGGCCCCCAGTCCTGATCCCGCTTCGCGGCGTCAGCGGCGGGGAGGCCGGCGGCCCAGACGCGCAGATGCGGATGGTAGAACACCCGCGAGACAGCGTGCGCAGATCGTTCCTCGATCCGGACGAGTGCATCCCAGGCCCGCTCGGCCGCCGGTTCGCGGGGCGCGGCAGCCTGGGCCGCCTGGGCGACGACGACTCGGTTGATCCAGTTCTGGAGAGCCGCGAGCGACTCAAGGCTCTCGGGCGCATCGATACCCTCGATCATGTCGCGCGCGAACCCTTCCGGCACACCGTCCGGGAGGGCTGGCCCGAACGTGGGAACACTCTCCTCACGACCGGGTATCTTCTCCACCAACGTCCGCAAGTCCTCGCAATACACGGACGGATTGTCGAATCCGTTCTGCTGGCTGTATCGGTGCGGGTAAAAGCCGCCGCGGCACCGGCGCACCACCGGACAGGCCCGGCACGTGCCGGACAGGCCCTCAATCCCCGAACTGCGCGCGGCGAAACCCGCATGGCCTGTCGCGGTGTCGACCGTGTGCTCGAACACGTTGAAACCGGTCTCGGGTGCGCCCGGATACGCGATTTTGAGCGAGTCGACCTGCTCGTACGTTCCGTCGGTCTCGATGACCACGAGGTCGACGACCTCCGCGCCCAAAGCCTCAGTCAGGCTTCGGCCGCCGTGCGCCGTGTGCTCCAACGAGGTGAACATGCGGATGGGGACCGGGCGCCCGTCTGCGAGCCAGCGCTCGTAGACCGCGACCAGCCAGTCCCCGTACTCGGCCGGTTTGTCCTGGTACCTGGCGGGCGGGCTGGTCCACGTCGCATGGGGGAGGAGAAAGTCCAATTCGGGAGGTTCCTCCCGTAACAGCATCTCGTAGACTGATATCGGGTCATTGCGCACATCGATCGTGCACAGGATTCCGGCGTAGAGATGGCGGTACTCCTGCTTGCGAAGCAGACTCAGGCCGTTGAGCACGTGGTCGTGGCTGCTGCGGCCGTTCGCGAATCTGCGGTGCAGGTCGTTCGCCCGACGGCCGCCGTCCAGCGAAACGCCGACCTTGACCCCGTGCCGGTCGAAAACCTCACAGAACTCTGCTGAGAGCTGCACGCCGTTCGTGTGCAGGCGTAAGTCGATCTCGGCGGCCGGGGCGAGCACGGTGCGCAGGATGCGCAAGGTCTCGTCCATCCGACGGGGTCCGAGGAGCAGTGGCTCGCCGCCATGGAGGATCACCCGCACGCCGGACAGCCCGTGGCGCTTCGCGTGCTCGGCGATCCGCTCCGCGGCACGGGCCACGGTCTGCCCGGCCATCGCCACCGGTCGGTCACGCCAGCTCTGATCTGCGTGTTCGTAGACATAGCAGTGATCGCACGCGAGATCGCACCTGCTGTGGACCTTGACGACGAACTGCGTGATCGCGAAATCTGGGAGGGCGTGCTCGGCGATCAGGCGGCCGGGCGGGGCCGACACCGTCGTTTCTACAGGGACGCGTTGAATGCGGCGACCAGAACGGCAGGCGCGTTCTCGTCCGGCACGACCCACCGCTTCGCCAGCGCGTTGAGATCGGTGCGGGCGGCGATGTCCTGCAGGCGATGCTCGTGTCGTAGCAGTGCTTCGGCGGCGGTCCGGTTTGTGGGCGCGTCCGGCATTCTGCCCCTCCCGGGTAATCAGGTCGTGGGACGCGCCGACTGGGCGAGCCCGCCTACATCAGAACCGGTACTTACCTTCCATCCTAAGTCAACAGATGCGGGGCGTCATCACCCATTTGAATCTTCCGACCTCGGGTATGAGCGTGACGGCTGCATGCGCAAGCTCGCTGCCGTGGTTCCTGGCGCGCGATGTGACTTCGGCTCGCGGAGATCGCGGAATCGGCTCGCCGCCTCAAGCCTTCTCGGCCAGCGTCGTCTGGAGCCGCCGGACGGGGCTGGTCAGGCCGTATCGCTTGGAGAGTTCGTCGAGCGCGCCGGGGTCGGCGGGGGTGGTCGGCAGGCGGGAGTCGACGGGTTCGACCGCAGCGTCGGCGCGCACGTTGACCACTTCTGGCGCGACTTCGAGGTAGGCGCGGGCGGCGACGAGTTTCGTGCGCACAGCGGGTTTGAGCGCTGACGTCGGGTCGTCGACTGCCGCCTGGAGACCGGCGAGGCTTCCATAGGCGGAGATCAGCGTCGCGGCGGTCTTCTCGCCGATGCCTGGGACGCCCGGCAGGCCGTCGCTGGGGTCGCCGCGCAGCGCCGCGAAGTCCGCGTATCCGCGCCCGGGAATCGCGTATCTCGCACTGAGTGCGGCTTCGTCGACGACCTCGAGCTTCGCGAGACCGCGGGCGATGTAGAGGACTTGCACGCCTTTCGCGTCGTCCACGAGCTGGAACAGGTCGCGGTCGCCGGTCACCACCTGTACCGGGCCGTCGTGCGCGGCGGCGTAGGCGGCGATCGCGTCGTCGGCCTCGAAGTCGTCCGCCCAGCCTCGGGCGATGCCGAACGCGTCGAGTACTTCTTCCAGCACCGGCACCTGCGGCGAGAGCGTGTCGGGGATCTCCTCGGCCATCCCGGGGCCGGCCACGGCCGCGCCGTCCGCTCCGGTCGCCGCCCCGACGACGCGGTGCGCCTTGTACGACGGGATCGCGGCGACCCGGAACGCCGGGCGCCAGTCCGCGTCGAAGCAGGCGATCAGCCGGTCCGGGCGGTGGCCGGAGACCAGCAGCGAGATGAAGTCGAGCGTGCCGCGGATCGCGTTGACCGGCATGCCGTCCGGCGCCTTGATCGAGTCGGGCAGGCCGAAATAGGCCCGGAAGTAGAGCGTCGGGGTGTCCAGGAGCATCAGCCGTTCAGCCACCGGCCCAGCTTCCCACAGCCGGTCAGAGGAAGGTGCGACCCTCGCCGCGGTACGTCGGCACCGTCGCCTTGACCGTCTCGCCCTCGATCAGGTGCAGCTCGGCGAACCGCTCGCACAGCTCACCGGCCTTCGCGTGCCGGAACCATACCCGGTCGCCCAGCGCCAGGTTGTCCGCCGCCGCCCCGAGCAGCGGCGTCTGCACCTCGCCCGCCCCTTCCTGCGGGTCGAAGCGCAGGCCTCGGGGCAGGTACGGCTGCGGGAGCCGGTCGCGGCCTGGCGGACCCGACGCGACGTAGCCGCCGCCGAGCACGGTCACCGCACCCGGACCCGGCCGCCGGACCACCGGCAGCGCGAACAGCGCCGCAGGTCGCCCGGTCACGTTGCGGTACCCGTCGAACAGGCGCGGCAGGAAGAGTCCGGAGCCGGCCGCGATCTCGGTCACCGCGTCCTCCGCGGCGGTCCGCTCGACCGAGCCGGTGCCCCCGCCGTTGACGAATTCGAGCTGCGCGATCTCCTTGACCGCCGCGACGATCGCCGCACGCCGCTCGACCAGCTCCGCCGCGCTGCCCCGCTGCATCGCCCGCACCGCGAGCCCGCGCAGCGGCCGCCCGGGCGGCGCGTCTCCGACCCCCGCGATCTGCGCTTCGTACCCCATCAGCCCGACCAGTCGGAACCACTCCCGGTCGGCCGCCTCTCGCGCCACTGCAGTCACTGAAACGGGTGAATGCAGCGGCGAGCGGCGCGCGCCTACGCGCACCCGGCCGCCCAAAGGCTGCCAGGAGGTGTCGATGTCGACGCACACCCGGATGGGCGATGCCTCAGGGACCTCGGCGACGGCCTTCTCGATCAGGTCCAGCTGCTCGATCGAATCGATCATCAGGGTGACCGCGTCGGCTGCCGCGTGGTTGGCGGCGAGCCTGCGCAGGGCCGCGCGGTCCACCGTCGGATACGCCACCACGACGTCGTCGAAGCCTGAACCGGCGAGCCACAGCGCTTCGGGCAGGGTGAACGCGAGGACTCCCGCGAATCCGTCCAGCGACAGCACCGCGCGCAGCACCTCGCGGCTGCGCAGCGACTTCGACGCGACCCTGATCTGCTTCCCGGCGGCCCGCCTGACCAGCTCGGTCGCGTTGAACCTGAGAGCCGCCAGGTCGACCACCGCGAGTGGGGGATCGAGGTGCGCTGTCGCGTGGTTCAGGCGGTCCAGGTGACTCACACTCCGAACCCTTCCATACCTCGGTGTGCCCTGGTAAGACCGATTCGATCCCGGAAAGGTCTCGACCTGGTGACCCCGCGCGCACCCGTCCGACCTTGCGCTGTCAGGCCGTCCGCGGGTGCACTAAGGTGCAAACCGATCAATGACTCCCGCGCGGCGGCGGGGGACGGAAAGGTTGGGGGCGGTCAGCATCGCGAGCCAGAACCCAGAGTCGCCGCCGCCCGGCCAGGCGCCCGCTCCGGAGCCCGGGACCGCAGCACAGCCGCCTACTCCGGCCCCTGCGCCTTTGAGCGCGCCCGATCTTACGCAGGCTTCTCAGCCCGGCACGACCGGCGGCACGCCCCCGTATGCGCAGCCACAGCAGCCAGGAACGCCGCCCCAAGTGCCGATGGCGCCCAGCGTCGCTGCGCCTCAGGCGCAGTACGGCTACCCCGCGCCCGCGCCGCAAATGGGCGGTTACGGGTCCGCTCCCGGCATGCAGCCCGAATATCCGGCATTCGCTCAGCCGCAGGCATACGCTTACGGTCCGCCCCCCGATGGTTTCTGGCCTCCGGTCATGCAACCACTGGCCCCTCGTGTCTCCACGAGCGCCGTTCTCACAGCGCTCGCGCTCCTAGGTGTGGCGATCCTGGTTTTCGTCGGCGCGGTCGCCTTGGCCACGCCCACCGGCGGCACCGCTGCACGCCCTTCCACCGGCGTAACTGCCCAAGACGAGGCGCTGCGTGCACTGTGGCGGACCGCGTCGGCGAATGACCTGCTGCCCGCGACGCTTAACCGCGAAGGAACCGAGACCTATATCCGCCTCGGCGTCAATCCAGACGAGACCTGCACCGGCTTGCCTTCCGCGTTCACAGCGGCCCTAGCGCCCGCGACCTGTTCGCGCGCGATCGAGGCGACTTATGTCGACCGGACTCAGACCATCAGCGCGACCGTCGGTATCGTCGTCCTCTCCGGCTCGATCAACGACCGGCTGCACCTGTTCCAAAGCTGGGCGCCGGACTCGTACGCCATGAAGGACGCGATGATGCCGCACGTCTACCCGGTCGCGGGCACCCTCGCGGCCCAGTTCAGCGACGCGCAGCGGGTCACCTGGCAGGGCCAGGTCTCCTCCGACGGCACGTACCTCGTCTACGCGGTCACCGCCTTCACCGACGGACGCACCGGACCCGACGCCGCGGCCCGCGCCGCCGCCTCCGGATCGGCCCTGGCCGCGGGCTCCCCGGCGGTCCAGGTCGCCGGCGACCTGCCCACGGCCATCCAGATCATCCTGACCGCCAAGGAGACCTCCACGGCTGCCGGAGGGAGCGGCTCGTGAACCGGACAGCCGCCCGCCGCGCCGGCGCTGCCATGGCCGCGCTCGGCTTGACCTGCGGCTCGATCCTCGCCATCGCCGCGCCCGCGCGCGCCGACGAGATCCGCGACCACGAATGGCCGCTCGCCTTCCTCAACCTGGCCGCCGCGAACCAGATCTCCACCGGAGCCGGCGTCACCGTCGGCCTGCTCGACTCGGGTGTGATGGGCCAGCGGGCCGACCTGACCGGCCAGGTCACCACCGGGCCGGACTTCGCGGGCGGGATCGAGCAGCCCGGCCAGACCGGCTGGGGCGAGCACGGCACCTGCATGGCGTCGATCATCGCCGGGCACGGCCGGGGCGGAGGGGACGGCATGCTCGGCGCCGCGCCCGGCGCCCATCTGCTCTCGATCCGGGTCATCCGCGACGACGACGCCCCTGACATCGGCGGCGCCACCACCAGCGCGACGCCGATCTCCGACGGCATCAGGTACGCGGTCGATCACGGCGCGCGGGTCATATCGATGTCCCTCGGCGGCAGCGACGCGGGCGGCGCGAGCGACTCGACGCCCGAGGCCGACGCGATCCGGTACGCGCTCGACCACAACGTCGTGGTCGTCGTCGCGGCCGGGAACTCCGGGGACAAGGGCAACGCGATCCAGTTCCCCGGGGCCGAGCGCGGCGTGATCACCGTGGCCGCGGTCGACTCGTCCGCCCGGCACGCCGGGTTCTCGACCACCAGCTGGGACGTGTCCGTGGCCGCCCCGGGCGTGAATCTGCCCTGCGACGCGGCAGACAGCGACGACGAATACGAGCTCGGCGACGGCACCAGCCAGGCCACCGCCTACGCGGCTGGCATCGCCGCGCTGCTGGTCTCCGAAAACCACAACCTGAGCCCCGCCCAGGTCCGCGACATCCTGGAACAGACCGCGCGCGACAAACCCGCCGGGGGCCGCGACGACCAGAACGGCTTCGGCATCGTCGACCCCGTCGCGGCGCTTAAGGCAGCGGCGAGCGTAAAAGGCGCCTCCGAGACGCCGGGCGCCGGGTCAGGCACCGTCGCCGCGCACTTCGGATACGGCCCCACCGAGGTGGTCGCCGAACCGGTCGGCTCGTTCGGCTCGATGCCGCGCGCGATCGTCGGGGGAGTGCTCCTGCTGATCGCGGCCCTCGTGATCGGGATCCAAATCCTCCGCCGCTCCCGGCACAGGGCCGCCGAAGCCATCGCCGCCCAGTTCGCCGACCCGCTTGCAGCGCCGGTCGTGCCTATGGCGCCTGGCTGGCCCCAAGTCATCCAGCCGCCCATAGCGCAGCCGCCGCCTCCTGAGCCGCCCTCCTGGCCGCCCCCACCCGGCGGCTAAGCTCGCCAGATGACCGACTCCCACAAGCGCACGATCGCACCTAGCGGCTTCGAGGGCGACGACGGTTCGGCAGATCCGGAGCTGACCCAGGCGCTCGGCGCGCACCACCGCGGCGAGATCGACCGCTACGCGCTTTATCCCGCCCTGGTGGGTAAGCGGGTCCTGGCACCGGTCGTCGCGATCCTCGGCGAGAGCGAGCCGGTCGAGAGCGGCGAAGGCGTCGGCCTGCGCCGCGACAAGGACAGTGAGATGGCGCTGGTCACGCTCCTGGCCGCGGACGGCGCCAAGGCGGTCCCGGTGTTCACCTCCACCGACAAGCTGAGTGTGTGGGGCTCGACCAGCGGTTTTCCGGGCGCTCGACCGGTCCCTGTCTCGGTGGAGCGGGCCGCCGCCGCGGCGATCCAGGAAGAGGCGGACGTTCTGCTGATCGACCTCGGCACGGACGAGCAGTTTGAGCTCGGCGGCGCCGCGCTGCGCGCGTTCGCCACCGGGCGCGTCCCCACCCTGCCCGACGCCGACCCCGACGTCGTCGCGGCCCTGCTGGTCGTGCTCCGCTCGGTCCCCGAAGTCGCCGACGTCCTCAAAAGCGCACGCGTCGGTGCCTTCGCGCAAGGTGCCGTGCTCGAACTGGGCTTCACCGAGGGAACCGATCCGCGCACGCTCGCCGAACCGCTGCGCCGCGTGGCCGAGAGCATCGCTGCCGATTCACTGTTGCGCGATCGGCTCGGCGACGGCTTGTCGATCGTCGCCGCCCCGCCGCCTGACGAATCCGAGGACTCCTGAACTGAGGAGTCGGTGCCTAAGGGAGTACCGGACCGGTCAGCTTCTCGCCCGGGGCCGACTCGGGAGGATCCGGCACGACAGAGGCTTCACGGAACGCCAACTGAAGCGTCCGCAGCCCATCGCGCAGCGGCGCGGCGTGTTGTGAACCGATCTCCGGAGCGGCGGCGGTCACCAGCCCGGCGAGCGCGGTGATCAGCTTGCGCGCCTCGTCCAGATCGACCGGCTCCGGCGGCTGTGCGGAGCCGCCCTCAGCTGCAGGTTCGCCGAGACCCAGCTGAACCGCCGCGGCCGTCATCAGATGAACCGCGAGCGTCGCGATCACCTCGACGGCGGGAACGTCCGCCAGGTCGCGGGCGTCCGGCCGGTCCGCGAAGTCGTGCGCTCCGGAGCCGGGCGGCGTGCGGTCGGTCATGGGCCGATCCTCGCACGGCGGGCGGCCTGGCCGGGACGTGCTACATTTGGTGCAGCGACCAACCGTCGGCGCGCCCGCAAGCGCGGCGGCGGTCCGCAAGTGGAGGGCCCACCTCCCACCCGATCGACCAGGAGGCCGACGGGTACGGTCCCAGCACGCGTCGCCTGCCGTAGGTGTCCTGTCGGCGGGAGGAGTCGTGCGACGCGGTGCTGAGTGAGCGCGGCGTCCCGGTAGGTGGAGCTCTGCATGGAATACATGCGGAGCTCTTTTGTTTGCCGGTGTGGGTCACGTATCTGAGCGTGCCCTTGCAGATCAAGGCGGTGCGGGCTCCCAATCCGTACCGCGCGCGGTCGGCGGCTCACGGCTCGCCGCCCCGGCCCGCATGAACTTAGGAGGCCCCATCAGCGCCGAACCCCGTATCAACGACCGGATCCGCGTGCCCGAGGTGCGCTTGGTCGGCCCGGACGGCCAGCAGGTCGGCATCGTGGCCATCCAGGACGCGCTGCGCCTGGCCCAGGAGGCGGACCTCGATCTGGTCGAGATCGTCCCGACCGGCCGTCCGCCGGTGGCCAAGCTCATGGACTACGGCAAGTACAAGTACGAGTCCGCGATGAAGGCCCGCGAGGCGCGCAAGAACCAGGCGCACACGATCATCAAAGAGATGAAGCTCCGGCCGAAGATCGACCCGCACGACTACGAGACCAAGAAGGGTCACGTCGTGCGGTTCCTGAACGCCGGGGACAAGGTCAAGATCACGATCATGTTCCGCGGGCGCGAGCAGTCCCGGCCGGAGCTCGGCCGCCGCCTGCTCGACCGCCTCGCCGCGGACGTGGAGGATCTCGGCTTCGTCGAGTTCGCGCCCAAGCAGGACGGCCGCAACATGATCATGGTGCTCGGCCCGCGCAAGAAGAAGGTCGAGGCGATGGCCGAGGCCCGGGCCGCGAAGGCGGCCAAGGCCGGCACCGACGGCCGCGCCCGGGAGCGGGATGCGGTCGCCCCGTCCGACGTGGTCGCCGCCGAGGAACTGCTTCCGGCCGAGGACGTCGCGCCCGAGCAGGGCGCGGCCGAGTAGGACCCGGATCATCCGGCCGGCGCCGTCCGGCCCGAGGCGCCCGTGCGCTCTTCGGCCGGCTCGCCGGCCGGCGGCGGACCCGGTCCGCCGCACCACGCGTGCCGCGCGCACGCGCCAGCGAATGAGGAATGAGGAGAACGGCTGCCATGCCGAAGAACAAGACCCACAGCGGTGCCAAGAAGCGCTTCCGCCTCACCGGCTCCGGCAAGGTCATGCGCGGTCAGGCCGGCAAGCGCCACCTGCTCGAGCACAAGCCGTCCACGTACACCCGCCGGGTGACCGGCGAAGTGGTCGCGGCCCCCGCCGACGTGAAGAAGATCAAGCGGCTGCTCGGCAAGTGACCCAAGCCCGCACGCTGCCCCCGGCGCCGTCGCGATGACGGACGCACCCGCGTAAGCACGGCGGGGCGGCAGCACCTACCGGACCGACCACTGACGAGAGTCGGGGAAGGGCGGCGCATCCCGCCGCGGCCCCGCGCAAGGAGTTGAGAACGACATGGCACGCGTGAAGCGGGCGGTAAACGCCCAGAAGAAGCGCCGCGCGATCCTCGAGCAGGCCAGCGGTTACCGCGGCCAGCGCTCGCGCCTGTACCGCAAGGCCAAGGAGCAGGTCACCCACTCCCTGGTGTACGCCTACCGCGACCGCAAGAAGCGGAAGGGCGACTTCCGGCGCCTGTGGATCCAGCGGATCAACGCCGCCGCCCGCGCCAACGGCATCACCTACAACCGGTTCATCCAGGGCCTGAAGGCCGCCGGTGTCGAGGTGGACCGCAAGATCCTGGCCGACTTGGCCGTCAACGACGCCGCGGCGTTCGCCGCACTGGTCGAGGTGGCGCAGAAGGCGCTGCCGACCGACGTCAACGCGCCCCGGGCGGCGGCCTGACCGCCCGTCCCCGGCCCGCGTCCCCCGCAGGCCCGCACGACGTGGCGAGCCCCCTGATCACCTCCCCCCGGTCCACCCGGGCGGTGGCGGCCCGGAGGCTCGCCACCCGCGCGTTCCGGGCGAAGCAGGGACTTTTCCTGGTCGAGGGGCCGCAGGCGGTGCGCGAGGCGGCGGCCCACGGCGCGGGAATCACCGAGCTCTACTACACCGCCGCAGCGGCCGAGCGGCACCCGCGGATCGTCCAGGCCGCCCGCGACGGCGGCGCGGCGCTTTTGCCGGCCACCGACGAGGTCGTGTCCTCGCTGAGCGACACCGTGCACCCGCAAGGCATGGTCGCTGTGTGCCGCTTCCTCGACGAGCCTGTGGCCGCGGTCTTGGCCCACGCCCCGCGCCTCGTGGTACTCCTCGCCCACGTGCGCGACCCGGGCAACGTGGGCTCCGTCATCCGCGCCGCCGACGCCGCGGGGGCCGACGCGGTCTTGGTGAGCGACGAGTCCGTGGACGTGTACAACCCCAAAGCTGTGCGCGCCACCGTTGGGTCGCTCTTCCATCTGCCTATTGCCGTCGGGGTACCCGTAGACGCCGCCGTGGCCGAGTGCCGCACTGCTGGCCTTAGGGTCCTCGCCGCCGACGGAACTGGCGCGCTCGATCTCGACGACGAGGCCGACTCGGGCGCCCTTCGCGCCCCGACCTGTTGGATGTTCGGCAACGAGGCATGGGGACTTCCGGAGGAACTCCGGTCCCTCGCGGACGCCGCCGTACGCGTGCCGATCCACGGCAAGGCCGAAAGCCTGAACTTATCTACAGCCGCAGCCGTGTGCCTGTACGCATCGGCGCGTGCCCAGCGACAATACGGGGAAGAAGGGGAGCACGGTCGGCGCTAGAAGGCGCATACGGCGCTTCGGTTCGATTGCTGATGCGCCTGTGCAAGCTGTGGACCGCGGTGCAAGCTGCAAAGGCAAGTGCATTCCTCCGGCTCTGGCGGAACAGCAGTGGTAGCGGGAATGATGGCGACCTGAGGACATGATGGGTGGAACCGGGCGCCGTCCAAACCTCGGGGAGAGCGGCACCGTCCGTGGAAAGGGGCGCGGGACGTTGGACGCACCGAGCACGGTCGATCGGATCGCCGACTCAGCGGCGAACGCGACACCCGAGCCTGCCTATGTGCGCGCCCGCGGCAAAGGGACCGGGTGGACGGCGTCGTGGCCCGCGGCCGAGCAGTCACAGCCCTGCCCAGCGGACGCTGACGTGCCCTACGACGAGCTGCCCGACGGGGTCGTGATCGCGGACGAGCACGGACACATCATGGTGTTCAACAAGGCGGCCGCCCGCGTCACCGGGATCGACCCCGCGACGGCGGTCGGCAAGCGGCTGGACGAGGCGCTGCCGCTGGAAGACCTCGAAGGCCGGGCCTGGTGGCAGTGCACCGACCCCTACGGCGGCCTCGCGATCCGCACCGGCCAGCCCGAAACGCAGTTGCTCCTGCCCGGAGGCCGCGGCGTGCTGGTGACCGCCCGGTTCATCCGCGAAGGCGAGGCCGTGCAGCGCGTCATCGTGGGCTTGCGCGACACTTCGGGCCGGGCGCGCGCCGAGCGGCGGCACGCGGACCTGATCGCGACCGTCGCCCATGAACTGCGCTCCCCGCTCACCAGCGTTAAGGGCTTCACCGCCACGCTGCTGGCGAAGTGGGAGCGGTTCACCGACGACCAGCGCAAACTGATGCTGGAAACCGTCGACGCGGACGCCGACCGGGTCACCCGCCTGATCGCCGAGCTGCTCGACATCGCCCGGATCGACTCCGGCCGCCTTCAGCTCTTCCGCTACCCCGTCGACGTCGAGGAACTCGTCCACGAGCAGATCGCCGGCATCGTGGCGGCCGGGCAGAGCTTGGACCGCTTCGTGGTCGACGCCCGCCCCGTGCCCCCCGCGTATGCCGACCCGGACAAGCTGCGCCAAGTACTGGCCAACCTGCTGGAAAACGCGGTGCGCCACGGCGACGGGCGTGTCAGGATCACTGTTGAGCTGGAGGCAGTGGAGGCGGTGAACACACCGCAGGCACCGGAGGGATCATCCGGCATGGTGGCCGTGACCGTGGAGGACGAGGGGCCCGGCATCCCCGACGAGATGCTCGGGCGCGTCTTCACGCGCTTCTGGCGCGGAAACCGGCGCGGCGGCACGGGCCTGGGCCTCTACATCGTCAAGGGCGTCATCGAAGCCCACGGCGGCACCATCACCGTCGGCCGCGCCCCCGGCGGCGGCGCGCAGTTCCGATTTACCGTGCCCGCGGCCTGACGCCCCGCAGCCTCGTCGCGAGGCAGGTTTTCCACAGGGCTGAAGATCGCGGGCTATTCCCACGTCGCAACCGCCTAAGCTTGCATCTGCGCACCCGCGCGGCCGATGCCCGGTCGCCGCTCACGGCGGTATCCGCGGCACAGTCCCCGAACGAGCGCGCCCCCGTGGCGTGGTGGAGCGGAAGTAGAGCATCGGATGTCTGCACCGAACAAGACGTTCGACCCCGTGGAGGTCGACGTGCTCAAACCCGAAGCGGTCGAGCGCGCCCGCGACGAGGCGCTGAAGGCCGTCGCCGCGGCCGCCAACCTCGCGGCCCTGCACGAGGCCAAGGTGGCGCACGCCGGGGACCGCTCCCCGCTGGCGCTGGCCAACCGGGAGATCGGCGCGCTGCCCCCCGCCGCCAAGGCCGACGCGGGAAAGCGGGTCGGCCGGGCGCGCGCCGCGGTGAACAAGGCGCTGGCCGAGCGGCAGGAGCAGCTCGAGGCGGAGCGCGACGCGCGGGTCCTGGTCGAGGAGGCCGTCGACGCCACGCTGCCCTGGGACCGGGCCCCGCGCGGCGCCCGGCACCCGCTGACGACCCTTCAGGAGCGCATCGCCGACGTGTTCACCGCGATCGGCTGGGAGATCGCCGAAGGGCCCGAGGTGGAGAGCGAGTGGATGAACTTCGACGCGCTCAACATCCGGCGCGACCACCCCGCCCGCACCATGCAGGACACCTTCTTCGTCGACACCCCCGGCGAGCGCGAGGGCGACGGCGCGACCGATTCGCTGGTCCTGCGCACCCACACCTCGCCGGTCCAGATCCGCTCGCTGCTCACCCGCGAGCTGCCCGTGTACGTGATCTGCCCCGGCCGGGTCTACCGCACCGACGCCCTCGACGCCACGCACACCCCGGTCTTCGGCCAGATCGAGGGCCTGGCCGTGGACGAGGGCATCACCATGGCGCACCTCAAGGGCACCCTGGACCACTTCGCCTCGTCCATGTTCGGCGAAGCCATCACCACCCGGCTGCGCCCTTCCTACTTCCCGTTCACCGAGCCGAGTGCCGAGATGGACCTGCTCTGCTTCGTCTGCCGCGGCGAGTCCGTCGGCAACCCCGACCGCCCCTGCCGCACCTGCAACTCCGAGGGGTGGATCGAGTGGGGCGGCTGCGGCGTGGTCAACCCGAGGGTGCTGCTCGCCGCCGGGGTGGACCCGGAGCGGTACAGCGGCTTCGCCTTCGGCGTGGGCCTGGAGCGGACCATGATGTTCCGCCACAACATCGCCGACATGCACGACATCGTCGAGGGTGACGTCCGCTTCACCCTTCCGTTCGGGGTGGAGGTCTGATGCGCGTCCCGCTCAGCTGGCTGCGGGAGTACGTAGACCTTCCCGCTGAGGCGACCGGCCGCGAGGTGGCCGACCTGCTGGTCCGGGCCGGTCTCGAGGTGGAAGCCGTGCACGGGTCCGGCGTCGGCCTGATCGGCCCGCTGGTGGTCGGCCACGTCCTGGAGATCGAGGAGCTGACCGGCTTCAAGAAGGCCATCCGCTTCTGCCAGGTGCAGGTCGGCCCCGCCCTCGAGGACACCCGCGGGATCATCTGCGGCGCGCAGAATTTCGGCACCGGCGACAAGGTGGTCGTCGCGCTGCCTGGCGCGGTACTGCCCGGCGAGTTCAAGATCACCGCGCGGTCGACCTACGGCCACGTCTCCGACGGCATGATCTGCTCGGCCCGCGAGCTCGGCCTCGGCGACGACCACTCCGGCATCATCGTGCTGCCGGACGAGTGCGAGGTCGGCGCCGACGCGATAGAGCTGCTCGGGATCCGCGACGAGGTGCTGGACATCGCGGTGACCCCGGACCGCGGCTACTGCCTGTCCATGCGCGGCATCGCGCGCGAAGCGGCGATTGCCTATGGCGTCTCGCTGCGCGACCCAGCGCTGCTGGACACCCCTGCACCCACATCGACCGGCTATCCGGTGCGGCTCGGCGATCCGCTCGGCTGCGACCTGTTCGTCGCGCGTGCGGTGCGCGGCATCGACCCGCTCTCTCCGTCGCCGCTGTGGATGCAGCGCCGCATCCAGCTGGCCGGGATGCGCCCGATCTCGCTGATCGTCGACATCACCAACTACGTGATGCTGGAGATCGGTCAGCCGCTGCACGCCTACGCCGCGGACAAGCTCACCGGTCCGATCACCGTGCGCCGCGCACAGCCCGGGGAGATCCTGGAGACCCTCGACGGCTCCCACCGCAAGCTCGACCTCGAGGACCTGGTCATCGCCGACGCCTCGGGGCCGATCGGCCTGGCCGGGGTGATGGGCGGGGCGGCCACCGAGGTCCAGCCGACTACGACGGACGTGCTGATCGAGGGCGCGCACTTCGACCCGGTCGCCATCGCCCGCGCCGCCCGGCGGCACAAGCTGCCGTCGGAGGCCTCGCGCCGGTTCGAGCGCGGAGTCGACCCGAACGCCGCCGCGGCTGCGGTCCAGCGCACGGTCGATCTGCTGGTGCTGCTCGGCCAGGGCGAGGCGGACACGGCGCTGACCATCGAGTCCACCCGCCCGGCGCAGCCGATGCCCATCGCGATCGACGCCGAGCTGCCCGGCCGGGTCGCCGGCCTCGAATACACCCGCGAGACCGTGGTCGGGCGGCTCCAGGAGATCGGCTGCGCGGTGGAGGGCCGGGACGATCTACTGATCACCCCGCCGTCCTGGCGCCCGGACCTGACCGACCCGAACGACCTGGCCGAGGAGGTGATCCGGCTCGAGGGTTACGACCGGGTGCCCTCGGCCATGCCGACGGTGCCGCCCGGGCGTGGCTTGACGGTGAAGCAGCGTGCCCGTCGGCGGGTGGGCCGCTCCCTGGCCGACGCGGGCTACGTCGAGGTGCTCTGCTATCCGTTCGTCGGACAAAAGGACTTCGACCAACTCGGTCTCGACGCCGACGACCCGCGCCGCACCACCCTGCGCCTGCTCAATCCGATCTCTGACGAGCAGCCGGAACTGCGCACCACGCTGCTGCCGGGTCTGCTCGCGACGCTGCGCCGCAACATCGGGCGCGGCTTCCCCGACGCGGCGCTGTTCGAGACAGGCCTGGTGTTCCGGCCGCGTCCCGGCGCGCCCGCTCCGCCGCGCCTGCCCACCGACAGCCGCCCGAGCGACGCGCAGCTGGCCGCGCTCGCCGCGGCGCTTCCCGACCAGCCGGAGCGCGCCGCCGTGGTGCTCGCCGGGCAGCGGGAACCGGACGGCTGGTGGGGGCCGGGCCGCCCGGCGGGCTGGGCGGACGCGATCGAGGCGGCGCGCACCGTGGCCAAAGCGTGCGGCGTGGAGCTCGAAATCGCGCAGCATCAGCACGCACCCTGGCACCCGGGCCGCTGCGCAAAGCTGACCGTGGACGGCCGCCTCGTCGGCCATGCGGGCGAGCTGCATCCCAAGGTCCTGACGGCGATGGGTCTGCCACCCCGAGTCTGCGCGATGGAGCTGGACCTGGGCGCGCTGATGCCGGAGCAGGACGTCCCCGTGCAAGGCCCGGCGGTGTCGACCTTCCCGGTGGCGACCCAGGACGTCGCATTGGTCGTCGACAAGGCGGTCCCCGCGGCCGAGGTCCACACGGCGCTCGAAAACGGCGCGGGCGCGCTACTCGAGTCGCTGCGCCTGTTCGACGTCTACGAAGGAGAGCGGATCGGCGAAGGCAAGAAGTCCCTCGCCTTCTCGCTGCGATTCCGCGCCGCCGACCGCACGCTCACTGTGGAGGAAGCAACGGCCGCGCGCGACTCCGCCGTCGCACTGGCCGCCGAGCGCACCGGCGCCGTCCTCCGCGGCGCCTAGTAGCGAACGACCGACGGAGAACGCGCGTCCGGACAGCGGACGGCTGTGGGCCGCGAGCAGATGCTCGCGGCCCACAGCCTCGCTACCCGCGATGCCTGCGCAACTGCTGTCTACACGAACCGGCGGAACTTCGACGAGTCGAGCCGCAGCATCGGCTCACCGTCGACCGGGATCACGATCTCCTCGCCGAATTCCCCCTCAGTGACCCGCTGATACTTTGCCTCATTCGGCTCCTGATACAGCGTCCAGGTCGCTCGCCGGACGTCGACGACGAGGTAGGCGGGAATCCCACGCAGTGCGTAGTGGGCGGGCTTAGTCTCGTGATGCCGCTCACGGCTTTCCTTGGCCACGATCTCCACGACGAAAGGCAGCCTGTCTTCGCACGCCTCGCTCGCAGCGGGATCGAAGTCCTCTGCCCTCACGGCCGATACGTCGGGCTCGGGCTTGTAGCCCTCCCGAGGCGGTACCACGCTGAATTGGCTGAGCCACTGCCAGCCGGGGAGCTTGTCGCCGATCTGATTTGCGAGCTCCGTCTGCGTCGCCTTGTGCGCTTGGCTTGCCGGGGTGATCGTCAACCCGTTCTCGGTCAGCCGCAGCCTGGCGCGCCGTGGGAGCTCGATCAGCTCCTGCATGTCTGACACCCAGAAATCGAAGTCTGCGATGGTCATCGCGACCCTCCTTTCAGCCCGATGTCAGCACCTTCAGGGCACGGTGCGTGGCGGCTTGCCGAAAGATCACTCTTGGAGGCGACGCCGTTTCCGGGATTGCATACTCATTCGAACCGCTGTATCATCATGCACATGACCATCCGGATCGCGGTCGCAGGGGCGACCGGCTACGCGGGCGGGGAGATCCTGCGGACCCTCCTCGGTCATCCCGCCGTGCTCGACGGTCGCGCGCAGATCGGCGCGCTGACCGCCGGAGCGAACGCGGGTTCGTCGCTGGGCGAGCACCAGCCTCATCTCGGGCCGCTGACCGACCGCGTTCTCGGCGCCACCGATCCGGAGACGCTGGCTGGCCACGACGTCGTCTTCCTGGCCCTGCCGCACGGCCAGTCCGGAGCCGTCGCCCAGGCGCTCGGACCCGAGGTGGTCATCATCGACTGTGGGGCCGACTTCCGCCTCGCCGACGCCGGCGCGTGGTCCGCGTTCTACCACTCCGAACACGCTGGCACGTGGCCCTATGGTCTGCCTGAACTCCCGGGCGCCGCCGGTGGGCCCAGCACGCGCGAGATCCTTCGCTCCACCAAGCGGGTGGCCGTCCCTGGCTGCTTCCCGACCGTCGGCACACTCGCCCTGTACCCCGCGCTCGCTGCTGGGCTCGTCGCGCCGGAGGTCGTCGTCACCGCGGCGACCGGGACCTCGGGAGCGGGCCGCTCCCTCAAGCCCAATCTGCTTGGCTCCGAGATCATGGGTAACGCCTCCGCCTACCAGGTCGGCGGCGCACACCGGCACACCCCCGAGTTCAGCCAGAACCTCGAGCGGGCCGCGGGAGCTGCGGTGTCTGTGTCCTTCACCCCGATCCTGGTCCCGATGTCCCGCGGCATCCTGGCCAGCTGCTCCGCCCCGGCGCTGCCCGGCGTCGGCTACGAAGCTCTCCGCGCCACCTACGAAAAAGCCTATGGCGACGAACCGTTCGTCACACTGCTGCCAGAGGGCAACTGGCCGCAGACCGCCGCAGTGCTCGGCTCCAACTCCGTGCACCTCCAGGTCGCGCTCGACGAGGCCGCCCGGCGCGTCGTGGTCGTCGGCGCGATCGACAACCTCGCCAAGGGCACCGCCGGAGGCGCCGTGCAGTGCATGAACCTCGCCCTCGGCTGGGACGAGACCGCCGGGCTGACCACGATCGGAGTGGCTCCGTGACCGTCACCGCCGCGCGCGGATTCCGCGCCTCGGGCATCGCAGCGGGCATCAAGTCCAGCGGCGCGCCCGATCTCGCCCTCGTCGTCAACGACGGACCATCCCGCGCCGCCGCGGGCGTCTTCACCTCCAACCGGGTTAAGGCCGCCCCCGTCCTCTGGAGTCAGCAGGTCCTCACCTCAGGCGCCCTGCACGCCGTGGTCCTCAACTCCGGCGGAGCCAACGCCTGCACCGGGCCGCTCGGCTTCCAGGACACCCATGCCACCGCCGAACGCCTCGCCGAACTGCTCGACACCTCCGCCGCCGAGATCGGGGTCTGCTCCACCGGCCTGATCGGGATCCGCCTGCCGATGGAGAAGCTGCTCCCCGGCTTGGCGACCGCAGCAGACCTGCTCTCCGCCGACGGCGGCGCCGATGCCGCCGAAGCGATCCGCACCACGGACACCGTCGCCAAGACGGCCGTCGCCCACCGCGACGGCTTCACGGTCGGCGGCATGGCCAAGGGAGCCGGCATGCTCGCCCCGGGCCTGGCGACCATGCTGTGTGTGCTCACCACCGACGCCGACGTCCCCGCTCCCGAGCTTGACAATGCCCTGCGTTCGGCTGTCGCCCGCACCTTCGACCGCATCGACTCGGACGGCTGCATGTCCACCAACGACACCGTCATTCTCCTGGCCTCCGGCGCCTCCGGAGTCGCGCCGGCTCCGGAATCGTTCGCCGCCGCCGTCCTCGAGGTCTGCGACTCGTTGGCCCGCCAGCTCATCGCCGATGCCGAGGGCGCCTCGAAGGACATCGAGATCGAGATCCGTCACGCCGCCGACGAGTCCGACGCGGTCGAGGCCGCCCGCTCCATCGCCCGCAGCAACCTGTTCAAATGCGCGATCTACGGCGAGGACCCCAACTGGGGGCGCGTGCTGTCCGCCGTCGGCACCACCTCCGCGGCCTTCGAGCCCGACAAGCTCTCCGTCGCCATCAACGACGTCTGGGTGTGCCGCGACGGCTCCGTCGGCGA
This sequence comes from Actinocrinis sp., assembly GCF_035938995.1. Lineage (GTDB taxonomy): Bacteria > Actinomycetota > Actinomycetes > Streptomycetales > Catenulisporaceae > DASZGI01. The sequence goes on from NZ_DASZGI010000038.1 coordinate 70,506, forward strand.
GGACCGCGAGCTATGCGACCTGAAACCCCGGCACGTACACGTCGTGGTCGACCTGGACGCCGGCGATGCCACCGCCACCGTCTGGACCAACGACCTGACCAAGGAATACGTCCACGAGAACTCGGCGTACTCCTCGTGAAGACCACCGCGGGCGGCACCCGCTCCCACGAGGCCCTGGCGAAGGCGCAGGTCCTCACCCAGGCGCTGCCCTGGCTCTCCCGCTTCCACGGCGCCACCGTCGTGGTGAAGTTCGGCGGCAACGCGATGGTCGACGAGGACCTGAAGCGGGCCTTCGCGCAGGACGTGGTCTTCCTGCGCTACGCGGGACTGCGCCCTGTCGTGGTGCACGGCGGTGGCCCGCAGATCACCCGCCAGCTCGAGCGGTCCGGGCTCGAGGCGAAGTTCGCCGGCGGCCTGCGGATCACCACGCCCGAAGCCATGGACGTGGTCCGCATGGTCCTGACCGGCCAGGTCCAGCGCGAGATCGTCGGGCTGATCAACGCGCACGGCTCCTTCGCCGTCGGCCTGTCCGGCGAGGACGGCAACACCCTGCTGGCCGAGAAGCGCCTGGCCGAGGTGGACGGCGAGAAGATCGACATCGGCCGGGTCGGCGACGTGGTCAAGGTCGACGCCTCCGTGATCACCGCACTACTCGACGACGGGCGCATCCCGGTGGTCTCCAGCGTGGCCCGGGCCGACGACGGCGGGGTGTACAACGTCAACGCGGACACCGCAGCCTCCGCGCTCGCGGTCGGCTTGCGCGCGGAGAAGCTGGTCGTCCTGACTGACGTCGAAGGGCTCTACGCCGACTGGCCGCCGTCCGGCAATGGCGCTTCTCGTCCCCCCGAAGAAGTGATCAGTCAGTTGACCGCCGACGAACTCGCCGGCCGGCTGCCCAGCCTCTCCTCTGGCATGGCGCCCAAGATGGAGGCCTGCCTGCGCGCCGTGCGCGGTGGTGTCCACGCGGCGCACGTCCTCGACGGCCGCGTCCAACACTCGCTGCTTCTGGAAGTCTTCACGGACGAGGGGATCGGGACCATGGTGGTGCCGGGATGACGATCGCTTCCGCCGAGGCACTGCCCGCGCTCCACCCGCACACCGGCCTGTCGCAGGCTTGGACCGACCGCTACACGCACGCGCTGATGAACACCTTCGGCCCGCCGAAGCGCGTGTTCGTCCGCGGCGAGGGCGCCCAGCTCTGGGACGCCGACGGCCGCCGCTACCTCGACCTGTTCGCCGGCATCGCGGTCAACACCCTCGGCCACGCCCACCCGCTGATCGTCCAGGCGGTGACCGCCCAGCTGACCACCCTCGGGCACGTGAGCAACTTCTTCGGCACCGCGCCGCAGATCGCCCTCGCCGAACGCCTCGTCGACCTGGTCGGCGGCGACGCCCGGGTCTTCTTCTGCAACTCCGGCGCCGAAGCGAACGAGGCCGCGTTCAAGCTCTCCCGGCTCACCGGCCGCACGAAGGTCGTCGCCGCCGAGGGCGGGTTCCACGGCCGCACCATGGGCTCGCTCGCCCTGACCGGCAAACCCGGCATCCGCGACCCGTTCCTCCCGCTGCCCGGAGACGTGACCTTCGTGCCCTACGGCGACGTCGCCGCGCTCGAAGCCGCGATCGACGGCCAGACCGCCGCGTTCATCGTCGAGCCGGTCCAAGGCGAGCGCGGCGTCCTGCCCGCGCCGCCCGGCTACCTCACCGCCGCCCGCGAGATCACGGCGCGATACGGCGCCCTGTTCGTTCTGGACGAGGTCCAGACCGGCATCGGACGCACCGGCGCCTGGTTCGCTTACCAGCCCGAGGCTCAAGCTTCCGGAAACTGGCGGCCCGACGTGATCTCCGCCGCCAAGGGACTCGGCGGCGGCCTGCCGCTCGGCGCCTCGATCGCCCTCGGCCGCGCCGCCCAGTTGTTCGAGCCCGGCGCGCACGGAACCACCTTCGGCGGCAACCCGGTGGCGTGCGCAGCCGGCCTCGCCGTCCTGCACGCGATAGAGCGCGACGGACTGCTCGCGAACGTCGCCGCCGTCGGCGCCCACCTGCGCGAAGGCATCCTCGCCCTGGACCACCCTGCCGTCTCCCAGGTCCGCGGCACCGGCTTGCTGCTCGCGATCGAGCTGACCGCGCCGATGGCGGCCCGGGTCGCCGACGCCGCCCTCGACGCCGGCTTCATCGTCAACGCGGTCAACCCGACCGCGGTGCGGCTCGCCCCGCCGCTGATCCTGACCCACGCCCAGACCGACGAGTTCCTGACTGCCCTGCCGACCCTGCTCGACACCTACACCGAGGGGAGCGCCTGATGATCCGCCACTTCCTCCGCGACGACGACCTCACCCCGGCCGAGCAGGCCGAGGTCCTCGATCTCGCCGACCGGCTCAAGGCCGATCCGCTCGGGCACCAGGTGCTCGCCGGCCCCAAAGCCGTCGCCGTGCTCTTCGACAAGCCCTCCACCCGCACCCGGGTGTCCTTCTCCGTCGGCATCGCCCAACTCGGCGGCTACCCCCTCATCATCGACGCGAGCGGTAGCCAGCTCGGCCGGGGCGAGCCGGTCGAGGACACCACCCGCGTCCTCGACCGCCAGGTCGAGGCGATCGTCTGGCGCACCTTCGGCCAGGACCGGATCGAGGCGATGGCCGCCGTCTCCCGCGTACCGGTCATCAATGCCCTGACCGACCAGTTCCACCCGTGCCAGATCCTCGGCGACCTCCAAACCGTCCGCGAGCGCAAGGGCACCCTCGCCGGAGTGGTGCTCAGCTACCTCGGTGACGGCGCCAACAACATGGCGCACTCGTACCTGCTCGGCGGCGCGCTCGCCGGCATGCACGTGCGCATCGGTACACCCGCCGCGTACCAGCCCGACCCGGTGATCGTCGCCGACGCCGCCCGCATCGCCGCACAGACCGGCGGCTCGGTGACCGTGGAACACGACGCCAAGGCCGCCGCCACCGGAGCCGACGTCCTGGTCACCGACACCTGGGTGTCCATGGGCCAGGAAGCCGAGCAGGCCGACCGAGTCGACGTATTCAAGCCCTACGCCGTCGACGAAGCGGCTCTCGCCCTCGCCGCCCCGGACGCGATCGCCATGCACTGCCTGCCCGCCTACCGGGGCAAGGAGATAGCCGCCTCGGTCATCGACGGCCCCCAGTCGGCCGTCTGGGACGAAGCGGAGAACCGCCTGCACGTCCAGAAGGCGCTGCTCAGCTTCCTGATCGGGCACAGTCGCCGGGAGCGACGATGAGCGAGATCCCCGGCCAGCCCGCCCTGAGCGCGCTGACCACCGCCAACACCCGGCGCGCCCGCCACCAGCGCATCGCCGACATCCTCGACCGCCACCAGGTCAGGTCGCAGACCGCTCTGGCCGACCTGCTCGCTGAGGAGGGGTTCTCGGTCACCCAGGCCACCCTCTCCCGCGACCTCGACGAGCTCGGCGCCGTGCGGATCCGCGACACGGACGGCACCCTCGTCTACGCGCTGCGCAGCGAGGGCGGCGACGGCGCGCCGCGGGCCGCCCGCGAGCCGAGCGTCCTCGAGGCGCGGCTCAAGCGGCTGCTCGGCGAGCTGCTGGTGACTGCGGAGGGCTCGGCCAACCTGGTGGTCCTGCGCACGCCACCGGGCGCCGCACAGTTCCTCGCCTCCGCCATCGACCACGCCGACAACCACGGCGTCACCGCCACCGTGATGGGCACGATCGCCGGCGACGACACTGTCCTGGTCATCTGCCGCGAGCCCACCGGAGGCCCCGATCTAGCCCGCCAACTCATCCAGGCCGCTCACCGCGGCTGATCACGCGCCGACCCGGCGTCCGCGCCGCCCGCCGCGACCGTCCGACGAAGGGAGCAGCCATGACCGCCCGCGTCATCCCCACCCGCTCCGGAGGTCCGAACGCCTCCGCGAGCCTCGGCAGGGCCGCCGACCAGAGCGGCAGTCTGCACTCGAATACAGCCGCGCGACAGGACGTGCCGGACGTGGAGGGATGACCGTGACCAACGGCGAGAAGAAGCCCAACCTCCTGTGGAGCTCCCGCTTCAGCAGCGGCCCGAGCGACGCGCTCGCTGCATTGTCCGCGAGCGTGCATTTCGACTGGCGTCTGGCTACATACGACCTCGCCGGATCGCGCGCCCACGCTCGGGCCCTGCACAAGGCCGAGCTGCTGTCCGACACGGAACTTGAGAGCATGCTGCTCGGCCTGGACAAGCTCGAAGCCGATGTCGAGTCCGGCGCCTTCACCCCCACCGTCGCCGACGAGGACTGCCACACCGCCCTCGAGCGCGGCCTGATCGAACGGGTCGGCCCGGAACTCGGCGGCAGGCTGCGCGCAGGTCGTTCCCGCAACGACCAGATCGCCACGCTCGGCCGGATGTACCTGCGCGACCAGGCCAGACACCTGGCCGCTCTGGTCACCGACCTGCAGCAGGCGCTCGCCGACCAGGCCGAGGCGAACATCGACGTCGCCATGCCCGGCCGCACCCACCTACAGCACGCCCAGCCGGTGCTTCTCGCGCACCACCTGCTCGCGCACGTGCACGCGCTCGGCCGCGACGTCGAGCGGCTGCGCGACTGGGACCGGCGCACCGACGTCTCGCCGTACGGCAGCGGAGCGCTGGCCGGATCCACCCTCGGCCTCGACCCGGTGGGCGTGGCGGCCGAACTCGGCTTCTCCGGCAGCGCGGCCAACTCCATCGACGGTACCGCCGCACGCGACTATGTGGCCGAATTCGCCTTCGTCGCCGCCATGATCGGCGTCGACATCTCGCGGATCGCCGAAGAGGTCATCCTCTGGACCACCCGCGAGTTCCGCTTCGCCACCCTCGATGACGCTTACGCGACCGGCTCGTCGATCATGCCGCAGAAGAAGAACCCGGACATCGCCGAGCTGGCCCGCGGCAAGTCCGGCCGGCTGATCGGCAACCTCGCCGGCCTGCTGGCCACGCTCAAGGCCCTTCCGCTCGCCTACAACCGCGATCTACAAGAGGACAAGGAGCCGGTGTTCGACTCCGTCGACACCCTGGCCGTCCTGCTCCCCGCCTTCACCGGCATGATCGCGACGATCACGTTCCACCGCGACCGTATGGCGGAACTGGCCCCCGAAGGGTTCTCGCTGGCCACCGATGTCGCCGAATGGCTGGTCAAGCAGGGAGTCCCGTTCCGCCAGGCGCACGAGATCGCCGGAGCCAGCGTCCGCTACTGCGAAGAACGCGGCCTGGAGCTGTCCCAGCTGACCGACGCCGATCTGAGCGCGATCGACGCCCGGCTCACGCCCGCGGTCCGCGAGGTGCTGACCGTCCCCGGCTCCCTCGCCTCGCGCGACGGACGCGGCGGCACCGCACCCGTCCGCGTCCGCGAACAGCTGGC